>JAITTX010000162.1 GCA_031286755.1 Paraburkholderia sp.
TATCCCGTCGACCGCGACCGCAAGCGCGAGCTGCTCACGCACCTGATCCGCCAGCACAACTGGTTCCAGGTGCTCGTGTTCACGCGCACCAAGCACGGCGCGAACCGCCTTGCCGAGCAACTGACGAAGGACGGCATCAGCGCCCTCGCGATCCACGGCAACAAGAGCCAGTCGGCGCGCACGCGCGCCTTGAGCGAGTTCAAGGACGGCACCCTGCAGGTGCTCGTGGCCACCGACATCGCGGCGCGCGGCATCGACATCGACCAGTTGCCGCACGTGGTCAACTTCGACCTGCCGAACGTGCCCGAGGACTACGTTCACCGCATCGGCCGCACGGGCCGCGCGGGCGCGACCGGCGAAGCGGTCTCGCTCGTCTGCGTGGACGAGCACCAGCTTCTGAAGGACATCGAAAAGCTCATCAAGCGCGCGGTGCCGCAAGAGGTCATTGCTGGCTTCGAGCCGGACCCGAATGCGAAACCCGAGCCGATCCTGCGCCGTGGGCAGCAGCAAGGCCGTGGTCAGCAGCAAGGTCGCGGGCAGCGCCAGGTGCAAGGCCAGGGGCGCGGTGCCGCGGGCAATGCCGGCAACGCGGCGGCCAAGCCGGCGCAGGGACGCGACACACGTGGCGGCAACCGCGAAGGCGGCCGCGAGGGTAGCCGTGACAATGGTCGCGCACAAGCGGCCAACGGTGGCAGCAATCGCGCCAATAACGGCGGCAACCAGGCTGGCAGCGGCAGCAGCGCGGGCCAGCGCCCGGCCAGGCCCGCCGCGCCGAACGGCGTGCGCACCGCCAAGCCGGTGAAGCAACAAGGCGCGAATCACAGCGCACAGGGCGGCCGCGGCGAGCACACACGCCGGGAAAGCCAGCGCGGCGTATCGCACGAAAGCGCGCTGGGACGCCCGCAACGCAAGCCGCAATCGAATCCGGGCGCCTTGCTGGGCGGCCGTCCGGGCAACTCGCGCCGCGACGGCAACGGCCAGCGCGACCGTTAATCGCCATTAGCACCGCGCGCGAGCGAAGCCTCGCGCCACCAAACGTACAAAGGCCCGCTTTTTAGCGGGCCTTTGTACGTTTCCTGCCCTGCAATCGCCAACTGGCGCGTGCGGGGATAAACGCTTCAGCGGAAGAACACGTGCTGCGTGATCTTCGCGAGCGGATAGTGCACGCCCGGTTGAATCTTCGCGGGAATGTCGAGCGGCTTGAGCAGCATCTTCACGCACATGTCGGCGGAAAGATTGTGGCGCACGAGCTTGTTCACGCGCGCCGTGAGCTCGCGGTTATAGGCCGCATCCTGCACGCGGTCGGGATAGCGGGTGGCGAACACGTGCCGCAACGCGATCTCCGAGTCCTCGTTCTTGATCTCCATCACGCGACGCATGAGCGCGCCCAGCACGGCGAGGCGACCATGGCCTTCGACCTGGTTGTACTTCTTGAAGTAGCGGAAAAAGTGCTTGTAATGACGCACTTCGTCGCTGCGGATGTTGTCGGTGATCTCCTTGAGCACCGGCTCGTCCGAGCATTCGCCGATCGCCCGGTAAAGCGTGGCCGTGCCCGTCTCCACCACACAGCGCGCGACCATTTCGAGCGCGCGCGTACGCTCGAACTCCTCGAACGAGCAGGTCTTCGAATACTCTTCGATGAAGTTGCGGAACGCCGTGTCCCAGTCGAATTCGGGCCACACGTACTGGATGTAGGTCTTCAGGGCGCGGCCATGCTGAAGCTCCTCGTGCTCCCACTCGTTGTTGAGCCAGTCGGAGACTTCCGGATCGCCGTTGAAGAATACGCTGAGGTTGCTCGTGTACAGATCCGAGCCGCTTTCAATGAACGACGACGCGCAGAGCAGCAGCAGCAGGTCTTCATTGGTGCGGGCACGCTGACGGTCGATGCGGGTGAGATCGATATCTTCGATGCGCCAGGGCATCACATGACGGGACTCAGTGTCGTTGCGCATTCTGTCTTGCTCCAAAGCGGCATCTTTCCGCGCGGCGCGCCACCGGTTTGGCAACCCGGTCTTGCGTTCCCGCCACATAGTGAAAGGCACCAGCCGTGATTACTTCATCTTAGGTCTTGTTTCGTGAAGCTGCAGTCTGAGAGCACAGACCGATCCCGCCTGCCGCAGTTCCGGGAAGAGTCGACTTGCAAGGCACTTGCGGGGACGTTGTCATGCCGTCATCCGGCGCTTGTGCACATGGCGGCAGACGCACCGGCTATCTCACGCAAGAGCGGATCGCGTCGCGCCAGCTCCCGCCCGATCTCCGCAAAGCCGCCTCCAGCGGGCCTGGCGCCAGCGCGCGAGATGCCGGAAGACACACGCTCGCGGCAAGCACACGCGACAACATTGTGTGCCGCCTCGCCGGCCGCGTCTGCGCACCGAGGAATGCCTCCACGCTACCCGCTTGACGGCGCGCAAATGCGGAGAGGGTGGCGGCATGGGGACGCATCGGAGTAACCGGAAAGTCGCGCTCGCACCCGCGCATGCGGCGGCCGGAATCACTGCGCATTCCCGCGCTGCGGCAAGAACTTGAAGTGAAATCAAGGATCTGCGCGCACGGCTCGACCGCCGCAGCAGGCACGGAATGTCAAACAGAATATTTTCGGGGTGTGATTTGTACAACGCAGGCTGGTTGACTACACTCCAGTTCCCCGGCGCCGATCCGGGCTGGATGCCGTTTGGGTTGTTTGCCGCCACTTGCCGGACGAGTGACGCGCGACAACAAACCAGCAGACGGATGTTCATCCAGCCCCCGCATCGCGCCGCTGCAGGCTTTCGCTCACGCCCACCGCATGACTGTCGTCACGCCGCCCTGCGGGCCGCGCTGGATGACCTCTGATGCGGCAACATGGAGAGAACGATGCTGAGTCCGCATGAATTCGCCACCCTGCTGCTAGTGAAGGACGCCCCCAACCAGATCGACATGGAACGCGAAGAACTGGACGCCCTCCTCGAACGACAGCTCGTCCAACTGGAGCGACTCGCTTCCGGCCTCCAGCAATGGCGACTTACCGAAGTCGGCGACTCCGCATTGCGCGCCATCAAGCGATGTTCATGACTGAACGGGCGCGCGGCATTCGTGCGCCGGCCTGATCCTTTTGCTGATGTTCCGTTAATTTTTCTCGGCCCGGGCGGACGCAGGAGTCGTCCGCCAGCGTGGCTTGTCGAGACCTTCCCCGATGCAGGCGCACGGCTGTAGACGTACGCCTGCAGTGCATGGTCACGCGGACCCGCGCGCTTCATGCCCGCGTGACCATTTTTTTCGTGCCTGACTTCTTCGTGCCCGAGCGGCCTGCTCAGCCCCCGCGCAAGGTCGAATCGGCCGATGCGCGCCAGGAGAGCGCCTGGGCGCGCTGCTCGTTGAGATACGTCACCCATTCGTTGCGCGCCTGCGGGTTGGCGCTCGTGCCGTGCGCGGCGTATTGCTGCGCGAGACCCGCCTGGAAGCTGCAGAACTGCGCTTGCGGCAGCTTGCCGTGACGGCTCGCCACCCAGGCGTCGTAGACCGCCGAATAGACGGCCGGCGTATCGGCGCCGTAATCGGCCTGTTGAGTGCCGCACATCTGCTGCAACTCGGCGAACGGCGGAGCGCGCCAGCCGCCCATGAGCCCCGATGTGCCGGCGCATCCGGCACACCCCACGGCCAGCACTGCTGCGCCGATCATCGCAAGTCCACGCATAGCCTTCCCCCTTGTCCTCATTGCGCTGGTGCCGCTGATTGCTGCGGTTTTCGATCACACCGGCTATTGTCGCATCGCGCGGCGCGCGCCACACCCTGGCCGTTCAGGATGCACACGCGCGCACCACTTCGCCACGCGTCTCATGAGAAGGCCGCCGCGGCTGCAAAAGCACGTATCATGACGTTTTCAACCTCCCCGCCTTGCCCGGCCACGCAGGCTCCGCCCGGCCCGGCCGTCCAGCCTCTCCGCACTTTCGTCTTGCGCATGATCGACCATCTCATCTGCGACTGCGACGGCGTACTCGTCGACAGTGAAGTCATTGCCGACCACGTCCTCTTCGATACGCTCAGCCGCACCTTTCCCGGCGTCGATTTTCGCGCCGCCGTGGCCACGGCGTTCGGCCAGCAGACCTCGCGCTTTCTCGCCGACGTCGCGACGCGTTTCAGTCTCACCCTGCCCGAGCGTTTTCTCGAGACGATCGATCACAACTGCGAAGTCGCCATCGCCGAATCGGTGAGCCCGATCAACGGCGTGCGCGACGCGCTGCGCCAGGTCGCCCTGCCCGCCGCCGTGGTCTCCAACAGCCGGCTCACGCGCGTGCACGCGTCGGTGCGGCGCGCCGGGCTCGACGCGATCTTCGGCGAGCGCATCTTCAGCGCCGAGCAGGTCGCGCGGCCCAAGCCTTATCCGGACATCTATCTGCACGCGGCCTCGGTGCTCGGCGTGGCGCCGGCGCGCTGCCTCGTCGTCGAGGACAGCCTCTCGGGCCTGAACGCCGCGCGCGCGGCCGGCATGAAGACGATCGCGTTCGTCGGCGCGAGCCATATCCCGTCGGGCTATGCCGATGTGCTGCGCGAGATGGGCATCACACGCATCATGAAACACATGGATGAACTGCCCGCGCTAGTCGAGGCGGGCGTGCGCGGGGAATTCGGCGATCAGCAGTCGTAGCGACGCGCCGTAGCGCGGATCCGCTTACGAAGCATGGCCGCGAGCCGCCCCCGCAGCGCCTGGCGCCTCGCGCGCCGCCCGCCCCGCTGCTATGCGTTCGGCACTCGCAGAACGACAAACGGCGCGTGAGCCGCAAGGCTACGCGCCGTTTGTCGCAACTGTGCACAGCGGTAATGGCGCGGCGCCCGTGCCGACGCGCCGCCCGCCCTGCTTGCCGGCCCGTGTTCCGGGCGCCTTTTCCTTACGCCGGCTCGGCGCAGCGCTCGCGCGCCTGCGCGAGCGACTCGCGGAACGCCACCAGTTCGGCGATCGTCAGCATCGGCAGGTTGTGCCGCTTCGCGAAGTCGTCGACCTGCTGGCCGCGCGCCATCGTGCCATCCGGATTCATCAACTCGCACAGCACGCCGGCGGGCGCGAGGCCCGCGAGCGCGGCCAGATCGACGGTGCCTTCGGTGTGGCCGCGGCGCGCCAGCACGCCGCCCGGCTGCGCGCGCAGCGGAAACACGTGGCCGGGGCGCACGATGTCGGCTGGCTGCGCGTTCGCGGCGATGGCGGCGCGGATCGTCGTCACGCGGTCGGCGGCCGACACGCCCGTGCTCACGCCGTCGCGCGCCTCGATCGACACAGTGAACGCGGTGCGGTTGCGGCTCTCGTTATGCGAAACCATGGGCGGCAGCTCAAGCGCGCGCACCTTCTCGTCGGACAGACACAGGCACACGATGCCGCTGCATTCGCGGATGAACAGCGCCATCGTCTCGGTCGTGAGGCGCTCGGCGGCAAGCACGAGATCGGCTTCGTCCTCGCGGTCGTGGTCGTCCTGCAGCACGACCGGACGGCCTTCGCGCATGGCTTGCAGCGCGGCGGCGATGCGCGGCGGCACCGGTTCGGTGTCGAGCAGGGGAAGATCGTCGATGGCGTCGAGCAACGGCTCGACAGAAACAGCATTGCGGGTAAAGGACATGTGAAACGCTCCTCGCAAAAGTTGGGCGAAAAACGTTTCAGGGCATTGCAAACAGACAGGAATCCCCGGCGCGCGACTTCGGCGCACGCGGCCAGTGCCCGATGCCGGAAGCATCGCGCGAGGCCGGCGCAGGCCGGAAAGCCGCGGCGGTTGGGCAAACATGACCATCTGCACATCTTCTTTCATCCGGACTATGACCGTCGGCTCTGGCATCGCACCAGATCTGCTGACCCTGCGAGAAAGACTTCGCGCAGGCGCTCGCGGGCTCGTCGGCCTTGCCTTGCGGCGCGGCCGGCATACCGCCGGTGGGGAATTTCACCCCGCCCTGAAGACGCACTGATTACCGGTTGAACCGGCGGGCAAAGAATACAACAGAGCGCGCCATCGTGCAGCGCGGAAAAAAAAACAGTAGACAAGCCTCGCGCACCGCGTCTTGTGCGTTGCGCAATGCGGGAATGCGGCGTGGACGGGCGCACGCCGCCAACCACGGTGAGACGCATGACACATACGATACGACGATGCGCGATATGACCCTCATGCCGGCTGCACTGTCGCGACTGGCCGGGTATCCCGAATATCCCGGGCTTCGCCCGGCAGCGGCACGTCCCAGCGCGGCGGCGTTTCGGCGTTGAGCGTGACCTGGAAGACACGCGCCTCGGTGTCGCCGGGGTTGCGCAGGCTGTGCGGCTGATCCGCGTCGAACACGATCGCATCGCCGGTCGCGAGCAGTTGGCGCCGGTCGTGCACGCTCACTTCGAGCGTGCCTTCGCTCACCACGAGGTTCACCGTGGTGCCCGGCGCGCGGCGTGTGCCGGGCTCGGTATGCAACGGCGCAATGCGCAGTTCGTGGAATTCGGCCACGGCGGGGCCGTCCTCGGGATAGAGCGCGCGCGCCGAATAGCGGCCATCGGCGCTCACGCGGCGCGACGCGCGCTCGGCGGGCAAATGCTCGAACCCGATTACCGCATGCCGCCGCAGGAACGCCGACACCGACACCTTGAGCGCCGCCGCCACCTTGCAAAGGACCTTGATCGATGGCACGCTGCGCGCCGATTCCACCTGCGCGAGCATCGCGCGCGAAACGCCCGAGGCGCGGGCGAGCGCGTCGAGCGAAAGCTGGCGCTCGGCGCGCAGCCGCGCGAGATTCACGCCAACGAGATATTCGAGCGCGTCGAAAGCGCCATCGGCGCGCGCGGCGGCAGCGGGTTGCGCGGATGGATGGGCGGCGAGAGCCTGCGCATCCCTGTCGTCGGCGATCCGGTCCGCGCGAAAATCGGCGATGTGACGATCGTCAGCGTGATGATTCGCACTCCGACGCGTAATAGCGGTAACAGCACGCTCAGGACGATCGGCCTGAACGTCCGTCGCGAACGCGAGTGTTGAATGCATGACATGCCTCCCAGGCGCGCCGCCAGACGGCGCAAAGCTTGAATGGAGGCAAGACTAGCATCGCGCCCCGCCGCGCCCAACGAAGTTATCTTCACACCGATATCAGCATGGCGGAGCGCGGTTTCGGGAAGGCTTTCGCACCACGGCGACATGCGCGCGCCGCCCCGATCCCTACGGCGCATAAGGCTATAATGCTGGATTGCGCTGAATGACCGCGGTACAACGATTCGCGCCGCGAACTGGCGGCAAAATTACGCAAAAGCACGCGAATCGCCCCTACTGTGTGGTGCGCCACGGCCCGCGCGGCCCGGCCACCTGTTTCAGCCCTCTTTATCACCGTAGTCCCGAAGTGCATGAGTGCATCAACCGGACGACGCCCCCAGGTAAACCACTGCGAACGGCGACCCCGATGACCAAGAAAGTTTATGTAAAGACCTTTGGCTGCCAGATGAACGAGTACGACTCCGACAAGATGGTCGACGTGCTCGGCGCCGCTGAAGGTCTCGTGAAAACCGATACGCCCGAAGACGCGGACGTCATTCTCTTCAACACCTGCTCGGTGCGCGAAAAGGCCCAGGAGAAGGTGTTCTCCGACCTCGGCCGCGTGCGCGAACTGAAGGAAGCGAATCCGAACCTGCTGATCGGCGTGGGCGGCTGCGTGGCGAGCCAGGAAGGCGCGGCCATCGTGCAGCGCGCGCCCTACGTGGACCTCGTGTTCGGCCCGCAAACCCTGCACCGCCTGCCGCAGATGATCGACGCGCGCCGCGCCTCGGGCCGCGCCCAGGTCGACATCACCTTCCCCGAAATCGAGAAGTTCGACCATCTGCCGCCCGCACGCGTGGAAGGCCCGAGCGCATTCGTCTCGATCATGGAAGGCTGCAGCAAGTATTGCAGCTACTGCGTCGTGCCGTACACGCGCGGCGAGGAAGTCTCGCGCCCGCTCGACGACGTGCTCACCGAAATCGCCGGCCTCGCCGACCAGGGCGTGCGCGAAGTCACGCTGCTCGGCCAGAACGTCAACGCCTATCGGGGTGCACTCACGCAAGGCGCGCACGACATCGCCGACTTCGCCACGCTGATCGAATATGTCGCCGACATTCCCGGCATCGAGCGTATCCGCTACACCACTTCGCACCCGAAGGAATTCACGCAGCGCCTGATCGACGCCTACGCGAAGGTGCCCAAGCTCGTGAGCCATCTGCATCTGCCGGTGCAGCACGGTTCGGACCGCGTGCTCATGGCGATGAAGCGCGGCTACACCGTGCTCGAATACAAGTCGGTGATCCGCAAGCTGCGCGCGATCCG
>JAITTX010000114.1 GCA_031286755.1 Paraburkholderia sp.
CACGACGTGACCGTGTTCGAGAAGAACGACCGCATCGGCGGCCTGCTGCGTTACGGCATCCCCGACTTCAAGCTGGAGAAGTGGCTGATCGACCGCCGCATGCGCCAGATGGAAGCCGAAGGCGTGACGTTCCGCACCAGCGTGTTCATCGGCAAGGGCGAGCTGCCGGCGCATATCGGCAATACGGCGAAGCAGACCATCACGCCCGATGAGCTCAAGGAGCAGTTCGACGCCGTGGTGATCGCGGGCGGTTCGGAAACGCCGCGCGATCTGCCGGTGCCGGGCCGCGAGCTGCAAGGCATCTACTATGCGATGGAGTTCCTGCCGCAGCAGAACAAGGTCAACGCCGGCGACAAGCTGCCGGACCAGTTGCTAGCCAAGGGCAAGCACGTGGTCGTGATCGGCGGCGGCGATACGGGCTCCGATTGCGTGGGCACCTCGAACCGTCACGGCGCGAAAAGCGTCACGCAGTTCGAGCTGCTGCCGCAGCCGCCGGAGGAAGAGAACAAGCCGCTCGTCTGGCCGTACTGGCCGGTCAAGCTGCGCACGTCGTCGTCGCATGAGGAAGGTTGCTCGCGCGACTGGGCGGTGGCCACGAAGCGCCTCGAAGGCAAGAACGGCAAGGTCGAGAAGCTCATCGCCGCGCGCGTCGAGTGGAAGGACGGCAAGATGGTCGAAGTGCCGGGCTCGGAATTCGAAATGAAGGCCGACCTCGTGTTGCTCGCGATGGGCTTCACGCAACCGGTCTCGCCGGTGCTCGAAGCGTTCGGCGTCGAGAAGGATGCGCGCGGCAACGTGCGCGCCGCGACCGAGGGCGAGAAGGCGTACTACACGTCGGTCGACAAGGTCTTCACCGCCGGCGACATGCGCCGTGGCCAGTCGCTCGTCGTCTGGGCGATCCGTGAAGGCCGTCAGTGCGCGCGCTCCGTCGACGCGTTCCTGATGGGCAGCTCGGAGCTGCCGCGCTAAGGCCGGATCCGGGACCAGAGCAAGCGGTAAAGCGCTAACTCTGGTCGACCCGCCGAGCCGGGCACCCGTGAGGGTGGCCCGGTTTTTTTCGTGGTTTGATCGACGCATTTTTCGTCGATGCGCACATCAAATGCGCGGATGTCCGCCGATCATTCGTGTTTCCGGTGCATCCCGCTGCGGGTTGTCACGGGCGCACCGCCTCGTGCCAGCGAGTTACCATGAAACGGTTGCTCCTCACCCGGAAGCCTGCCGATCATGTCCGAAGCCCGCGAGACCGATCAATGGCGGCGCTGCTTCATCGCGCTCGCGCCCGACGCGCCCTCGCGCGATGCACTCGCCGCGCTCGACGTGCCGTCCAATGCACGCCGGGTGCCCTATGCGCAACTGCATCTGACGGTGGCGTTCATCGGCGCGATGTCGTTCGCGCAGGGCGAGGCGCTCGCGGGGCGTCTCGCCGAGCATGCGGCGCCGCCTTTATCCCCATTCCCGCCCGCGCCGGTCACGAAGATCGAGTGTTGGCCGGGGCGTGCGCAGCCGCGCCTGATGGTCGCCGTGCTGGCCATGTCCGATGTGTTCACGGCGCTCGACTGGCGGGTGCGTTCCCTGATGGGCGAAGTGGGCTTGCCGCTCGATGCGCGCGCGTTCCGGCCGCACATCACGCTGGCGCGCTTTACGCGGGACGCGCATGGTGCGCCGCCCGATGGAGCCGCGCTTGCGCTGCCGCCGCTGCGGTTTACTTCGCTCGTGCTGTATTCGAGCACGCTGGCGCGGCAGGGCGCGCGTTATGAAGCGCTCGCGAGCGTGGCGGTTTAGGGGTGTGACCGATGCCGCGAGCCGCAATCAGCGTCGATACCGCTCCAGCGTCAACCCGTCGAGATCGATCTCTGGCGCGCGCCCGGCGATCAGGTCGGCGAGCACGCGTCCCGACCCCATCGACATCGCCCAGCCGGTCGAGCCATGCCCGACGTTGAGCCAGAGCCCCTGCACGCCTGAGTGGCCGAGCAGCGGTGCGCCGTCGGGCACCATCGGCCGGCGCCCGACCCAGAACTGTGCGGAAGAGGGCGTGGCCGCGTGCGGGAACCAGTCGTCGAGCACTTTCATGAGCGTGTGCAGCGCCTGCTCGCGCAGCGTCGTGCGATGGTCGCCGAGCTCCGCCGTGCCGGCCACGCGCAGATAAGGCCCGAAGCGCGTGATGGCCGTCTTGAGCGACTCGTCCATGAGCGCGGCGCGCGGCGCTTTTTGCTCGTCGACCACGGGCAGCGTGGCCGAGTAGCCCTTCACCGGATACAGCGGCACCCGCACGCCGAACGGCGCGACGAGCGCCGCGCTCTCCACGCCGAGCGCGACCACGACGGCGTCCGCCGCGAGCGTTTGTGGCTCGGCGTCGGCCACTTCGCTCAAGTCGGCGGGGCGCAGCACTTCGGCGGGCGCGCGACGTTGCTCGCGGCGCTGCTCGCGCAGCTCGCGGCGGTTGTTCGCCGTGCGCCGCCCGGGCACGGGCCGCACACGCACGCCGCTCACCTTGCCGCCAGTGGCTTCGAGCGCGAGCACTTCGGTGTCGAAGACGAATTTCACGCCGCTCGCCTCGCACACAGCGCGCAGCTCGCGCGTGAAGCGTGCGCAGTCGCCGGCCTCGTCGTCGGGCAGATAGATGCCGGCCACGGGCTTCGTGCGCGACCACGCGAGGCCCGGCTCGATCTGCGCGCAGCCTGCGGCGTCCAGCTCGCGATAGACAATGCCCGCGTCACGCAGCACGCCCAGCGCGGGCTGCGCGAGCTCGAGATCGTAGTGGCTGCGAAAGAGCTGGAGGTAGCCCTGGCTGCGGCCGTACTCGAATGCGTGCTGCGCGCGAAACGCGTGCAGGCAGGTGCGGCTGTAGTAGGCGATGCGCTGCATGCGCTGCTTGTTCACGCGAAAGCGCTCGAGGTCGCATTCGCGCAGCCAGCGCGCGATCCAGCGCCATTGCGCGGCGTCGAGCGTGGGCCGGAAGATAAGCGGCGAGGTGGGTTTGAGCAGGTATTTGAGGAGCTTGGCCGGCATGCCCGGCGCGGCCCAGGGGGGGACGTAGCCCGGCGCGATCACGCCGGCGTTGCCGAAGCTCGTGCCGAGCGCGACGCCCGGCTCGCGCTCGATGACCGTGACATCGCAGCCTCGTTCGCTCAGGTAATACGCAGTAGCGACGCCGATCACACCGGCGCCGAGGACGATCGTTTTCATGCCGGTCGTGGTGAGTGAGGCAGGGACGGACGGTATTGCAGCACGTTCGGGCTCATTGTGCAGCGGAGTCAGCAGAGGGGCGGGCAGACGTGGCGCCCGTTGCCGGGGCGGCGTCGTCGGTCAGCACTTTGCCCTTCGTTTCGGGCAGGCACAGGGCGGAAACGATCACGAGCAGATAGCCCGCGCCGGCCACCGCGCCGATCGCCTTCACGAGCGTCGTGGTCTGCGCGAGCGTGCCCACGAGGATCGGAAAGAACGAGCCGAGGCCGCGCCCGAGGTTGTAGCAGAAGCCCTGGCCCGAGCCGCGGATGGCATTCGGGTAGAGCTCGGAAAGATAGGCGCCCACTCCGGCGAAAATGCCCTGCACGACAATGCCGAGCGGGAAGCCGAGCAGCAGCATGGCGGTGTCGGTGATGGGCAGCATGGTGTAGGCCATGCCGAGCACGAACGAGCCGATGGCGAACAGGATGAAGGACGCGCGCCGCCCGATCTTGTCGCACAGGATCGCGCCGACGATATAGCCCGTGAACGAGCCGACGATCAGCACGACCAGGTAGCCGCTCGTGTTGAACACCGAGAGATGGCGCACGGTTTTCAGATAGGTGGGCAGCCAGGTGGTGATGGCGTAGTAGCCGCCCAGCATGCCGGTGCACAGCACGCTGCCGAGCAGCGTGGTCGCGAGGTGCGCGGGCGCGAAGATCTGCAGGAAATGGCCGTGTGTTTCGCCGCGCTCGCGCGCGCGGCGCGTTTGCAGGAACACTTCGGGGTCGCTCACGTTGCGGCGCACGTAGAGGATCCACAGCGCGGGCAGAATGCCGATCCAGAAGCACGCGCGCCACGCGTACTGCTCGGGCAGCAGCGCGAAGAACGCCCAGTAGAGAATGGCGGCGGCGCCCCAGCCGAACGACCAGCTGCTTTGCACCGTGCCCACGGCTTTCGCCCGATGCTGCGGGGAGCGGATCGTCTCGGCCATCATGATCGTGACGACCGACCATTCGCCGCCGAAGCCGATGCCCTGCAGCGTGCGCGTGGCGAGCAACTGCCAGAACGAATGCGTGAAGCCGGAAAGACAGGTGAAGAGCGCGAAGGTGGCGATGGTCCACTGCAGCACGCGCACGCGGCCGTAGCGGTCGGCGAGAATGCCCGCGAGCCAGCCGCCGAGCGCCGAGGAGATCAGCGAGCTCGTCGCGATCATGCCCGCCTCGCTCTTGGTCATGCCCCAGGCGGCAATCAGCGTCGGGATCAGGAACGAATAGATCATGAAGTCGAACGCGTCGACCGCATAGCCGCCGAAGCCGGCGTAGAGCGTGCGCCGTTCGCGCTCGTTCAGCTCCCTGAACCACTGAAAAGATCCCATCGCTTCGTCCCCCATATTTGTTGTGCGCGCAACGACTCCTGTGGCCGTCAGGCTATGAGGCCATCAGGCGAGGAATCGCGCATGCGGTGTCCGGCAGATCCGGCAGCGGAGATGGGTGACGCGCAACGTGCATAAGGCGCACGAGGCACGATCGAGCCCGCCGGGGCCTGTCCTGGCCCGCGTCGGGCGCCGCTGCTGGCGCTCGAACGGCGCTATTTTACGGTGCGACAGGCTGTCGCGGCCAGGGGGAGATGAAAGCCGGATGTCTGGCGGGGCCGGCGATGCCCCGTGGGGCGCGCTGCGCTGGCGCTCAGCCCAGCGTCAGTCCGCCATCGACGTGGATCGTCTGGCCGGTGATATGGCGCGCGGCGTCGGACAGCAAAAAGGCGATGAGCTCGGCCACATCGGCGGGCTCGGCCACGCGGCCCAGCGGCGTGGCCTCGGCCGCGCGCGCCCACGCAGGTGCGTTTTCGGGCGTCGGGCCCGAGTCCTTGCGCGTGTAGCCGGGCGCCACGCAATTCACCGTTACGCCGTGTGGCGCGAGCTCGGCGGCGGCGCTCTTCGCGAGCGATTCGAGCGCGGCCTTGGCGGCCGCGGTGGCCGCGAACGGCGCGTCGGCCCGGTAGCGGTGCGCGACGAACGAGCTCACCGCCACCACGCGGGCGTGCGCCGAGTGCATCAGCGCAGGCTGTGCCTCGCGCACGAGTGCCGCGAACGCGGCCGGCATTGCGGCGAAGGTGGCGGCGAGTGTGTCGGGCTCAAGTGTCGTGAGCGCCTGACGCTGTGCGTGGCCCGCGTTGGCGACTAGTTGATCGAGCGTGGCAAAGCGTGCAAGCACCGTTTCGACGAGTTGCGCGGCCGCGCCCGCAACGGCCAGATCGGCGCAGGCCGTCGCGCAGGTGGCGCCTTGCGCTTCGCATGCCGCGGCAACGGCGGCAAGCCGCGCGCGCGCCGCTTCATCGGCACCGCGCGCATGCAGCATCAGCGCGACACCGGGCGCGGCCAGGCGCCGCGCGAGCGCGGCGCCAATGCCGGAGCCCGCGCCGGTGATCAGGACGACGCGCCCGGCGCTCATGCCGCGACCCGCTCTTCAGGCATGCGCTCGATGTCGAGCGTCTCGTGGTGGTACGCCGAGAGCGACTCGCGGTGCGCCACGCTCACGATCGCCGCTTTGGGCAGGCGCTCCATGAAGAGCTTGTAGAGGCGGCTTTCGTTGTCGGGGTCGAGCGCGCTCGTGGCTTCGTCGAGGAACAGGTAGTCGGGCTTGTGCAGCAGCACGCGCGCGCCCGCAAGCCGCTGCTGCTCGCCCGGCGAGAGCACGCGCGTCCAGTGCGCCGACTCGTGCAGGCGCTCCACGTAGTCTTCCAGACGACATGCGCGCAGCGCCTCGCGGCAGTCTTCGTCGCTGTAGTCGTCGGCGGGCGAGGGGTAGGTGAGCGCGGCCTTGAGCGTGCCGATCGGCAGATAGCTCTGCTGCGGAATGAACATCATGCGCGCGTCCACGGGCGCGTCGATCGAGCCCTCGCCGAACGGCCAGAGGCCCGCGAGCGCACGTATCAGCGTGCTCTTGCCCGCGCCCGACGGGCCGCGCACGAGCCAGCGCGAGCCTGGCTTGATGGCGATGTCGCGCACCTCGGAGAGCGGCTTGCCGTTTGGCAGCGCGAGCTTCAGATGCTCGGTGGAGAGGAAGTCGTTGTCGATGTAGTGCAGGTTGATGCCACCGTGCTCGGTGGCCGGCGAAACGCTTTCCTTCAGGCGCGGCGAGTGCACCACGCGCACGAATTCGCGCAGACGATTCACCGTGGCGCGCCACTCGACGAGGGTGGCGTAACTGTTGATGAACCACGAGAACGAGTCGCTCACGGTGCCGAACGCCTGCGAAATCTGCATCAGCACGCCGAAGGTGAAAGCGCCCGCGAAGTAGCGCGGCGCGGCCACCACGATCGGAAAGATGATGGCGATCTGCCCGTAGAAGCTCAGCACGAAGGTGAGGCGCTTCGTGTACTTCATCACGCGCCACCAGTTGTCGCGAATGTGCTGGAACAGGCCCTGCGCGTTGTTGCGCTCGGTGCCCATGCCGTCGTAGAGCGCGATCTGCTCGGCGTTCTCGCGCAGACGAATGAGGCCGAAGCGGAAATCCGCCTCCACTTTCTGCTGCTGATAGTTGATCGACACGAGCGGGTGGCCGACCTTCTGGATCACGAGCGAGCCGAACACGGCGTAGAGCGCGGCGGCCCAGACCATGTAGCCCGGAATCGTGATGGGCGTGCCACCCAGCGCGAAAGTGAGCGCGCCCGCGAGCGACCACAGGATCATGATGAACGAGACCAGCGTGACGACCGTCGAAAGCAGGTCGAGCGTGAGCGAGAGCGTGGTGGTGGCGAACGATTGCAGGTCGTCGCTGATACGCTGGTCGGGGTTGTCGGCGAGGCGGTCGCGCTCGATGCGGTAGAACGCGCCCTGGCCGAGCCATTCGTTCAGGAAACGGTTGGTGAGCCATTGGCGCCAGCGAAAGCCGAGCATCTGGCGCAGATACCGTCCGTACACCGCGAGGATGATGAACCCGAACGCGAGCCCGGTGAAGATCATCAGCAGATGCGGGAACTGTTTGGCATCCTTGTTTTGCAGCGCGTTGTAGAAGTCGCGGTTCCAGTCGTTGAGGCGCACGTTGATCCACACGACGGTGAGATTCATCGCGATGATCGCCACCAGCAGACCCCAGGCGATCCAGCGTTCCTCGGACACCCAGTAGGGCTTGATCAGACTCCAGGCCGTGATCTTGTGATGCTCGTTCTGATCCGGCGTGGCGCGGGGAGTGAGGTTGGTCATGTGCGTCCTGATGTTGTACCGGCCCGCGGCCGGAATAGACGATACCCGCCGCACGCGGCGCCGTGGCGCTGCGATTGTGTCCCGAACCACTTAAGCGAGACTTAATGTTCGAGGGCGCAAACACGGTGTCCGGGCGCACCGTGCGGGTTGCGCGGGGCTTCACGAGCGACGGGTGTTGCGGCATTTGGGGTGCGACATTGTCTCATTGCCCGCGCCCGCTGAGCAGCACGCAGGGGTTTGGGCATTGTGCCAGAGCAGAAATGCCGGGCCGCCCGGTGCGGTTTGCGGCGGGCGCGTCTTTTGTGGTCTAATGACCGCTGACGAAACAGGGGTGCTTCACCGGTATGCCGGGCATGCCGCAGTGAGGCTGAGAGAGACCCTTCGCACCCGATCCGGGTAATACCGGCGCGGGAAGTTTCCGGAAAGTCTTGCTGGCGCCGTTGTTGGTCGTTCACGGGTCGTTCGATAAATCGATTCGATCCGTTGCTTCGACCGGGTTCGTTCAGGCGTCCAGATTCCCGCCGGGCAGCACGTGCCGCGCATGTCGGGTTTTGCGCTTCACGTCGTTTGCACGGCCGGCTTTGCCAGCCGGTTTCGTCCTTGGGTACGCATGCTTGTTTGCCGTACGGAAAGGATACGATGACCGCCTCTTCTGCACCTTATTCAGATCATTCCCCGGTTTCTGCCGGCGCTCAGGCGTCCACGCGCGCCACGTCTGCCATGCCTGATTTCGCCGTGCTTGGCGGCGGGCTATGCGGACGTCTCGTTGCATGGCGGCTCGCGGGCGCGGGGCATCGCGTGGCGCTCTACGAGCGCGGCGGGCCCGAGGGCGCGGAGTCGGCCGCCTGGATCGCTGCGGCCATGCTCGCGCCGCTGGCCGAAGCGGCCGTTGCCGAACTGCTGATCACCGAGCTGGGCGTCGCCTCGCTCGAGACGTGGCCGCGCATTCTCGCCGAGTTGCCCGAGCCCGTGTTTTTCCAGCGCAACGGCACGCTCGTGGTCTGGCATCACGCCGATCGCACCGAGGCGCCGCTGTTCGAGCGCCGCGTGCGCGCGAACGCGCCGCGCGAGCTTGCCGACGCCAACTTCACGACCCTGCAGGGCGCGCAGCTCGAAGCCGCCGAGCCGGCGCTCGCCGGGCGCTTCGCGCGCGGCTGGCTGCTGGCCGGCGAAGGTCAGCTCGACAACCGCCAGGCGCTGGCGGCGCTGGCGGCGGGCCTTGCGCAGCGCGGCGTAGAAACGCATTGGCATACGAGCGTCGACGACGCGAACCTGCCGCGCGCCCGCGTGACGATCGACTGCCGGGGCCTGGGCGCCAAGCCCGCACTGCCGGCGCTGCGCGGCATTCGTGGAGAAGTGGCCCGCGTGCACGCGCCGGGCATCGGCCTCACGCGGCCCGTGCGCCTGCTGCATCCGCGCTATCCGCTCTATATCGCGCCGAAACAGGACGATCTCTATGTGATTGGCGCGACGGAGATCGAGGGCGAGGACCGCTCGCCGGTGAGCGTGCGCTCGGCGCTCGAATTGCTGAGCGCCGCGTTCGCCGTGCATCCGGCGTTCGGCGAGGCGCGCATTCTGGAGCTCAATTCGCAGTGCCGGCCGACGCTCCCCGACCATCGTCCCGCGCTGATCTGGGAGGGCGGCCAGGGTGATGGCCAAGGTGATGGCAATACGCTGCGCGTGAACGGCCTCTATCGCCATGGTTTCATGATCGCGCCCGCCGTCGCCGACGAAGCGGTGCGCGTGGCGCAGGCGCTGCTGGCGGGCCGGCTCGCCGATGCCGGCGCCTTCGAGTCGCTGCGCCAGGAGTCGCGCTGGGCGTCGATGCTGCACGCTCGCCATGACCACCATGCGCAGGGCGCGCACGAGCCCGCTTGAGC
>JAITTX010000138.1 GCA_031286755.1 Paraburkholderia sp.
TAAAGGTGGTCGCCGAACGAGAAGATCGCGAGGCCGAATCGCGTGACGGGGCCGGTGCGCACCACGCGCTCGGCCGGCTCGCGCACCGAATCGAGCAGCGCGATGCGCTCGAAGATGTCGCGCTGCGTGTCGGACAGCTCCACGAGGTCGGCGGGCAGCTTGTGGCCCCAGACGCGCCAGAGCGCCTGGCCGCCCACGTGATCCATGCGCTCGATGCGCGAGAGGTCCCATTGCCCGATGCGCTCGTCCACGAGCGCGCGCAAGCGCCGCGCCGCGCCGCCCTTGCCGCGGTCGCGCGCGAGCGCCAGCGCGGTCCATTGACCGGACAGGCGCACGATCTTTCCGTGGGTGCCGGCCGCGATTTCGAGGCCGGGCGGCATCTCTTGAGTCAAGGCGGAGCGCTCGGGCAGGAGAGGTGATCAATCATTGTAGCGAACGCGCCCTGTTTCGGCGGTCCGGGCGCGCACCAATTTCACCTCTGGCGCAAGGCGCATGCTGCGCCCTCCAGGTCTCTACTGTGGACAATTCTGTGGATGACCTGTTGGCAGCCTGTGGGCAGGCTGTGGAATGCCCAAATGCTGAGCACGAGCCAGCGCGATTTCATCGTCGGCCAGCATGCCAGCACCTGTGAATAATTCCGTGGATAACCTGTGGGCCAGTTGTGGGTAGCCTGTGAATTGCACGAAATTGCCCGCATTGCAGCTAAAAACCAGGCGGAATTTGCGCGCGCGTTGCGAGTGGCAGCCAGTGCGGCAAGCACTACGGCAGCCACTACAATATGAGACATGAAGACCCCTACCCCAGATACCCCGAGCGCCGGCGACTGGCGCATCGACCGCGACCGCGCAGTGACGCTGTTCGGTCCGGCCGCGCACGACTGGCCGATCGAGATCGTCGAGGAAACCGGCTCGACCAACGCCGACCTGATGGCGCGCCTGAAGGCGTTGCCGCATCGCGCGAACGCCCTTGCGCGCCCGATCGTGCGGGTCGCCTATCTGCAGACCGCCGGCCGCGGCCGGCGCGGACGCAGCTGGATCGCCCAGCCCGGCGACGCGCTGCTGTTCTCCATCGCCTGCGTGCTGCCGCGCCCGATCGAGGGGCTCGCGGGGTTGAGCCTCGCGATCGGCTCGGCGCTCGTGGACGGCCTGCGCACGCTGCCCGTGGCCGCACCGGGCCAGATCGCGCTCAAGTGGCCCAATGACGTGCTGCTCGAAGGCGACAAGCTGGTGGGGATTCTCGTCGAGACCGCGTGGACCACGGCGGACGCGTCGGCGGTGGTGATCGGCATCGGCACGAACGTGCGGCACCCGGAAGCGCTCGCCGCGAAGGTCGAGGCGCTCAACGCCAATCCGGCGTCGCCGCAGGCCGCGCCCGTGCCGGGCGCCGCGCCCACCGCGCTCTCGCGCGTGTGGCCCGGCGCCAATCTCACCGACGTGCTCGCCGCCGAACTCAACGCGCTAGAAAGCGCGCTGCAGCGCTTCGGCACGGCGGGCTTCGCGCCGTTCCAGGCGCGCTGGAACGCGTGCCACGCCTACGCGGGGCGCGAAGTCGCGCTCTATGAACAAGGCGCCGAGCTGCTGCGCGGCGTGGCCGTGGGCGTGGACGAGCGCGGCCAGTTGCTCGTCGATACCGCGCGCGGCCGCGAGGCCGTCACGACCGGCGATATTTCACTGCGGCTCGCGGGCAACGGCGCATGAGCCGCACGAGCAGCGCCCCGCACGCTTGCCCGCCCCCGCATCTGCTGATCGACGCAGGCAATAGCCGGATCAAGTGGGCGCTCGTCGCCAATGACGGCTCGCGGCTGCATGCCGGCGCGTCGAACCACCATGACGCACCGGGCAACGCCACCGCCGCAGCCGCCACGCGCGACTTCGCCGACTGGTCGGCGCTGCCCATGCCCGGCAGCGCGTGGATTTCGAACGTCGCGGGCGCGGCGGTGGCGCAGCGCATCGACGCCGCGCTCGACGCCCACTGGCCGGGCCTGGCGCGCACGGTGATCCGCGCGGCCCGCGAGCAATGCGGCGTGACGAACAGCTATGCGACGCCCGATGCGCTCGGCAGCGACCGCTGGGCCGGCATGATCGGCGCGCGCGCGGCGTTTCCGGACGAACCGCTGCTCATCGCCACCTTCGGCACCGCCACCACGCTGGAGGCGCTGCGCGCCGACGGCACGTTCGTGGGCGGCCTGATCGCGCCGGGCTGGACGCTCATGATGCGCTCGCTCGGCGAGCACACGGCGCAACTGCCGGTGCTCGACGCGCACAACGCGCGCGGGCTGATCGGCGCGGCGCAGGGAGAGCCGAACGCGGGCGCGCCGGCAGCCAGCCCGGCCGGATCGGGCCCGCTCTTCGCGACCGACACGAAGCGCTCGATCTCGGCGGGTTGCGCACTCGCCCAGGCGGGCCTCATCGAGCGCGCATGGGCCGATTTGCGAGATGCGTGGAAAATGCCGGTGCGGCTGGTGGTGAGCGGTGGTGCGGCCGCCGAAGTGACAGCGGCGCTGAAGGTGCCGCATACTCGCCACGACGCCCTGGTGCTCGCGGGCCTCGCGCTGATCGCGCGGCAAGCCTGAGGTGCCCGGTGGGGTGCTTGGCTGTGCCTGAAGGAGCCCTGGCCTGCCGGAGCGCGCACGTTGCCGCACGGCGCGGCGGCAACCTTCACGAACGATATCGACGGAGTCTCACACGATGCTGCGCTGGCTGATCGCCCTTCTGATTCTTGCCAATCTGCTCGCCTTCGGGGCGATTCGCGGGCTGTTCGGCCCTGCGCCTCTGACCGACTCGGGCAGCCACCAGCAACTGAACCGGCAGATCCATCCGGAAGGTCTCACGGTGCGGCCGATCAAGCCCTCGGAGTCCGTGGACGTGCCGGTCGTGGGCGGCCCGGTGGCCGACCCGGCCATTCAGGCCTCGGCGCTCGCGCAGTAATCGATCACGGCGCGCCGGGCGGGTGAAACCCGCTCACCCCTGCTGCGCGCGCACCTTCTGCAGCAGCTTCGTGGTCGAGCGGTCGTGCTCGAAGGCGATGGCGAGCGCCCGACCGCCCCAGCCGCGCACCAGTGCCGACTCGGGCAACGCGTCCATGTCGTAATCGCCGCCCTTCACGAGAATGTCGGGGTGCACGGCCTCGATCAGCTCGACCGGCGTTTGCTCGCCGAATTGCACCACCCAGTCCACGCTCTCCAGCGCCGCCAGCAGCGCCATGCGATCGTTCTCGTTATTGATGGGGCGATCGTCGCCCTTGCCGAGCATCCGCACCGAAGCATCGCTGTTCACGCCGACGATCAACGTCGCGCCTAGCGCCTTCGCGTCGGCGAGATAGGTGACGTGCCCGCGATGGAGGATGTCGAAGACGCCATTGGTGAACACCACCGGGCCGGTGAGCGAGGCGCGCCGTTGCGCGAGCGCTTCGCGGGTCGTGATCTTGCGTTCGAAGGAAGCAGGCATGGAATGGGGCTCGAATGGATCGCGATTGCAGGTGCGCTCGAGCGCACCGCGCGCGTGGAAACGAAACGAAGCGAAACGGAAATCGGGACGCCGATGAAAAAACAGCCCGTCACGCGCGAGCGTTCCGGGCTGCCGGGTTCGCCGTTGCGTGCCGCGACGGGCGGCACGAGACGAACGGCGTTCAGCGCTGCACGGGCTGCCGGACCAATCGGTCAGGCCGGCTGCTGCGTGCCCTGTTCGCCTTGCAGGCGCTGCACCACTTCCTTGCGGTAGCGGTTGAGCTCCTGCGCCGTGCTGAACGTGCGCTCGAACAGGATCGACAGGTTGTGCAGGATACGCTCGACCACCTTCTTTTCCCAGCCGTCGTCGAAGCGGATTTGCTCGTCGAGCCAGCGCTCGAGCCACTCCGGATCGGGCAGGCGCGACTGCACGGTGTCGCGCGGGAACAGCGCCTGGTTCACGTGCAGATTGGTGGGGTGCAGCGGCTTCTCGGTGCGGCGCGCCGAGGCCATCAGCACGCCGATCTTCGCGAACGCCGCGCGCGCGCCGTCGCCGAAGTTATTGAGCGCCTTCTTCATATAGCGCAGATACGCGCCGCCGTGGCGGGCCTCGTCGCGCGAGATGGTTTCGTAGATCGCCTTGATGACCGGCTCCGTGTGCCACTCGGCCGCGCGGCGATACCAGTGGTTCAGGCGGATCTCGCCGCAGAAGTGCAGCATGAGCGTCTCGAGCGGCGGCGCCGGATCGAATTCGAAGCGCACGGCGTGCAACTCGTCCTCGGTGGGCACGAGTTCCGGCTTGAAGCGGCGCAGGTACTCCATCAGCACGAGCGAGTGCTTCTGCTCCTCGAAAAACCACACGCTCATGAACGCCGAGAAGTCGCTGTCGTGGTGGTTGTCGCGCAGGAACATCTCCGTGGCCGGCAACGCGGACCATTCGGTGATCGCGTTCATCTTGATGGTCCTGGCCTGCTCGTCGGTGAGGAGCGACGCGTCGAACTTGTCCCAGGGGATATCCTTTTCCATATCCCATCGGACCGATTCGAGCGATTTGTAAAGTTCCGGATAAAGCATCGTGTTCATAGTCCCGCCCCTGTTCTGCGCATGACGACTTGTATCTTGCTGCCCGCAGCGCGCGCCGCTTCGACGTCCACATTGACGTCCTCAAGCGTGCCCGCGGGCGAAAACATTTAATTTTACGCGGTAACCGGCCGCCCGGACGCAATTACACCCCCGCTAAACAGATTACTTCCTGTCGAGCGGCAATCTGCAATGCCGGATTGGAGGGCGCCGTTCTGGATTCTGGGTGGTTACTGTGCCTTGAATCCGGCTGCCGGGATATTCGCGGGATGCCGCCCGCGCTGTCTGGCCGCCCGTGCGCCCCGTTCAGGCGAGGCGCGGCGGTCCCGACGGGCCGTCCGGTGAGCGATGCATCAAACTGCGGCAGATTGCCGCAGCCTTGCCGTATCCGCAGTTTCACCGCATCTACCGCGTCCCACGACAGCGCCCAACGACGGTCGGAAAAACCTTACACGATGATAGCACGCCGATCTTTCAGTTCTGGCGCGCCTCCGGATGCCCTTCCGCCACGCCGGAGGGCAAGTCCGGAGGCTCCTTGAGCCATCCCGAAAGAATCTCGCGCTGAGCCAGCGTGTCGCGATAACCGAGCTCGATCAGCTCCTGGGTGAAAGCGCCCTCGAACAGCAGGTAGCTCGCGAACGCCGCACCCGACGCGCGATTGCCGCCCACCGCGCCCAGCAGCATGCGCACCGAAAGCGGCAACTGCTGCAAGTGGCGCGCCGCAATCAGCTCGATGCGCTCGCTCGGCCCGATCGCGAGCACCTCGATGTGCCGCCAGCCGCTTTCCGGCTCGACCGTGTGTGGCAAATGCAACACCATGCGGTTCACATGCTCGATGCGCTCGATGTCGGCGCCGAGCGCGTCGAGAAATACGCTCGCGAGCACCTGCTGGCCGATTTGCGCGAGCGTCGGATAGACGTCGATGTCGGGGCGCGCGGCCGGCACCTCGGGCGCGCTTCCGTTGGCGCCGATCACGACGATGCGCTCCGCGCCGAAGTGGATGGCCGGCGAAAGCGGCGCGATCTGACGGATCGAGCCGTCGCCGAAATATTCGTGATGGCCGTCGAGTTCGAGGCGCACGGCGGGAAACACATAGGGGATCGCCGCCGAAGCGAGCAGATGCGCGGGCGTGAGCGCGACCATGCGCGCCGTGCGCTGCGCGCGGCGCCACGCGTGGATCGGCTCGCTCGCCTGGTAAAACGTGAGATGCCGCCCCGACGAATAGCTGAGCGCCGTCACGGCGAGCGCGTGCAGCAGGCGCTCGTCGAGCATCTGCTCGATGCGGTGGAAGTTGAGCGTGTCGGCCAGAAAATGCGCGAGCGGCGTGTTGTCGAACAGCGTGCGCGGCGTGCGCCGCGCGGCGAGACCGAAGGTGGCCCAGCCGAACGCGAGCGCGGCGAGCCAGCGCGCCCCCGCCGCCGCCACGCCGGGCAAGTCGGCGCGATACACCTGGCCGGCGCTCAGGTTGGACCAGATCTCGACGAGGCGCTCGGCGCCGTGCAGAAAGTGGTCGGCATGACTGGCGATGGAAGTGGCGTTGATCGCGCCCGCCGAGGTGCCGCAGATCACGGTGAACGGCATCGCGCGCCGCGCCGGCTCGGCCTGCGCAGCGAGTTCCGCGAGCGCGCGCAGCGCGCCGGCCTGGTAGGCCGCGCGTGCGCCACCGCCCATCATCACGAGCGCAAGCCGCATAACGCCGACGCTCCCCGTTTGCTTCGTCCCGCAGGACGGATTGCCTTTGACTACCCTTGACTTCGTTTAACCGCCACTCCAGATGCGCCTGCGCGCCCGGCGCCGCTTGCCGCCCTATTCGGGCTGCGCCGGCGAGCGCTTCGCGCCGCGAGCAGCCGTCTTGCCCGCGCCGCCGCTGCGCTTGGCCGCAGGCTTCGCGGCGCGCGGCGCGGCTGCTTCGGCGGCAGCCTGCGCCGCCTCGGCCGCCGCCGCGGGCTGGGCCATCGCGAACTGCGCGAGCTGATTGAATTGCGACTGCAACAGGTTCCACCACGCCGAGGCGTCGAAGCCGGGCGGCGGCACGGCCGACGCATCGGCGCCAGCACCCTGCTGGGCCCCGGCCGGTTCCGCGCCCGGCTGCGCGCGCGCCGCGCGCGGCTCGGGCTCCGGTGCGCTCTGGGCATTCGACGGGCTCATCTGCGACTGCGCGAACGCGCCGAACGCGCGCAGCGTGGAGAGCGTCGCGCGCTGCACTTCGAGCGCCTGGATCGCGGACTGCAGCATGCTCAAGTTGAGCTTGAGCCACTGCTCGATGGCGCGCAGATCGGTGACGCGCTTGTCGAGCTCGTCGATGTTGGTGAGCGGCGTCATCATGTCGGACATCATCGAAAGCGATGGCCCGAGTCCCTGCCCCGCGCCCGGCTCGCTGCCGGGAAACGCGCTGCCGAACGGCGTGAGGCGCATCATCCCCCACATGCGGTCGAGCATTTCAGCGGGCGGAAAGCCGGGAAAGCCCGGGAACGGTGGCACGGCGCCGGTTGATTCGGTCATGCGGATTCTCCCTCGCAATGTTGGCCGGCCACCTATATGGACGATGGCCCGGCCGGTTTGGGCGGCGCCCGGGAGGCGCACAGCAGGCGGCTTGCGGCGCCCGGCGCGTCTCACCGGGCGCGGCGCCGGCACACGCCGATACAGCTAGTCTGCTTCGATCATACCGCGCGGCCCCCGGCGCCGGGCGCACCATGACGTCGCCCCGAGCCGGCGCGACGCGCGCCGCCGCGGTCCCGCTAGAACGGGTCGCCGCCCGGAAATTCCGGCGCGCGCCGCTCGCGCAGCGACTTCACGCCCTCGTGCACGTCGGGGCCGGCAAAGCCCATGAATTCGAGCGCGAGCGAAGTGTCGAAGTTCGGCCCCGCCTGGCGCAGCCAGTTGTTCAGCGCGTACTTGGTCCAGCGCAGCGCGGTCTGCGAGCCGTTCGCGAGGCGCTTCGCCACTTCGAACGCCTTGGGCAGCAGGTCGTTCTCGTCCACCGCGAGCGAGACGAGGCCGATGCGCTCGGCCTCCTCGCCGCTCACCGGCTCGCACAGCAACAGGTAGTACTTCGCCTTCGCCATGCCGCACAGGAGCGGCCAGACGATCGCCGCGTGGTCGCCCGCCGCCACGCCAAGCCGCGTGTGCCCGTCGATGATGCGCGCCGACTTCGCCGCGATCGAAATATCGGCGAGCAGGCCCGCCACGAGCCCCGCGCCCACCGCCGGGCCATGCATCGCCGAAACGATGGGCTTGCCGCAGTTGATCACGTTGTAAACGAGGTCGCGCGCCTCGCGCCAGACGCGCGCGCGCACGTCGAAGTGCGTGGCCATGTCCTCCACGAGCGCGAGGTCGCCGCCCGCCGAAAAACCCTTGCCCTCGCCGCGAATCACGGCGACGCGCGCGTCGGGGTCGCGGTCCACGTCGCGCCAGATTTCGGCCAGTTCGCGATGCATGTTGGCGTCGGCGGTGGCAAGGCCGCTCTTGTTCGCGCCTTCGCCGCTCATCACGATCTCGACAATGCCGTGCTCGTGCCGACGCACGCGCAGCGCGTGATAGTTAGCGTAAAAAGGATCGTTCATGGGCGGCCTTCCTCCATTGCTTCGGATTGCAGAATTATTTTCCTGGACATCAAAGAAACATCAATGCGGCTGGTAGACCCACTTGCCGTCCTGGATCTCCACCATCACGCGCGCACGCGCGTCGAGCCCCAGGTGGTCCGTGGCGCTCATGTTGACGATGCCGTTGGTGGTGTGCAGCCCGCGCGTGGATTCGATGGCGTCGCGCAGTGCGTGGCGAAACGTCTTCGTGCCCGGCGCCGCCGACTTGAGCGCAACCGGAATCGCGCTGTCGAGCAGGAGGCTCGCGTCCCACGCATAAGCGCCGAATGCCGACACCGACCCGGCGCCATAACGTGCTTCGTAGCGCGAAATATAGTCGAGCGCGAGCCGCCGCTCGGGCTCGCCCTCGGGCAGTTGCGAGGCCACCAGCACCGGGCTCGCGGGCAGGAAGGTGCCGTTGCAGTCGGCGCCGCACACGCGCAGGAAGTCGCGGTTGCCCACACCGTGGTTGTGATAGATAAGGCCCTTGTAGCCGCGCTCCTTGAGCGCCTTGGGCGGCAGCGCGGCCGGCGTGCCGGCTGCGCCCACCACCACGGCGTCGGGCTTCGCGGCGACGATCTTCAGCGCCTGGCCCGTCACGCTCGGGTCGGTGCGGTTAAAGCGCTAGCTCGCGACGATCTTGATGCCGCGCGCCTGCGCGGCCTTGGCGACCTCGGCGTAGAAGGCCTCGCCGAGCGCGTCGGCCTGGCCGATATAGGCGATGGTCTTCACCTTGTGCGCGGCTGCGTGCTCGGCGATCGCGCCGGCCATCATCGCATCGGTCTGCGGCGTCTTGAACATCCAGTGGCGCTTGTCGTCCACGGGCTCGATGATCTTCGCCGACGACGCCAGCGAAATCGTCGGCGTCTCGCCCTGCGCGACCACGTCGAGCATCGCGAGCGTGTTCGGCGTGATCGAGGAGCCGATGATGGCGTCCACGTGCTGCTCGTCGATCAGCTTTCTCGTGTCCTGCACGGCCTGGGTGGTGTCGGAGGCATCATCGAGCACGATGTATTGCACCTGCTGGCCCGCGATCTGCGTGGGCAGCATGGCCACGGTGTCGCGCACCGGAATGCCGAGCGACGCGGCCGGGCCGGTGAGCGAGAGCACGAGGCCGATCTTGATCTGGGCGAGCGCGAGGGTGGGCGCCAGAAGGCCGGACAGCGCCGCACACGGGGCAGCAGCCCTCGATGCGAGCGAGCGGGCAAAACCACGCGGGCGGAAGTGCTTCACGGTGTCTCCGATTTGGTTGGTATGTCGAGCGTATTCTGCGTACGGCTTCGAATGCGGCCCATGGAGCGACCATGAACGCCCATGACGCGCGGGCCGCTTGCGCAAGGCGTGGCCGCTCGAGGCGGCACGCGCACGCGCGTTCGCCAGTGTAGCCGCACGCGGCGCACGGGGCATCCGGCTAAACCCTCTCGGGCCAATCAGGGAGATGCGGGAGAAAAGCGCGAGCTCGCGCGGGTGAACGACAGCGCCGCACCCGGGCCGCGCCATCGTGCGAATCATCGCGCGCATCGCTGCGCGCTTCATCGCATGCGTTACTGCAGGCGTTACTGCTCGTTCGGGCCCGGCGCCACGGCTTGATCGATCGCGCCGAAAATCGAGTGGCCCGCTTCGTCGAGCATCTCGATCTTCACGGTATCCCCGAACTTCATGAATTCGGTGCGCGCCTCGCCATGCTCGATCGTCTCGAGGCAGCGCTTCTCGGCGATGCAGCAGTAGCCGCGCTTCGCATCCTTGTTCGAGACGGTGCCCGACCCGACGATCGCCCCTGCGCGCAGATTGCGTGTTTTCGCGGCGTGCGCGATCAACTGGCCGAAGTGGAACACCATGTCGGTGCCCGCGTCGGGCTGGCCGACCTTCTTGCCGTTCCAGTACACCAGCATCGGCAGATGCACACGCCCTTCGCGCCAGTGCTCGCCCAGTTCGTCGGGCGTGACGACCACCGGCGCGAACGACGTGGCCGGCTTGCTCTGGAAGAAGCCAAAGCCCTTCGCGAGTTCGGCGGGAATGAGGTTGCGCAGCGAAACGTCGTTCACGAGCGCGACGAGCCGCACGGCCTTGAGCGCGTCCTCGGCGCTCGCGCCCATCGGCACGTCGCCGGTGATCACCGCGACCTCGGCCTCGAAGTCGATGCCCCAGGCCTCCGACGCGCACACGATGTCGTCGGCCGGACCGATGAAGTCGTCGCTGCCGCCCTGGTACATGAGCGGGTCGGTCCAGAACTCGGGCGGCATTTGCGCACCGCGCGCGCGCCGCACGAGCTCGACGTGGTTCACGTAGGACGAGCCGTCCGCCCACTGGTAGGCGCGCGGCAGCGGCGCCATGCACGCGCTGGCGTCGAAGCTGAAGACGTTGCGCGCGCGGCCGTGATTGAGCGTGTCGTAGAGATCGAGCAGTTGCGGCGCGTAGAAGCGCCAGTCGTCGAGCACGCGCTGCAGCGTGGGCGCAATGGCATCGGCAATGGCGGCGCTGCGCAGGTCGCGGGAAACGACGATCAGTTGGCCGTCGCGGGTGCCGTCCTTCAGCGTGGCGAGTTTCATGGAGTGGTGCGTGGATGACGATGGAGGAAATGTATTCTACGATGGTGAATCGATGCGGCCCAAGGTCCTCGAGCGGACGGCGCGCGGGTTCGCGGCGCGCCGCTCGCGAACCCGCCAGCACCGCCACCGGCATTCGCCCGCGCACCGAACGCCGGACGCCGGACTCCGCACACCACGACCCGAACGATTTCATGCCGCCGCCTTCCCGCTCCCCCCGCCCGACCGGCACGCAAACCGCGCCTGCCAGCGACACCGTCGACCTCGATGAGGCCCGCGACACACACGATGGGCACGATGCCCACGACGGCGCCGAAACCGGCGAAGAAAAACTGCGCTCGGGCATCCAGTCGATCGAAGTGGGCTTCCGGCTGCTCGAAGTGCTGACGAACGAGCCGCGCGCGATGATGCTGCGCGACCTCGCGCAGCGCGCGGGCATGAGCCCGGCGAAGGCGCACCGCTATCTCGTGAGCTTCCTGCGCCTTGGCATGGTCGCGCAGGATCCGCTCTCGGGCCGCTACGAGCTCGGCGGCTTCGCGCTGCAGCTCGGGCTCGCACGCCTCGCGCGCGTGGACGGCGTGAAGCTCGCGCGCATCGCGCTCGCCGAACTGCGCGACGCGCTCGACATCACCGTGGGCATCGCGGTGTGGGGCAACCAGGGGCCAACGGTCGTGCACTGGATGGAATCGAGCCATCCGGCCAAAGCCTCGCTCAAGCTCGGCGACGTCATGCCCATGCTCGGCTCCGCCACGGGCCTGCTGTTCGCAGCCTACCTGCCGCGCGGCAAGACCGGACCGATGATCGAGCGCGAACTCGGCAGCGCGCAGCACTACGCCTCGGACTCGACGCCGCGCTCGGCCGCGGAACTCGAGCGCGCGCTGGCCGAGGTGCGCGAACATGGCGCGGCGCGCGTGGAAGGCATGCTGCTGCCGACCATCCACGCGTTCTGCACGCCGGTCTTCGACGCAACGGGCGATCTCGCGCTCGGACTCATCGCGCTCGGCCATGAGGGCGCGTTCGATATCGCATGGAATGGCGTCGTCGATACCGCGCTGCGCGCGTGCGCGCAGAAGCTCTCATACGAATTGGGGTACAGCCCCGTTGAACGCTGACGGACCGAAGCGGTCGAGGCTTTCTGCAGCCTAAGCACGTGCCGTGTCACAGTAGCAATCTGGCACTAGCCCCCAAAGTCCGATTTGAACCCGATGTCCACGCCCACCACCGCCCACCGCCACGACGATCGCTCCGCGCCGCCGCGCCGCACGCGCGCGTGGCGCTGGGCGGCCGTGTTCGTCGCGGTGACTGTGCTGCACTGGTTCGCGGCCGAATGGTTCGAGCGCCATCATGGCGCCCCGCCGCCGCTCGCCCCGGTGCGCGTGCCCGTCCAGGTAACGCTGCTCAAGCCCGAGCGCATCGAGCAACCGGCGCGGCCCGCCGCACCCGCGCCCGCGCCGGCAAAACCGAAGCCCGCGGCACCCGCGCGACCGAAGCACGCGACGAGCGCGCCGCGCACGCTGCAGGCCGTCACGCCGCCCGCGCCGCATCCCAAAGCCCCTGCCGCGCCGGAAGCGCCGCAGGCCGCATCGAGCCCCTCCACGGAGAGCGCATCGGCGAGCGCCGCGAATGGCGCAAGCGGCACGGCCGCCGCGCCCGGCAACGGCAGCAACCCCTCCGCGCAGGCCGAACAGGCCTCGCACGGTGTGAAGTTCTCGGTGCCGCCCTCGGGCGAGCTTCAGTACGACACGTTTTTTAACGGCGCACGCAACCAGCCGGGCACGATCCACTGGAAGACCGACGGCAAGCGCTACGAGATGGTGGTGTCGGTGCCACTGCCCTTCGTCGGCACGTTCAGCTGGACGAGCCGAGGTCATGTGGATGCGTTCGGCCTCGCGCCCGAGCAGTACATCGAAAAGCGCGGCCACCGCCCCGAAAACTTCACGATCTTCAATCGCGAGGAAAAGCAGATCATTTTTACGCGCACGCCGAATTCGCTCGCGCTGCCCGACGGCGCCCAGGATCGCTTCAGCATGGTGATGCAGCTCGCGAGCCTCGTGCGCGGCAACCCCGATGCGTACAAGCCCGGCGTCACGCGCGAGTTCTATGTCGCCGATAACGACAGTGGTGAAACCTGGCCCATCGCCACCATCGGCGACGAAACGGTGAGCACGGACCACGGCTTCGTCACGGCGCGCCACTTCATGCGGCTGCCGCGCCACGAAGGCGACCGGCGCCGCATCGACGTGTGGCTCGCGCCCTCGCT
>JAITTX010000151.1 GCA_031286755.1 Paraburkholderia sp.
CAACGGTGCGCGCGCTCGCGTCGATTGCCGCGAAGCTTGCCGGATCGAGCTCGAGCTTGACGCTGCTGCTATCCGGTGCGCGCGCGATCTGGCGCAGTTGGGGCAGGGTCAGATGGCCGGGCGTGAGGAGCATGATCGAATCCTGTCTATACAAGTGACGGGCAGTCTAGCCTGGCGCGCCTGTATAGACAACCTTCGGAACCGCCTCGCCGCCCTGGGACAATCCATGAGTGGACCGGCGCCGCGCCCCGCCTCCCCGTCAAACCTGGTCCGCGAGCCTGCCCCCGATAAACGCGAGGAAACACTGCACGCGCGCGGCGAGCGCGGCGCTGCGGTAATAAACGGCGTGAATCGGCTGGCGCTCGGCGACGAGCACGTCGTCGAGCAGGGTCACGAGGCGGCCCGACGCGCGGTCGGCGGCGGTCATGAAGTCGGAAAGGCAGGCGACGCCGGCGTCGGCGAGCGCGAGCTGGCGTATCGTCTCGCCGCTCGACGCCGCGAGCGCCAGATGCGCCGCGAAACCTTCGGGCGCGGCCTCGGCCCCGGCTTCAACTTCAGCTTCGGCTTCGGCTTCGTCGAGCAACGACGCCTGCGCGGCGGCCAGCGCGGAGACGGCCGACGCTCCGGCCGCCACAGCCGGGGGCGCGCCGGCATCGAGCCTGAGCGGCCAGCGGTTCAACTGCGCGGGCGCGGTGAAGCCGATCAGCCGGTGCTCGCGCAACTGCGCGAGCGTGCGTGGGGTGCCGTGCGCCGCGAGATACGCCGGGCTCGCCACCACGCGGCGCCGGCTCACGCCGAGCGCGCGCGCATGCAGCGTGGAATCCTGCAGCGCGCCGATGCGAATGGCGATATCGACGCGCTGCTCGAGCAAATCCACGATGCGCTCGTTGCTCGTGAGTTCGAGCTGGATCTCCGGATAGCGCGCCGCGAAAGCCGCCATGTGCGGCACGATGCAATGGAGCATGAACGGCGTGGCCGCGTCCACGCGCAAGCGCCCCGATGGCTGCTCGCGATGGCGCGCGACCGCCTCCTCGGCATCCACCATCGCAGCGAGAATGGCGCGCGCGCGTTCGAGAAAGAGCTCGCCCTCCTCGGTCAGTTGCAGACGGCGCGTGGTGCGCAGGATCAGCGCCACGCCCAGTTGCTTTTCGAGCCGCGTGAGCGCCCGGCTCACGCCGGAAACGGTCTGCTCGAGTTTTTCGGCGGCGGCGGTGATCGACCCCGCATCGATCACGGTGACGAATACGAGCAATTCGTCGGTCGACGTTTTCATTATTGATCCGCAGTCAAGATTGATTTGAGACTAACACGGTTTTTGCAAGCCACGAACCCCGCGATACTGCCTGCCGGACCCGGCAATCAAGGCCATCAAGGCAATCAAGCGCGGGCATCAATCTGGAGAACCCAATGAAAGTATTCGTGACGGGCGCGGGCGGCTTTATCGGCGGAACGATTGCGGCGCATCTCGCGCGCGCGGGCCACGAGGTGCGCGGACTCGTGCGCCGGCCCGAACAGCACGCCGCGCTCGAAGCGCTCGGCATCGTGCCGGTGCAAGGCGATCTCGACGATAGCGCGCGGCTGACGCAGGAAGCACGCGCCGCCGACGCCGTCGTCAACGCCGCGAACAGCGATCATCGCGGCGCGGTGGAGGCGCTGCTCGATGCGCTCGAAGACTCCGGCAAGACGCTCCTGCATACGAGCGGGTCGAGCATCGTCGGCGACGCCTCGGGCGGCGAAGCCACCGATCGCGTCTATCGCGAAGACGCCCTGCCCGAGCCAACGCCCGAGAAGGCGCCGCGCGTGGCCATCGACACGCTGGTGCTCGCGGGCGCGGCGCGCGGCGTGACCAGCGCCGTGCTCTGCAACACGCTGATCTATGGCGAGGGCGCGGTGCCCGGCACGGCGAGCGTGCAGTTGCCGCGCCTCGTTCGCCAGGCGCAAAAGAGCGGCGTGATGCGGCACGTCGGGCGCGGTTTGAACATCTGGTCGAATGTGCACGTCGACGACGTCGCTGAGTTGTATCGTCTCGCGCTCGAGAAAACCCCTGCAGGCATGTTCTATTTCGTCGAAAGCGGCGAGGCGAGCTTTCGCGAAATGACCACGGCGCTCGCGCTCAAGATGGGTCTCGGCGAGCCGCGCGACTGGCCGCTCGAAGACGCAACCGCGCAATGGGGCGCGCGAACGGCCTCGTACAGTCTCGGCTCGAATAGCCGCGTGCGCGGCGAACGTGCGCGCACGCTACTCGGCTGGCAGCCGCGGCGCACCTCGGTCACGCAGTGGATTCGCGACGAGATGCCGGTTCCGCAAGCATGAGTTATCCATCGGGCGCAGTGCGCGGCAGATTGACGACCCATTAGAAAAAGCCGCAAAAATGCGTGCTCCAGAGCACCATGTTGTTGCGTATCCGTAAGGTCGGTCCGCTAGAATCGCCACGGTTTGCACTATCCGCCGTCGCATTTTCGCTTCCGGCCACCAGATACGCCGATGCCTCTCGCGCTGAACTTCTACTGGCTGACCAATCTGCTCGCCATTCTCTTCGTGGTCGCGTGTCTGTACGATTCGCGCTACGACGAATATGGCACGCTGACTCTCGCCGCCGCTGCGATGGGCCTGATCGTCATGGCCATCGAAGTGTTGTTGCGCCCCGCTTTCGAGATGTCGCTCTAGCCGGGGCGTCGATCTTTCGGGGGACGCCGCCGCATTCCCTTTGCGCTGCTGATTTACATCGGGATTTCGCGCGCCTTGCTTTACGCCTTCATGCGCCTTCATGCTCCTTCGCGCACCCCGGCGTTGCCGCTGGCATTCACTTTTTATTGCGTTTTGTGCTCGTGCGCGCAGCACGCCTTTTGCGCCTCACGCTCTTCATAGCGATCGTGGTGGCGCATCCACTCGCGCATGTCCTTCTGCTCGTTGCGGCCCTTCGGCGTGAATTCGAGCATCGCATAGGTGGCAAGCGCCATCTCCACGCCGCGCGCATACGCCGAATACGTGTGATAGACGGTGCCCGCTTCGTCGCGATAGAACGCGCTGATGCCTGGCAATTCGTCGCTCATGTAGTCCTGCTCTTCGTAGTTGTAGAGCGCCTTGCCGCGCGCCTTGTCCGTTTCGTTGAACGAAACGTGATAGTCGAAATTGAAGTCGCTGCCGTGCGACGACACCCACGGGAAATGCCAGCCCATGCGCCGCTTGAACGCCTCGAGCTTCGCGAGCGGCGCGCGCGAGACTGCCACGTAGGTCACGTCGTGATGCTCCAGGTGCGGCAGCATGCCGTCCACGTGATCGGACAGAAAGGAGCAGCCCGGGCAGCCCTCCTCCCAGTCCGGACCCAGCATGAAGTGATAGGTCAGCAACTGGCTGCGCGGCCCGAACAGTTCCGCGAGCGTGCGCGTGCCTTGCGGCGTTTCGAACTCGTAGGTCTTCTCCACCTTCACCCATGGCAACGCCAGACGCTTCGCCACCAGCGCGTCGCGCGCATGCGTGAATGCGCGCTCTTCCTGAAGCAAAGCCTTGCGCGCCGCCATCCATTCGTCATCCGAAACAATCTTGTGCGCTTCCATCGTGCATTCCTCCTTCGTGTCAATCTGATCAGGACCGGCTCAACCGGACGCCATCATTCGAACAGCTCCACCAGGTGATCGAGCGCGCTCGACCACCCCTCGCGATGCGCGTCACGTGTGGCTTCGTCGAAGAAGCGCTCGTGACGCAGCGTGATCTCCGTTGTCGCGCCATCGGCGCGCAGCACGACCGTCACGCGCGACTCGCGCTCGGGCGCGCTGCGCCACGCCCACGTGAACACGAGCTTCGCCTCGGGCACCACTTCGAGATAGGTGCCGCTCGCGTCGTGCTCTTCGCCGTCGGGCGAGCGCATGATCACGCGAAAGCGCCCGCCCACGCGCACGTCGGCTTCGGCATGGAGGCAGATCGTGTCGAGCGGATGCATCCAGTGCATCAGTTGCGCGGCTTGCGTCCATGCCGCGTAGACCTTCGCGGCGCTCGCGTTGATGCGGCGCCTGACGATGAGGCTGGGAGCGGCGTCGCTTCCACTGCCTGCGCCGGCGCTTTTTTCCGCGCCTTTGTCCGGGCTTTTGGCCGCGCCTGGGTCTGCGCCGCCGCCAGCGCTTTTGCCGGCGCTTTTGCCGGCGTTTTTGCCGGCGTCTTTGTCTGCGTCCGCGCTTTTGCCTGCGCTTGCGCCTGAATTGCTGGCCGCGCCAGCATCGGGTTGGGTGGGCATCCCTCCTCCTCCACGAAAGCGGCGAGACGATCGAGCGCGCCGTTCCAGAAGCGCTCGTAGTGCGCGAGCCACTGCATCGCGTCCTCCATCGGCCCCGCCGCGAGACGGCACGCCACCGTGCGTCCGGTCTTCGCGCGCGTGACGAGCCCCGCCTCGGCGAGCACGTCCAGATGCTTCATCACCGCGGGCAGCGACATCTCGAACGGCTGCGCGAGCGCGCTCACCGAAAGCGCGTCCTGCTGCGCGAGCCGCGCGAGCAGCGCGCGCCGCGTGGGGTCCGCCAGCGCCGCAAAGGTGCGGTTCAACGTGTCGTCTTCATGCTTAACCATGCGGTTAAGCATAGGACACGAGCCATCGATGTCAAGCTGCGCTCGCGCAACCCGTAGAATGCGTTTTCGCGGCGTCGTGCCCGCCACGCGCGTGCCGGCCCGCCCTCGCCAATCACCCTGAGGCATTCCCGCCATGCCGTCCAAAATCCGCAATTCGCTGCTCTGGATCTTCGACGCCTTCGGGCGCGATCCCGGCTATCTGCACAAGCTGATGTTCGGCGCCGACGCCGCCTATATGGATGGCCTGCTGTGCCTCATCGCCGCCGACCGGGAAAAGCCTTTCAACGGCCTGCTGGTCTGCACCTCGCACGACCGGCACGCGGCGCTCATCGACGAAATGCCCGCCTTGCAGCCGCATCCGGTGCTGGGCAAGTGGCTTTATGTGACGCAGGACGATGCGGATTTCGAGGCTACGGCGCTACGCCTGACCGGGCTCGTGCTGGCGCGCGACCCGCGTGTGGGCGTGGAGCCCAAGCCTCGTAAAGCGGCGCGCAAATCCGCAAGCAAAGCGGGCAAGGGAGGCGGCAACAGCCTGCTGCCGAAGTAGCGCGCGCGAACCTGCGAAAGGACGAAGGCGTGCAAGGGAGCAAGGAGTGAAGATCCGCGCCCCGAATGCCGCACGGCCCGCGCCGCCGGAAAGCGGACGCGGGCCGTGAAGCCGGCAAGACGGGCCGCCTTGGGGTCCGTCTTGCCGAAGACCGGGCTAGGTGGGCGCGAGTCGCGCGTCAGATAGCCCAGCCGCCCAGGTAGAACGCCACGAGCACGGCGGCGATGATCACCGTGCCGACGTTGAGCTTGCGAATCTCGCCGCTCACCACGCGGCCGATCACGAGCGTGGCGAAGCCCAGCATGATGCCCGTGACGATGTTGGCGGTGAGCACGATGAACACGGCGCACACGAGGCCCGACATTGCATCCACCATGTCGGACATGTCGAGGCGCGAGACGCTCGAGAGCATCATCAGGCCCACGTACATGAGCGCCGGCGCCGTGGCATAGGACGGCACGAGGCCCGCGAGCGGCGCGAAGAACATCACCGCGAGGAACAGCAGGCCCACCACGGCCGCGGCCATGCCGGTCTTGGCGCCCGCCGCCACGCCCACCGTCGACTCGATATAAGCCGCCGCCGGCGCACCGCCGAAGAAGCCCGAGAAGATCGAGCTGACCGAGTCGGCCGTGAGCGCGCGGCCGCCGTTGATGATGCGGCCCTTCTCGTCGAGCTGGCCGGCCTGGCCGGCCACGGCGCGGATCGTGCCGGTGGCGTCGAACACGGCGGTCATCACGAGCGCGAGCACGCTGGGCAGCACGGCGACCGAGAGCGCGCCCTTGATGTCCATCGCGCCGATCAGCGAGGCATGGCCCGGCGCCGAAAGCGACGGCCACGCGAACACGCCGTGGAAGGTCACGGCCGGATCGATGGCGAGACCGAGCGCCGAGATCGCGACGATCACGATCAGGATCGAGCCCGGCACGCGGCGGCGCACGAGGCCGAAGATCGCGGCGAGACCGACCACGGAGAGCATCGCGGGCAGCGCGGTGATGTGGCCGAGCGTGACCGGCAGGCCCGCGCCCGGATTCTTGATGACGAGACCCACGTCATTGGCCGCGATCAGCAGCAGGAACAGGCCGATGCCGATGCCCGTGCCGTGCGCGATGCCGTGCGGCAGGTTGCGCAGGATCCACGAGCGCACGCCGGTCACCGAAATGCCCGTGAACACGAGGCCCATCAGGAACACGGCGCCGAGCGCGACTTCGGGCTTGAGGCCCTTGCCGAGCACGAGGCCGAACGCGGTGAACGCGGTGAGCGAGATCGCGCAGCCGATGGCGATCGGCAGGCGCGCCCACAGGCCCATGAGCAACGAGCCGAACGCCGTGGTGAGACACACGGCGACAAAGACCGCGCTGGTGTCGAAGCCCGCCTTGCCGAGCATGCCCGGCACGACGAACACGGAATACACCATCGCAAGGAAGGTGGTGATGCCGGCGATGCCCTCCTGGCGCACCGAGCTGCCGCGCGCGGCGATGTCGAAATAACGGTTGAGGAAACCGGTCGAGCCAACGGCGTCGACGGCCTCGCCCTCGCGAAT
>JAITTX010000154.1 GCA_031286755.1 Paraburkholderia sp.
CAGAATCACGAGCCGCTGCTGGATGCCGAGCAGGCGCTCCCAGCGCTCGGTCTGCAGATACACCGACTTCAGGTTGCGCAGCATGCGCGCCACGATCTCGCGCCGCGTGGCCGGTTCGAGCAGCATGCGCAGCGCGCGCGCCACGGAGTCGCCCGCGCTCGTCACATAGGGTTCGAGCATCTCGACCATATCGGACTCGGAGAGCGTGCGGCCCGTGGTGGGATCGAGCATGGCGTCGCCATCGGGCAGCGAAACGCGCAGCAGGAAGTGCCCGGGAAACGACACGCCCTGCACCGGCAGCCCGAGCTGGCCCGCGATCTCCAGATAGATCACCGCGAGCGAAATGGGGATGCCGCGCCGGCGCTTGAGCACGACGTTCAGATGACTGTTGTCGGGATCGAAAAAGTCGTTGAGATTGGCGGCGAAGCCCATCTCGCGGAAGAACACGCGGTTCAGAAACGTGACCTGCTGGCGCACGTCGATGTCCTCGGGCATGCGCTTTTTCGCGCGCAGCGCCAGCTCGTCGATCTCGGCGAGCGTGCCTTGCAGGTCGAGGTCGGGGTAGGCATCCTGCGCGATCGACAGCGCCGCTTCGGTGAGCGGCAGGCTCTCGTCGTCGGCAACGAGCGCGCTGAAATAGTCCAGCACCCGCGTGTTCATCGTGATCACTTCGCGCGCCTCTTGAAGTATGCGTACTTGAAGCCCATCAGCCAAAGCATACCGAAATATAACGCTGCGAACAGCACGAGGCAGGCGGCGAGCAAGGCGATGCGCGCAAGCGGCTCGCGATGCAGGCCGATCCAGTCGTAGCTGATCGCACACCAGTGCATTGCTCCCGATAGCACGAGGCATGCCCCGAGCAGTTGCACGAAAAACCTGGCCCAGCCCGAGGACGGCATGTAGATGCCGCGGCGGCGCAGGCCGATGAAGAGCAGCAGCGCGTTGATGCAGGCGCCGAGCCCGACGGAGAGTGTCAGGCCTGCGTGCGAAAAGATCGGCACGAAAATGTAGTTGCAGATCTGCGTGGCAACCAGCACGCCCACACCGATCTTCACGGGCGTCTTGATGTCCTGGCGCGCATAAAAGCCCGGCGCCAGGATCTTGATGAGAATGAGCCCGATGAGCCCGACACCGTAAGCCGTGAGCGCGCGGGCCGTCATGATGACGGAGTTCGCGTCGAACTTGCCGTAGTGAAAGAGCGTGGCCGTGAGCGGCTCGGCGAAGAAGAACAGCGCCACCGCCGAGGGCGCCGCGAGCAGGAAGGTCACGCGCAGGCCCCAGTCGAGCAGCGCCGAATATTCGTGCGGGTCGGCGTCGACGTGCGCTTTCGAGAGGCTCGGCAGCAGGATCGTGCCGAGCGCCACGCCGAGCAGCGCGGTGGGGAACTCCATCAGGCGGTCGGCGTAGTTGATCCACGAGACCGCGCCCGCGCCCAGACGCGAAGCAATGTTGGTGTTGATGATGAGGCTGATCTGCGCGACCGACACCGCGAACATGGCCGGCACCATTTTCGCGAGCACGCGCTTGACGCCGCGATGCGCGAGCGCCTTGAGCGGATTGAGCCCGATGCGCGGCATCATGTCGATCTTCTTCAGGCCCGGCAACTGCACGATGAACTGCAGCACGCCGCCGACGATCACCGCCCACGCGAGCGCAAAGACCGGCTGCTTCATCTGCGGCGCGAACGCCACCGCCGCCGTGATGAACGCCACGTTGAGCAGCACCGGCGCGAACGCGGGCAGCGAGAACTGCTTGTACGTGTTGAGCACCCCGGACGCCAGCGACGTGAGCGAGATGAACACGATGTATGGGAACATGATGCGCGTCATCGTGACGGCAAGCTGGTACGCCTGGCCGTCGTTCTTCAGGCCCGTGGCGACCACGGTCACGACGAACGACGCCCCGACGATGCCCAGCACCGAAAGAATGGCGAGCGTCCACGCCAGCACCGTCGAGGTGGCGTCGACGAGATCGCGCGTGGCATCGTGCCCCTTCTGGCTCTTGAACTCCGCGAGGATCGGCACGAAGGCCTGCGAAAACGCGCCTTCCGCCGAGATGCGGCGCAGCAGGTTGGGAATGCGGAACGCGACGTAGAAGGCGTCGGTGTACTGGCTCGCGCCGAATGCGCGGGCAATCAGCGTTTCTCGGGCCAGTCCGGTCACGCGCGACAGCAGCGTGAAGCCGCTGACCGTCAGCAGGGCTCGGAATAGATTCATGGGGCGCTTATTATACGGGTGCCGCCCGGTCCAGCGCCGATGCGCGGCGTCAAGTCCATCACCACGGTGACGCAGCGGCGGAATCCGGGGTTTGGGGCGGGCTCGCGAAAGACAGTGACCAGGCCGTCGTGCCGCCCGTGAGCGCCCGTCAGTTGCCCCGGCGCGCCAGCGCCCTCCGCGATTGCCACAGCCATGATTTTGTTGCTATAATTCGCGGTTTCGAGTTTCATCAGCACTCGAGAATCGCGCCTTGGAAAGGAAGTGGAAAGCGGCCGCAGGTTTGCAGCCTTTCTCCGCTTTGGCACAAAAGGCGCCGCCGGCAAGCTGAAGCGCAACTGAAGCAACCCCGGCAAATACCGTTTTGCGCTTTCGGGCAATCCATCGCCCCAGAAGCTCAAATCCAGGCAAGGAGCGTCGTCCTGCTCGATCCAAAGTCAGCGGACCGAAGCTCTCGAAACATAAGGAACCAACATGGCAAATTCCGCACAAGCACGCAAGCGCGCCCGTCAGGCCGCCAAGGCAAACTCGCACAACTCGGCGCTGCGCTCGAAGTTCCGCACCGCTATCAAGGCTGTCCGCAAGGCGATCGACGCCGGTGACAAGGCAGCGGCCGCAGAAGTCCTGAAGGCTTCGGCAAAGACGCTCGACATCATCTCCGACAAGAAGATCGTCCACAAGAACAAGGCTGCTCGCCATAAGAGCCGCCTGGCTGCCGCCGTCAAGGCCATGCAAGCTGCGCAGTAAGGATTCGGACCGTCCGCCACGGCGGGCGCTTCCTGATTCGGCTGCACCCCAAAAAACCCGCTTCGGCGGGTTTTTTTGTTGCCGCAACCCGCCCCCTGCGCGCCCCTTCCCCGCCGCAGGCGCAAAAAAACCCGCCGTAGCGGGTCGTTCGGGCGAGGCGGCGCACCGCCCCACTCATGCGCGCACCTTTTCGCGCGACTGGCGTAATTAGCGCCTTCCGCCTCAGCGGCTGCTGCTTTGCTGTGTCGCGTGGTCGTGCGGCAACTCGCACGCCTCGGTCACCACGAGATCGTTGTCCTTGGCGAAGTTCATCACGAAATCGAAGGCCATCGGCTCGACGGCCTTCAGACGCGAATCCAGCACCACGACCTTGAGATCACCGATCATCGTCGGCCGCACGTAGAGCGAATAGCGCAGATAGGCGTTCGGCCCGCGCGCATTGGCCGACGCCTTCGGACCAAAGCTCGACATCACCCCCGCCAGACGCTCCGACCAGTCGCTCGGGCGAAACTTCTTCCCCGTACTGGTGATGCCTTGAATGAAGTATTCGGTTGGAGCGTCGTCGGCCATGTAGGGTACCTGTATGATAGCGCGGAGCCGCGGTGACGCGGTGCGCTTATGCAGCTGAAACTAGAGCACGAGCGCGCCGCTCGCGCTTGTGCCGCGGAGCTCCAGCCGCAGGCAGTTCGCCCGATGGCCGCGCGCAAATACAGTCCGATGGAGAGGGGAGAGTCCGGCCGCGCACCCCGGCCGGCGTGGCGCCACATCGAACGCGCGGTGCATTTGCCGGCCAGCGCACAGACCGCTCCCGCGGACCCGGCGCCTTGCGCGTCGAACCCGCCGTCGTGCGTGAAAAATCTTTGAGATTATAGCGCAGCAGCCCTTTTGACGCACCGCACATAAGATGCCGGACGGTGGTTCGCGCCCGCCCTCTCCCCCTCGCCAGACGCCTGGTGCCGAAGCTCGCCCTGCCCCGGCCAGCGCTTTTGCGCCGACTCGTCAAAGTCCGCAAAATCCTTTATGCTGCATTGACTTACCACCAACCGCAGCGGCGTCGCCGGCCCAATCCTGCAGTTCGAGGCCGGATCGGGCGCCGCTTTCGTTTCATGACCTCCCGGACCATACGCCATTACCTGCAGTTCAAGGATTTCTCCCTTGACGATTATGAATATGTGCTGGAGCGCGCGCGCATCCTGAAGCGCAAGTTCAAGAACTACGAGACCTATCATCCGCTGCACGACCGCACGCTCGCGATGATCTTCGAGAAGAGCTCCACGCGCACGCGGCTCTCGTTCGAAGCAGGCATCTTCCAGTTGGGCGGCCACGCCGTGTTCATGAACACGCGCGACACGCAGCTCGGCCGCGGCGAGCCCATCGAGGATTCGGCGCAGGTGATCTCGCGCATGGTCGACATCATCATGATCCGCACGTTCGGCCAGGACATCCTCCAGCGCTTTGCCGAAAGCTCGCGCGTGCCGGTCATCAACGGTCTCACGAACGAGTACCACCCCTGCCAGGTGCTGGCCGACATCTTCACGTACTACGAGCATCGCGGCCCGATCCGCGGCAAGACGGTGGCGTGGGTGGGCGACGCCAACAACATGCTCTACACGTGGATCGAAGCCGCGCAGATTCTCGACTTCAAGCTGCGCATCTCCACGCCGCCGGGCTACCCGCTCGATCCCGCTCTCGTCGCGCCGGAAAGCGCGCCGTTCTACGCGGTCTTCGACGACCCCAACGAAGCCTGTGCGGGCGCCGACCTCGTGACCACGGACGTCTGGACCAGCATGGGCTTCGAGGCGGAGAACGAGGCCCGCATGAAGGCCTTCGCCGACTGGTGCGTGGACGCCGAAATGATGGCGCGCGCCAACCCCGACGCCCTGTTCATGCACTGCCTGCCCGCGCATCGCGGCGAGGAAGTGAGCGCCGAGGTGATCGACGGCCCGCAAAGCGTGGTCTGGGACGAGGCGGAAAACCGCCTGCACGTCCAGAAGGCGCTGATGGAGTTCCTGCTGCTCGGCCGCCTGAACCACTAAGCCGAGTACGCAGCCTCATGCAAAAAGCCGACTTTCGGGTCGGCTTTTTCGTTCCAGGCGGTACGTATCACACCGTCTCGCCAAGCCTGCGCGCCAGCGATTTCAAGAGCGGCGCCACGCGCTCGCGAAACACCTCCGGCCCCATCGACGAAGCCGGTCCGCTGCAACTGAGCACCAGCCAGCGCCGCTCGCGCGGCTCGCGAAACGGCACCGCCACGGCGTTGACGTCCTCATGCCAGTCGCGAAACGAATAGCAGGCGCCCTCTTTCGCGAAAATCTCGATCTCCCGCCTGGCCGCCTCGACCTGCGCGGGGCCATCGGCGCCCGCTGCCTTTTCCAGCTCCGCAAAGAGCGCCGTGCGCACATCGAGTGGCTGCACCGCGAGATACGCGCGCCCCATCGAACTCGTCAGCATCGAAAGGCGCGAGCCCGACGCAAGCCCCAGTGTGAGCGCCGTCTCGCTGCGAATGGTGTCCAGATAAATCACGTCGAGACCATCGCGGCACCCCAGCGAGACCGCCGCCCCCACCTCGCGCGCGAACGCCCGCATGTGCGGGCGGGCGAGCTCGAGCGTGTCCGTGCCGGAGAGCAAGGCGAAACCCAGCGAGAGCACGCCGGCATCGAGCGCATACTTGCCGAGCGATTCGTCGAACCGCAGATAGCCGAGCACCGTGAGCGTATAGGCGAGCCGGTTGACGGTTGCCTTGGGCAAGCCCGTGCGCTCGACGAAATCGCGGTTGCCGAGCAGCGTCTCGCCGGGCCGGAAGGCGCGCAGCAGTTCGAGCCCGCGCGCGAGCGCCACGACGAACTTGCGCTCGTCGATCGGGCCCTCGGCCAGCGCGGCGGAAAACGATGAAGATGCATTCATTTCAGATGCAGACATGAGCGGGCTGGTGATACACTAAGGTCAATTTGCAAAACATTGTTCCGCATAGCGGAACTTCAGTCAAGCGCAAATTGCCCATTTCGAGATTTTGGAGAGACACCATGGCCGCACATGCCCAGTTCCATTGGGAAGACCCGCTGCTGCTCGACCAGCAGCTCACCGAAGATGAACGCATGGTGCGCGACGCCGCAGCAGCCTACGCGCAGGACAAGCTTGCGCCGCGCGTGCTGGAAGCGTTCCGTCACGAAAAAACCGACGCCTCGATCTTCCGCGAAATGGGCGAGGTCGGCCTGCTCGGCCCAACGAGTCCCGAGCAATACGGTGGCCCGGGCCTGAACTAGGGGGCCTATGGCCTGATTGCGCGCGAAGTGGAGCGCATCGACTCAGGCTATCGCTCGATGATGTCGGTGCAGTCGTCGCTCGTGATGGTGCCCATCCACGAATTCGGCTCGGAAGCGCAAAAGCAGAAGTATCTGCCGAAGCTCGCGAGCGGCGAATGGATCGGCTGCTTCGGCCTGACCGAGCCGAACCACGGCTCCGACCCGGGCAGCATGGTCACGCGCGCCAAGAAGGTGAACGGCGGCTACTCGCTCTCCGGCGCCAAGATGTGGATCACCAACTCGCCCATCGCCGACGTGTTCGTCGTCTGGGCGAAGCTCGAGGAAGACGGCAAGGACGACATCCGCGGCTTCATCCTCGAGAAGGGCTGGAAAGGCCTTTCGGCGCCGGCGATCCACGGCAAGGTGGGCCTGCGCGCATCGATCACCGGCGAAATCGTGCTCGATGAAGTGTTCGTGCCCGAAGAAAACCTCATGCCCGGCGTGAAGGGCCTGCGTGGTCCGTTCACCTGCCTGAACTCGGCGCGCTACGGCATCGCCTGGGGCGCGCTCGGCGCGGCGGAGTCGTGCTGGCACACGGCGCGCCAATACGTGCTCGACCGCAAGCAATTCGGCCGCCCGCTGGCCGCGAACCAGCTGATCCAGAAAAAGCTCGCCGACATGCAGACCGAAATCACGCTCGGCCTGCAAGGCTGCCTGCGCCTCGGGCGCATGAAGGACGAAGGCACGGCGGCGGTCGAGATCACCTCGATCATGAAGCGCAACTCGTGCGGCAAGTCGCTCGACATCGCGCGTCTCGCGCGTGACATGCTGGGCGGCAACGGCATTTCCGACGAGTTCGGCGTGGCGCGCCACCTCGTGAATCTCGAAGTGGTGAACACCTATGAAGGCACGCACGACATCCACGCGCTGATCCTGGGCCGCGCGCAAACCGGCATCCAGGCGTTCTTCTAAGCGCTCCTCCAGGGCGCGCTGCCCGCCGCCATTGGCGGATGAAAAAAGCGCCGCACGAGTTGGCTCGTGCGGCGCTTTTCGCTTGTTGTGCCGCGTTTCGTGCTTGCGCGGCCAGGCGGAAATCTTACTTGTTCGGCTGCGGCGTCATGCGCAGATACGGACGCAGCGCCTTGTAGCCCTTCGGAAACTTCTGCTTGAGCACCTCTTCGTCCTTCAGCGACGGGACGATCACGACATCGTCGCCCTGCTTCCAGTTGCCGGGCGTGGCGACCTGGTAGTTATCGGTGAGTTGCAGCGAATCGATCACACGCAGCACTTCGTCGAAATTGCGGCCCGTGCTCGCCGGATACGTGATGATGAGGCGCACTTTCTTGTTCGGATCGATCACGAAGAGCGAACGCACGGTGAGCGTCTCGTTCGCATTCGGATGAATCATGTCGTACAGCGTGGAAACCTTGCGGTCGCCGTCGGCGAGAATCGGAAAGCCGACGCTAGCCGCCTGAGTCTCGTTGATGTCCTTGATCCACTCGTTGTGCGACTCCGCGCTATCCACCGAAAGCGCGATCGTCTTGACGTTGCGCTTCTCGAATTCGTCGTTGAGCTTCGCGGTCAGGCCAAGCTCGGTCGTGCAGACCGGCGTGAAGTCGGCCGGATGCGAGAACAGCACGCCCCAGCTGTTGCCAAGCCAGTCGTGAAATTTGATGCGGCCAACGCTCGAATCCTGCTCGAAGTCGGGTGCGATATCGCCAAGACGCAGACTCATGGTGCGGTTTCCTTTGAACGAGGTGGGCGGTCCGTTACATGCACCGCCCGTTGATCCAGCGAACATTTACAACAATGAAGCATACAGCGCGCGCTCATGCCCCGCGAACGAACATCGGGTCAGACCGTTATGAGTTTTGGTAATGTTAGCCATAATCGCGGAAACTTTACGTTCCAGATCAACTCAATTTGGCTTACTGTGCATGTTTGTGCGCTCACAGCACGCGCGGGGCGGCGCCGGGCAATCCACCCGGGATAGCCGCCACGTGCCTTTCGCAGGAACGAATCGTGCGGGATCTTGCCCGGCGGCGGCCAGCCATGCTTGCCAGCGCGCGTATCTTTGTTACGATTCACGCGTGATGTGACACGATGGGAGTTAGTCAATGTCAGAGGTCAATAAGGAGAGGCTGATGTCGGATATCAAAACCGTCCTCGCGGATGCAGAGGACCTGCTCAAGCAAGCGGCGAGCGCCACCGGCGAGCGCGCTTCGGAGCTTCGCGAAACGGCCCTCACGCGCCTGAAGCAAGCCAAGGAGAAGGCGGCCGACGTTCAGGTCGTCGTGGTGGAGAAAGGCAAGAAAGCGGCACGCGCCACTGACGATTACGTGCACGAACACCCGTGGACGTCGATCGGCATTGCCGCCGGCGTGGGCGTACTCATGGGCTTGCTGATCAACCGCAAGTAAAAGACGCGGCGTGTAGCCGCAGCGCGCGCCTCCACGCATCGCGGGTGGCCCACGCAAAGGCGGCTGCTGGTCCGGGGGCTGGGGATGGCGAACGCTCAACCGGCCCCGGACACAACTGTGTCAACCGTGGCTGCCACCCGGCCGAACCACAAGCCGGCAGGCCGGTGCACCGCACCGGCCTGTCTTTTCTGGGCGCTTTCCTCGCGCATTCGCCTTGCGCGCACGCGCAGGCGCCAACCGCATTCGCCATGACGACAGACACCCAATCGCAGCGACCAGAACACGGAGCGGTGCGCCGTCTCCTCGGCTCCGCGTTCGCGATGCTCCATACGCGGCTCGAGCTGATCGGCATCGAGCTGGCAGAGGAAAAGGAGCGCCTGCTCGGCGTGCTCCTCCTCGGACTCGCCGCGATGCTGTTTGGAGCCATGGCGCTGATCGCGCTGACCGCACTCGTTGCAATCGCTTTCTGGGACACCTGGCGCTGGCAGGCGCTCGCCGGGATCACCATCGTCTATGCGCTCGGCGCTCTCTTCTGCGGCTTGAAGGCGCGCAATGGCCTGCGCAACGCGCCGCCGGTATTCCAGGCAACGCTCGAGGAATTCCAGAAGGATCGCGAAATCCTTCGCAAGCCCTAGCCCACGTCTGCCAACCACCCGCCGCGAATCGAAGCCATGAGCCAACCCCAGCCGGACCACGCCTTTCGCCCTGAACGCACGCGTAGCCGCAATCTGTCGACACCGCAGTTGCGCGCGTTGCGCAAGGAGTTGCTGATCGTGCGTGCGAGCGTCGAGCGCGCCGAAATGGCCGCCTCGGTTGTCGAGCTGCGCGAAGCCGTCACGCACTTCAGTTGGCTGCGCTTTATCGTGCCGGGTTTCGGCAACGTGGGCCTCAATCGCGCGAGCTCCGGGCTCGGCAATCTGCTCAAGCAATATCCGCTCTTGAGCTCCATCGCCTCGCTCGTGCTGGCCAAGCCGCTGCGCGAGAGTGTCACCTCGGCTGCCCGCCCGGTCGTGAAATGGGGCGGCCTCGCGCTCACGGCGTGGGAGGCCTGGCGTATCTGGCAACAAGTGCGACGCCAGCGAGGCGCACCGGCCGGCGGCGCACGGCGGCGCTACGCGTCGGAAGAAGACGACATCACCGGCTAAGGCGTCGCGCCCCAGCCGCATCACCTGGCACATCGCGGCACAGATCATCGGCTCCCCCAGCAATCGCGCGAGTTGAGGGACGCTCCGGGAGCCGTCATGGGTGCGGCCGCATTCGCGCCCGGCACCTGGTTGCCACGCGTGCCGCTCGCGTCGAGCACGAAAGCCCCGCACGGATCGTCGCGCATCGGGCCGGCTTCCGTGGGCACGGCCATGATCGTATAACCCCCGTTCATGTCGTCCGCCGCCAAAAGCTTCAGCCGATAGACCGCGGCCGCCCCTGGCGGCGCCTGATCCATGCCGGCGGGCAGTGAAGCCGGCAACGGACTTTGCGCATCGACGAATTGCGCCGCACGATAGAGTGCCGCGACGGCATCGATCCGATGCCCGCGCGCGATCTGATTGCGCCAGCCCGGCAGAGCGAACGCCGCGACGATGGCAACCACCGCGAGCGCGACAACCAGCTCGAGCAAGGTAAAAGCCCGCTCATTGCGTTGCACCTCCCCTCCCTTTATCCTTTTGCGGCCGTCAAAACGGCCTCGCGACAACACGCCGCCAATGGCGCTCGATGCGCGCGTTGTCCACGACGAGCTGCATCTGCAACCAGCTTTGAGCGTCATCGGTGACGCCGAACCCGCGCGCCGTGACAAGAAACGCGCGCACTGCCGGCCGCGCCGCGATACGCCATGCCTCGACGAGGCACTGCGGGGGCCTCACGGAGCCGGGCCACGCCCGCACAGGCGCCGTGGCCTGCGCTTCGAACGTTTCCTGGCGGCGCCAGCCCTGTGGTTCGCCCGCCTGCGCTGGCGGCAGCGGCGCCATCACCGCGCCATCGACCAGGGCACGCGAACAGAGCGCGAGCCCCGCCTCGGCGGCACGAAAGGACTGCAACTGATCGATGACGGCGCCGGCGTTGCGGGCCTCGAACAGAACCCGCTCGAACCATGCCGCGGAGGTTGCGAGCATCATCGAAACGATCAGCAAAACGACCGGCAACGCGGCGCCGCGCTGATTCCGGCGCCGGCCATGCGAACGCTGCGCCACGGATGTCATGAGCGCGCCTCCAGCACGTTGCGCAGCGCCACGTGGCGCCAGAACGCCTGCCGCGCGCGGCCATCGACGGCAGCAACCGGCACGCCGTCGCAATCCACGTAACGCACGCGCCGCGCGAATGGCGCTCCGCGCACGAGCACGCATAAATCGACCGCCACGACTGAGTCCCACTGATCGCGCGAGACGGCGGCGGCGTCCACGGCTTGTGCGGCGCCAGCCAGCCAGTAGCGCACTCGCATGCGTTCGACGCCCTCTACGAGCGGCTGCGCCGTGCCGGCTTTGCCTGAGCCTTCGCAGTAGAGTTCGGGTTCCCCTGTCGAGCCGCTCGACTTTGCATGGAAGCGGTTGAGGACCTCGCTCGCAGGCGGCCCCACCGCCTGGCCCAGGCAATCGGTGACCTGGCCATTCGCCGCCAGCCAGGTGGACTCGCCGTCGCCCCGATAGCGCACCGCGAAACCGTCCGAGCGGTTCGAAAGCGCCTCGCACGTCAAGCTCGCACTCGTGCCGACGGGACGCCCGGCGGCGCAGCCGAAGATTGGCGGTCCAGCGAGGCGTTCCGGATCGTCCGCGCCCACGAATCCGGCCATCTGGATCTGCTCGCCCGCGAGCGTCAGCGCGTCCACACCGGCCTCCTGGATGCGCGCCGCGTCGATCGCCGTGGCGAACGCCTGACGCTGCGAACGATATGCGGCAAGCGCACCCGCAATCACGACGAGACCGAGCGCCAGGGCGATCGTGAATTCGAGCAACGTGTGCCCGGCGCTCGCGCGCAAACGTAACGAAGCGCGCTTCATTGAGCGAACGCGAGCGCAATGCAGGCTCGCCCCTGTGTGGGCGCCGTGCCACCGGATTGAGCGTCTTCACACCCGTCGGTGGATGGCAACGCGCGAGGTGCTGCCTCGTCGCGCAAAGCGGCCCATGTGAGCACGACTAGCGAGACCGGGCCTGCCGTGCCGGACACGATTGCACGCCCCTCGGGCACGGCGGCGGCCGCACGTGCCAGCCATTGATCGCGGGGCGCCGAGCCCGCTTCCAGCGCGGCCTCGGCAATCGCGTCGGCGGCGAACGCGGCACGTGCCCGCGCCTCGGAAGCAAGCGCATGCCGCGCAAGACCGAGCTGCGCACCGAGGAGGCCCAATCCGCACATCGACATGAGCGCCATGGCCAGCGCGACTTCGAGCAGAGCCGCGCCGCGCCCGAAGCGCAGTCCGCGCCGGAAATGCCCGCTGCGCGCGCTCATGACACCGCCCCGCATGCTCCGTCGCTCACGCGTGCGCGCCCGCCCGCTGCAACGCGTATGCAACGCCGCCACCCAGTCCCCCGCATTGACGCCGTGGTGACGCGCGGCGCGATCTCGAAGCTGCGCAAACTGCCGATTGTCTGCCCTGCGGGCGGCGTGAATGTGAGCGCCGTCAAGCCCGACATCACGCCGATCTCGTCGATTGCCGGCTGCGCACGCAGCAGCAGCGACGCGCCCGCGCGCTCGGCCATCACGGCCCAGCCGCACGACCAGTCGGCCCGCCCGGACGGACAATTTTTGCCCGCCGCCAGGCAATGCCGTGCGGCGTCGATGCGGCACACGCTCACGCGCACCTTGCGCCGGATCGCTTCGCTGCGCGCGTAAGAGAGCGTGCCGAGCAACGCGTTCGTGCGCGCGTCGACCTGATCGCGCACGCGCCACGACACGAACACCGGCGCGGTTGCCGTGGCGCACAGGGCCAGCAGGACAACCACGATCATCGTTTCGATCAGCGTGAAGCCGGCGTATTTCATCTGCAATCCTTATCGTCGAGGAATTACAGTCACTCTACGAACCAACGCGAAACGGAACAATTAGCCGAACGGCCAGCTTATGCGCACGCAGCCCTCCCGCGACAATGCGGGAGTCACAGGAAGCGGCAGGAGAAAGGGGAAATGCGGGGATGGAAAATACGCGCGTATTCGAACCAGACGCGCAAGCGCCCAGTACAAACGCGCAAGCGCTCAGCGCTTCTTCGGCGGCTTGGCGGCGCCGCTTGCACGGCGAAATTCCTCAATGACGTCCTCGAATTCGGAAACGTCCTCGAAACGCCGGTACACGGAGGCAAAACGCACGAATGCAACCGTGTCGAGTTCGCGCAGCTCGCCCATCACGAGCTCGCCAAGGCGCTCGCTGCGCACCTCACGCTCCCCGCTACCGAGCAGTTGATACTCGATGCGGGCGACCGCCGCGTCGATCGCGTCGGCAGCAACGGGCCGCTTGCGCAGCGCCAGTTGCATGCTCGCCATGATCTTGCGGCGGTCGAATTCCGTGCGGCTGCCATCCTTCTTGACGACGGCCGGCATCGCCAGCTCGACCCGCTCGTACGTCGTGAAACGCTTGTCACAGGCCGGGCAGCGGCGGCGGCGCCGGATCGCGGCGCCGTCCTCGGACACGCGCGAGTCAACCACTTGCGTGTCTTCGTGCCGGCAGAAGGGGCAGCGCATGATGGATTACAGGCTGGATCAGCGATAGACCGGGAAACGCTTCGTCAGCTCGGAAACCTGCGCCTTCACGCGCTCGATCGTCGCTGCGTCTTCCGGATTGTCCAGCACGTCGGCAATCAGGTTGCCCACCTGCTCGGCTTCCTTCACGCCGAAGCCGCGCGTGGTCATCGCCGGCGAGCCGAGACGGATGCCGCTCGTCACGAACGGCTTTTCCGGGTCGTTCGGGATCGCGTTCTTGTTGACCGTGATGTGCGCGGAGCCCAGC
>JAITTX010000174.1 GCA_031286755.1 Paraburkholderia sp.
AAGCAGTGAAGTCAGGAGAATTTTCATGCTCTTCGAACGTATATCCATCTATCTGGGGGTGATGGCCGCCATGTTTTCTTCCGTCACGGCCACCGCAAGCGGCGGCGTTCTCGAGAACCAGTTGCGCGAAGCAGCCGAACGCGGCAATGCCGTGGAGGTGCGGGCCGCCTTGCAAAAAGGCGCGAGCATCGACGCCAGGGACAGCGCCGGCGCCACGCCGCTGCTGATCGCCACTCACAAAAACCATGTGGAAGCGGCACAGGCGCTGATCGACGCGGGCGCCGACGTCAATGCCAAAGACCGCATCAACGACAGCCCCTATCTCTATGCCGGCGCGCGCGGGTACAACGAGATCCTGAAGATGACGCTGACCCATGGCGCCGACCTCAAAAGCACCAACCGCTACGGCGGAACCGCGCTGATCCCGGCGGCGGAGCGCGGCCACGTAGAGACCGTGCGCACGCTGATTGCCGCGGGGGTCGACGTGAACCATGTGAACAACCTGCACTGGACAGCGCTGCTCGAAGCCATTTTGCTGAGCGACGGCGGCCCGAAGCATGTGGAGATCGTGCGTCAGCTAGTCGATGCGAAGGCCGATGTGAATCTGGCGGACTCGCAGGGCGTGACGCCGTTGCAGCATGCGCGCGAGCGCGGCTACAAGCAGATCGAGGACATTCTGGTGGGTGCCGGCGCCGCCGGGAAATAAAAAATGCCGGCGAGGCAAAGCCTGGCCGGCATACGCGGCAAACCCGCTCGTGAAGCGCGCTTACTTGAGCACGACCTTCACGTCGAAGTACTTCGCGGCGATACGGTCGATCGTGCCGTCGGCCTTGAGTTCCTTGAGCGCGCCGTTCAGTGCAGCCTTCAGCGCCGCATCGTTCTTGCGCACGCCGTAGCCCACGCCCACGCCCTCGCCCAGCAGCTTCGCATCGACGACCTTCGGTCCCGCGAACGCGAAGCCCGCGCCCTGCGGCTTGTTCAGGAAGCCCTTCGAGGCCGCTTCGGCGTCCTGAAAGGCGGCATCCAGGCGACCCGAGGCGAGGTCGGCGTAGATCTGGTCCTGGGTCTGATACGGCACGACATCGACGCCCGCGGGCGACCACTTGGCCTTCGCGTAGGTTTCCTGGATCGTGCCCTGGAGCACGCCCACGTGCTTGCCCTTGAGCGACTCGGGCGTGGGCAGGAGCGGGCTGCCCTTCTTCGCGATCATCTGGTTGGGAATCGCGTAGATCGGATCGGTGAAATCGATGGCCTGGCGGCGCTGATCCGTGATCGTCATGTCCGAGTTGATGGCGTTGAACTTGCGCGCCTGCAGCGCCGGAATCAGGCCGTCGAACGAGTTCTCCACCCACACACATTTCGCCTTGAGCTTCGCGCACACGGCGTTGCCCACGTCGATGTCGAAGCCCTGCAATTCGCCGCTCGGCGACTTCGATTCGAACGGCGCGTACGACGCCTCGACGCCGAAGCGGATTTCCTTGATATCGGCGGCCTGAGCGGCGCCCGCGGCCATGGTGAAGGCCGCGCAGAGCGTGAAGGTGGCCAGCTTGTTCCAGTTCATGTTCATCTGTGTCTCATCATTCCAGTCGAATTACTGCGCACTTTAGGTGAGAGCGCGCTTCGGGGCAGGATCACTGCGCCCAAAAGGCGGCCCGAACGGACGCATCGCCTATGACGCGCCGCAGCAACCGCAAGGCCGCGATTGTACCGCGCGCGCCGAAAATGGCCGCAAATGCCCGGAAATCGGCCGGAAAGCGCTTTCCCGGCAGGATTTGGGCGCGCCCCGGCATGGCATCCGCTCAGGCGAGCGAAGCGAGCGTTTCGGTGGTCGTGTCGACCACGAGCAGGCCCGCGCGCAAGCCGGGCTTCACGGTGGGATTCGGAAACACGATGCGCTCCTCGTCGCGCGCGACGACGTAGCGATACGCGCCGTCCTCGGCCAGCACCGTGCCGCGCGCGAACGGCGTGAAGTTCGGCACGTCGGCGGCCACGTTGAGCGCGAACGCGTCGCTTTGCTTCGTGATCTGGCCGATCACCGTGAACACGCGCGGCATCGGTTCGCCCTGGCTGGACTGCGCGCCCGAAACCAGCCTGCGCACCGCCGCGTCGGCCTGCGCGAAGCGCGCGAGATCGTTCTGCCCGAACGGCCGCACCTTGCCGAGTTCGAGCGTGCACGCGAGAGCGCCGCACGCATCGGCGGTAAACGACGAATACGTCGCGCCCTTCCCGGTATGGATCAGGACGGCGGCGATGTTCGCGTCGGCGAGCCAGTCGAACATCGCGCGCGTGGGCGCCTCGCCGGTGTACGGCAGCAGCGCGAACTGCTCGAACGCGGAGGCGCGGATCGCCGTGTGCATGTCGAGATGCCAGCGCGCGCCGGGATCGGCGGATGCATCGGCGAAAAAGCGCTGCGCCGCCGTTTCGAGCGCCACGGCGCGCGGCGCCTCGCGGCTTTGCGGCACGCGCGCATGACGGCCGCCGAACAGACGGTTGAGGTCGTCGTCCTCGTAGCGCGTGGCGGCGCGCATCGCCGCCACGTTGCCGAGCACGACCAGCAAGCGGCAGGCGAGCGCGAGATGCCCCGCCGCCAGATCGGCCACCAGTTGCGAAAGCAGTTCGATGGGCGCGGTCTCGTCGCCATGCACGCCCGCGGAGAGCAGCAGGCTCTTGAGCGGCTCGCCGCGCGCGCCGCCGGTGTGCACCGGCTCGAGTTGCAGCACGCCTTCGTCGAGCCATTGCCAGCGCACCGCGCCATACGCGCAAGTGCCCTCCGCCTGCGCGGCGCTCGCGGGCCGCGCGCCTGCCAGCGTGGTGGCCAGGAAACCGGCGAGGCAATCGGGCGTAGCCGCCCCCGCCCCGTGCTGCGTGCGAAGCGGGTCAGCGCTGGAAGTCATAGAGCGACCCCAAACCGAGAATCTGCGTGAGTTCGTCGAGCGCCGTGCGCGACTCCACCAGCAGCGCCGGATCGGTGAGATCCTGAGGCGCGAGGCGGTCGCGATAGTGCTTTTCGATCCATGCGTCGAGGCGCCCGAACAGCGCGTCGTTCATCCACACGCCGGGCGCGACCGCCGCGCGCTCGGCCTCGCTCAGCACCACGCGCAGGCGCAGGCACGCGGGGCCGCCGCCGTTCTTCATGCTCTCGCGCAGGTCGAACACGAGCACCTCGTCGATGGGACCGCTCTGCGCGGCCAGTTCGTCGAGGTAGATCGCCACGCGCGGATTCTCGCGGCACTCCTGCGGCACGACGAGAAGCTGCTTGCCGTCGGCGCGGCTCAGCAATTGGCTGTTGAACAGATACGAGGACACCGCGTCGGCCACGCTCACCTGCGCATCGGGCACTTCGATCACGTCGAACGGCGCGCCGTGCGCGGCGAGCTTTCTGCGCAGTTCGTCGTAGACGCTCTTCTGCTCGACGAACGCGCGCTCGTGACAGAACAGCGTGCTGCGATTGCCCACGGCGATCACGTCGTTATGGAACACGCCGGCGTCGATCACCTCGGGGTTCTGCTGCGCGAACACGGCGATCTCGTCGGTGAGGCCGTGGCGTTGCGCAATCGCGCGGCTCGCCTCGAAGGTCTGGCGCGCCGGGAAGCGCTTGGGCTCCGGCCCGCGGCGGTACTCGCTGCGGCCGTAGACGAAGAACTCCACGCCGCGCTCGCCGTATTGCGCGCAAAAGCGCGTGTGATTCGCCGCGCCTTCGTCGCCGAGCGCGGGCGTGCCCGGCAGCGCGTCGTGCACCACGAAGTGCGAGGGGTCCGCGAAGATCGCGCCGAGCGTGCGGCGCGTGGACTCGTGCTCGATGGCGCGATGCAGCTTGCTGCACAGGTTCGCGGGCGTGAAGTGCACGCGGTGCTCGGGCGTGTCCGCCGAAGGGCTCACAGTGGCCGCGTTCGCGGTCCACATCGCCGAGGCCGAACTCGCGGCCGCAAGCAGCTCGGGCGCGTCCTTCGCGGCGCGCGCGATAGCGTCGGCGTCCTTGCCCGTGAAGCCGAGTTCGCGCAGCAAGCGAATCGAGGGCCGCTCCTGCGGCGGCAGCACGCCCTGCGCGAAGCCGAGGTCGGCGAGGCGCTTCATCTTGCGCAGGCCCTGCTGCGCGGCGGCGCGCGGGTT
>JAITTX010000218.1 GCA_031286755.1 Paraburkholderia sp.
CATATTTGGACAGCGCGGCGGCCGCCCAGCGAGACCGGATGGCCGCGTTCGCACGTATGGAGCCCGCCCCCTCGATGGTCACCAATCCGCAACTGCTTGCCGCCGTCGACCTTGGTTCGAACAGCTTTCGCCTGATCGTCGGCCGGGTCGAGGAAACCGACGCCGGCAGCCAGATCTACCCTGTCGATGCCCTGCGCGAGGCCGTGCGCCTTGCCGCCGGCCTCTCGAAGGAGAAGATGCTCGACCGCGCTTCGCAGGTGCGCGGCTGGGACGCGCTCAAGCGCTTCGGCGAGCGCCTGCGCCACTTCCACCCCGACCACGTGCGCGCCGTGGCCACCAACACGCTGCGCGTGGCCAAGAACGCGCGCGAATTCCTCGGCGAGGCGGAAAAGGCGCTCGGCTTCCCGATCGAAGTGATCGCGGGCCGCGAAGAGGCGCGCCTCATCTACGCGGGCGCCGCGCATTCGGTGCCGGCGAGCGCGGGCAAGCGCTTCGTGGTGGACATCGGCGGCGGCTCGACCGAGTTCATCATCGGCGCGCACTACACGCCCATCCGCATGGAAAGCCTCTATATCGGCTGCGTGAGCCATAGCCGCCAGTTCTTCCCGGCCGGTAACGTCGACGAGTACACCATGCGCCAGGCGGAGCTTGCGGCCACGCGCGAGATCCAGATCATTTCCGCCGACTATCGCAAGACCGGCTGGGACCAGGCGATCGGCTCCTCGGGCACGGCGCGCGCGCTTGCCGAGCTCGTGGAAGCGAACGGCTTCAACGACCCGGGCGTCACGCACGGCATCTCGCGCGGCGGCCTCGAGCGCCTCAAGCGCGCGCTCATCAAGGCGGAGAACGTCAACCGCCTGAAGCTCGTCGCGCTCAAGCCCGACCGCATTCCGGTGCTCGCGGGCGGCCTCTCGATCATGATCGCCGTGTTCGACGAAATGGGCATCGACTACGTCGACACCACCGACGGCGCGCTGCGCCTCGGCGTGCTGTATGACCTGCTCGGCCGTTCGCAGCACGAGGACATGCGCACCGTCACGGTGGGCGGCTTCATGCGCCGCTACGGCGTGGATCGCGCGCAGGCAGCCCGCATCGGCGAGCTGGCGGTGAGCTTCTACGACCAGTTCGAGGAGCCCGACGAAGAGCGCCGCGCGGAAAACCGCATGTTCCTTGGCTGGGCGGCGTCGCTGCACGAGATCGGCTTGTCGATTTCGCACAGCGCGTATCACAAGCACTCGGCCTATATCGCCAGCAACGCCGACATGCCCGGTTTCTCGCGCACCGACCAGGCGCGCCTCGCCGCGCTCGTGCTCGGCCACGTGGGCAAGCTCGGCAAGCTCTCGCAGACGCGCGACGTGGAGTGGCCGCTGCTGTTCTGCCTGCGTCTAGCGGGTCTCCTGAGCCGCCGGCGCGCCGACGTCGGCTTGCCGGAGATCAAGGTGATCCAGGAGGGCAACGGCTACGAAGTGCTGCTGCCGAATACGTGGGTGCAGAACAATCCGCTTACCGATTACAACCTCGTCCAGGAAGCGGCCGAGTGGGGCAAGGTCGGGATTCCGTATCGCGTGGTGTATTCGGACGAGTGATGGCCGCGTGAATCGCGCGGCGCGCTGAACGCTCGAGAAACAACGCCCGGCCTGTTGAGCCGGGCGTTGTGCTTTGGTGCGCCGCTTATGTGTCCCGGCGCGCTCAGCGCGCGGCGGCTTCGCCGAGGAAGTGGCGCGCGTAGCGCTCGTTGATGTCCGAAAGACGGAACAGCGTGAGGAAGTCGGCGGTATTGAAGTCGGGGTCCCAGGCCGGCGCGCCGCAGATCTTCGCGCCAAGACGCAGATAGCCCTTGATGAGCGGCGGCGGCACGGCGGACGCGCCCGTGCGCAACTCCTCGACGGGCAGCGGCGTGTGCGGGAACGCGCGGTACTCGGGCGCCGTGAGCGCGTTCGCGTCGAGCGAGGCGTAGAGATTGGCGGCATAGTGGCCGCCGTCGGCCATGGCGACGCTCGCGCAGCCGAGCATCGTTTCGTAGCCGTTGTGCGTCATGTAGGCGCCAAGGCCGCCCCACAACGACATGATGACCGAGCCGCTGCGGTAGTCGGGATGCACGCACGAGCGGCCCACCTCGACCATCTTGGGACGCAGGTGCGCGAGGCGCGACACGTCGAATTCGCTTTCGGCGTAGAGGCGGCCGATGCGCGCGGCCTGGTGCGGCGGCAGCACGCGATAGGTGCCGACGACCTTGAGCGTGTCGAGATCGCGCACGAGCAGGTGATCGCACCAGCTGTCGAAGGCGTCGACGTCGAGGCCCGCCGGGCCCGCGAGGCGCGCACCCATTTCCTCGGCGAACACGCGGTAGCGCAGGCGCTGCGCCTCGCGCAACTCATCGTCGCTGCGCGCCCAGGCCACCTGCAGGCGATGCTGCGCGGTGACCGTTTCCGCGGCGCGCGGCAGACGCCGATGCGGCTCGAAGAGGCTCGAGGCGAATGGCAGGGAGGGCGTCGGCAGATCTCGCATGGGGCGTCCTGGTCGGAAGTAAGAGAACTTTTCCGGCAATTTAGTAAGACGCGGTTACGGTTCCATGAAAACGCAATGACGATTCGGTGACGGGCTGTAAGGCGGGTGTGGGGAAGGGAGGAGGGTGAGGCCCGCGCCGCCGGGTTGCTGCGCGCCGCGTGCGGGCGGCGGCGCGCAGGCCTCGTGGATGGCTGCGCGGACGGTGGCGCGCGGGCGCCAATAACGTGGATAGCGCCGCTACGGCGCTAGATGAGATCGGGTGTGATGGCGGCGAGCAGGACGGCTTCGCCGTCGCCGTTGCGCTCGCGGCTTTTGATCCAGAAGACGCCGGCTTTCTTCATCGCCCAGCTGCGGCGGTTTTCCTCACTCGACAGCAGGTGCGCGGCCACTTCGCCGAGCGTCGGCTGATGGCCGACCACGACGACCGTGGAGGCGATGCCATCGGGCCAGCCGGCCGCGGTCAGCACGGCGTCGACGCTCGCGTTGGGCGCGAGCTCGCGCACGACGCGGTACTGGTCGGTGAGCGCCTCGGCGGTCTGGATCGTGCGCGCGGCGGGGCTTGCGAGGATTACGGCGTCGTCGGGCAGGCGCGCGCGCAGCCAGCGCGCGACGCTCTGTGCCTGCTTGCGCCCGCGCGTGGTGAGCTGGCGGGCGAGATCGCTCGCGGCGATGTCTTCGGCTTCGGCGTGGCGCCAGAGGATGAGGTTCATTTGGCGGTTCTCTGGGGGATGGGCAGGATATTCTTCATTGTATGACCTGAATTGGCGCTGCCTGGCTCTTATACCGCGAAGCCATGGCGGCGAAGTCGCGCTATGGGGTTTTCAATGAAGTGTCTATTCGCGCATTCCCCTCATGTCTTTTGCTCGAATATGTTGCTCGACCTGAAGTAAAGACTTGCGGCTTTTTTGCCGATACTCATGGTTTTGGAGGGATTGAATGTCCGATTCTCAGGCACCAGGCGAGACGCAGCAGTCAGAAGGCAAGCGCGGCATTCTTGCGACAACGGGAGTGATTGTTGCGATTGCAATCAGTGTGGTGACGGCAGCCGGAGGATTCTATGAACTTGGCAAGAAAATCGGCTCCGACACACAGAACGCGATATGTGAGAAGTCGTCCGCGGATTTGCAGGCTTCACTGGATAAATTGTCGGTAAAGGAGGCGCAGGAAGCGTCCCGTGCGAATGCGCTGGAACAAAATCTTTCCCAATGGAAGACGGCGTACGAGAATGACCAGAAAATCATTCAAGCCGACACTGCCCAAATTGCAACGCTGACCATGAACGCGAGGCAAGTGGACATGTGTGGTTTTCTGCAAGGCCAAATAACGGATTTGCAGCGACGGCTCGATGAATGGAATCTCAACGAACAAACTCGCGCGGAGTTGATCGCAAGACGCGACGGCTATGCGAAAGAACTGGGGCAGTGCATTCGGTAGCCGCGCTGTAGCCGCGTACTGTAGCCAATTACACCCGGGCGCCGCGTATTGAAGCCGGGCGCGGAAAAGAACAAGGGGGTGCAAGCCAACGGCTTGCACCCCCTCAATTTCTGGTCGGAGCGATAGGATTCGAACCTACGACCCTCTGATCCCAAATCAGATGCGCTACCAGGCTGCGCTACGCTCCGACGAATCGTGGATTGTAGCGTCCCGGGATCCAAGCCGTCAAATCATGACGCGGACTATTTTTCTGCCGGTCTTCGATGCACGCTTGCCGGTCATCCCGGCTATCGACGCAACGCTTCCCAAAATCCCACAAGATACTGTATAAATATACAGGTATCGGCGCAACCTTTCACACCGCGCCGGCAATCCTGTCATGCCCCGTTTTGCGTTGGGCAGGGCGTTCTATTTCCTTTTTCCAGAGCGCAATCATGGCGGCACTCCAGTTTGCGGCAACGCACCTGCCGCCCCGGCTGCAAAGCCGGGTCTGGCAAGGCAACCAGCTCGCGTACGCGGGCGAGCGCACGGTGGCGAGCGGCCATGCCGCGCTCGACGCTCAGTTGCCCGGCGCGGGCTGGCCCGCGGGTAGCCTGACCGAGCTGCTCGTCGAGCAGGGCGGCATCGGCGAGATGCGGCTCGTCGCGCCCGCGCTGCGCACGCTCACCGCGCAGGCGGGGCGGCATGTGCTGCTCGTCGCGCCGCCGTGGCAGCCGTACCCGTGCGCGCTCAAGGCGTGGGGCATTGCGCTCGAGCGCCTGATCTGGGTGCGCGCGAGCGAGGACGAAGCGCCGTGGGCCGCTGAGCAGGCGCTCAAGCAGGACGGCATCGGCGCCGTGCTGCTCTGGCAGCCGAAGGCGCGCGCCGACGCCCTGCGGCGCTTGCAGGTCGCCGCGCAGGATTCGCAGTCGCTGGCGTTTCTCATGCGCCCGCCCGCCGCGCGCAATCAGTCGTCGCCGGCGCCGCTGCGCATGGTTTGCACGCCGGTGCCGCCGCCCGAAGACGCGCGCCTGAACCGCCGCGAGTGGATGCAGCTCACCGCCGTGTCCGTCGATATTTTCAAGCGCCGCGGGCCGCCGCCCGCCCAGCCACTCGTCATCACTTTGCCGCTGCAGGAGCCGGTGCTGCCCCAGCCGGGCGCATTGCCGGCCGCGCCGTGGCCCGGGATCAATCATGTTGTGGATCGCCGTCACCTTGCCGTTGTTGCCGCTGGAGGCCGTGAAGCCGCCGGTGCCGCTCACGTCACTCGCGTCTCCCGTGTCGCTGGCACCGGCGTCCCTGCCGGACAGTCGACTTGACGAGGCCGCGGAGCCGGCCGCGCGCTGCTACGCGCTCGCCGATCACGCGCGCATCCTGAGCGTCGATCTCGATGCGTTCCGTCTCGGCGTGCAGCCGGGCAGCGCGCGCGCTCATGCGCTTGCGCTCGCGCCGGGGCTCGTGCTGCTCGATCCCGATCCGGCGCGCGAGACGCGCGCGTTCGAGGCGCTCGCACTCGCGTTGCTCGCCTACACGCCGAAGGTCTCGCTCGCGCAGTCGCATACGCTTTTGCTTGAAGTCGGCTCCGGGCTGCGTCTTTTCGGCGGCGCGCGCGCGCTGCTGTCCAGGGTGGAGGCCACGGTGGCGGGCTGCGGTCATGCCGCGCGCATCGCCTGCGCGCCCACGGCGTGGGGCGCATGGACGCTCGCGCAGGCGCGCGCGTGCGCCGGGGCGCATTCAGTGCGCCGCTTTCGCGTGCTCAAGGACGTCACGCTTATGCGCGCGCTCGACGCGTTGCCGGTTGCGCTCGCGCCGTTCGCCGCCCCGCACGAGCAGGCGCTCACGCAAATCGGCTGCGCGACGCTCGGCGATGTGCGGCGGCTGCCGCGCGACGGCATCGTGCGCCGCTTCGGCGACGGCGTGCTCGCCTGGCTCGCGCAGGCGCGTGGCGAGGCGCCCGATCCGCGTGCCTGGTTCGCCGCGCCGCCGTCGTTTCACGCGTCGCTCGAATTGCAGGCGCGCGTGGAGAGCGCCGAGGCGCTGCTGTTCGCCGCGCGCCGTCTCGTGATGCAGCTCGCTGGCTGGCTCACCGCCCAGCATGGCGCACTGAGCGGCTTCGAGCTGCGTCTCGAGCACGAGCTGGCATCGCGCCATTCGCCGCGCACGTCGAGCCTCGCGCTGTCGTGGGCCGCGCCTTCGCGCGATGCCGAGCATCTGCTGTGGCTGTTGCGCGAGAAGCTCAACCAGACCGAACTGGCCGCGCCCGTGATCGGTCTCGCGCTCGTCGCTGATCAGGTGAGCGCCTGGGCGCCGCCCACCGACACGCTCTTTCCCTCGCCCGAGGCGTCGGACGCTTCGCTCGCGCAGCTTTTCGAGCGCATCGGCGCACGCATCGGCGAGCAGAACGTGCTGCAGTTGTTCGTCGAGGACGATCACCGGCCCGAGCAGGCGATGTCGGCGCGCACTTATCGCGCACCGGCGCGCCGGGCGGCCACGCGCAAGCCGCGCGATGCACGCAAGGCAAAGGGGCAAGCCGGCGCGCAGCAGGAAGCCGCACCCGTGCAGACGGCCTTCGATCTGCCCGAGGTGCCGCTGCCGTCGCAGCCGCGCCCGGCATGGCTGCTCGAAAAGCCGCTCAAGCTGATGGTGCGCAACGACCGGCCGGTTTATCGGCGCCCGCTCAA
>JAITTX010000221.1 GCA_031286755.1 Paraburkholderia sp.
CGGGACCTCCCGCAAATGCTCACCTTCTGGCGCGGCATCTTGCGGGAGCGTTGAAATCAAGTGCCTGTTTCCCTTGCACTTTGCCCGTGTCTGGCGCGCTTCATGCAGCCAGACACACGAGTGCTCCCGCAAACCCTCACCTGTGCGAGCGTGCTGCGGCCTCACGTGAGGACCACGCGCGGCCGGGCCCCTTTCCATCGCCTCGCGCCGTCCGCGAGCACCAGCAACGCGCAAATGGCGAGCAGATCGCCCGCGAGCCGCGCGGGCAAGAACGCGCTCACATGCATTGCGCGCAGCAGCGTATCGATCGCATTCGACGCGAGCGCGCCGCCCACGAAGCACACGAGCCCCTGCTGCCCCACCGCGACGATGCCCGGCAGGCGCCGCGCAAGCCGGCCGATCCAGCCCAGGCGCACCGCCTGCGCGGCGAGCCACGCCACCGCGGCAAAGCTCACGATGCGCAGGCTCGCGAGGTTCTGCTTCATGTAGCCCGGCTGCGGCTCGACTTCGATGAAGAGCCGCACGAACGCGAACATCACGACGAGCGCACACGCGAGCAGCGTCAGCGTGCGGCCGAGGCGCGAAACCTGGAACGCCTCCGAAACCGGATGGAGCCGGCACAGCAAGCCGAGCATGAACATCGCCTGCCACGCGAACGGATTGAACGGCCAGCTCGACCCCGACACGGCCGGCAGATAGCGCACGAGCCAGCAGCCCCCGAGCCAGATGCCGAAGCTGCCCAGCAACGCGACGTCGGGTGCGCGCCGCGCGAGCGGCATCACCACGGGCAGCGTGAGCACGAGAATCACATAGAGCGGCAGCACGCCGGCCAGATAGGGCTGATCGCGAAACACCACGATATTGCCGAGCATCGCGAGCGGATGCGCCACGAAGCGCGAAAAGCCAGAATCCGCGACAAGCGGCGAATCTACGCGCAGGGCCACGGCTGCCGCCCCGGAGAGCAGCATCAGCGCCGCCGCGCACAAATACGCGGCATAGATCTCGCGCCCACGCCGCCAGAAGCGCTGGTTGGCGGCATCGACGCCCTTTTTCGCGGCGATCGCGAGCCAGCTCGCCGCCGCCACGTAACCGCTCACGAACACGAACACCTCGGCCGAATCGCAGTACGCGAAGGTATGCAGCATGCCGTGCGAAAGCACGCTGGAAGGAATGTGGTCGAGGGCGATCGCAATCAGCGCGAAGCCGCGGAAAAAGTCGATTTCGATCGATCGCTTCGATATCTGACTCATTAACTTGATACTCCAGTTTGAGACCGGGCAGAAGCCACGCCTTCATAAGGATTGCAGAACATATACGTGCTGCTACATGGCGCCGCGAACAGAAAGCACTTCGTAATGACGCAACGCTTTCACTGCCACACCATGCGAGTTCAATGCGAGTCCGAAACCCCACTCACCCACGAACCTCTCTCGCAGCATCGCACACTCCGCGGCACGCTCGCAGTTTCTGGCGATGGCGGAAAGTTGGGCGTGAGGACTCCATTCGCGATCCCGCAGGATTGACGCCCGCACCGCCTGCGGGTTCCCCTCTTTTTCGGCTCGCGCCAGGGCTTTCCCGGGATCCTCGATAATTACTTGACACCTAAAGTAAATGAGCCTACATTACCCTTGCAGACTGACCAAGGGAGCGAGCATGCGCATTGTTTGCATCGGTGGCGGGCCAGCCGGACTGTACTTCGGCCTGTTGATGAAGCGGCGTCACCCGGACTACGAAATCACGGTGATCGAACGAAACCGCCCATATGACACATTCGGCTGGGGCGTGGTGTTTTCGGACCAGACGCTCGGCAACCTGCGCGCGGCCGATCCGGAAAGCGCGGACGAAATTCTCGACGCGTTCAATCACTGGGACGACATCGAGATCCATTTCCGCGAGCGCTCGATTCGCTCGTCGGGCCACGGCTTCTGCGGCATCGGCCGCAAGCGCCTCCTGAACATCCTGCAGGCGCGCTGCGAGCAGCTCGGCGTGAAGCTCGTGTTCGAGACCCAGATGAGCGACGACGACGTGCTCGGCGCCGACCTCATCATCGCCAGCGACGGCCTCAATAGCGCGATACGCCAGAAGTACGCGGCCACCTATCAGCCGGACGTCGACATGCGCGATTGCCGCTTTGTGTGGCTCGGCACCTCGAAGCTGTTCGACGCCTTCACGTTTGCATTCGAAGAAACCGAATTCGGCTGGTTCCAGGCGCACGCCTACCGCTTCGACGACACCACCTCGACCTTCATCGTCGAAACGCCCGAGCACGTCTGGCGCGCCGCGGGCCTCGACGAAATGAGCAAGGAAGACAGCATCGCGTTCTGCGAGAAGCTGTTCGCACGCTATCTCGACGGCCATGCGCTGCGCTCGAATGCGTCGCACCTGCGCGGCTCGTCGCAATGGATCCGCTTCCCGCGCGTCGTGAACCGCGAATGGGTGCACTGGAAGAGCGGCGCCGACGGCAAGCAAACGCCGGTGGTGCTGATGGGCGACGCGGCGCATACCGCGCACTTCTCGATCGGCTCGGGCACCAAGCTCGCGCTCGAAGACTCCATCGAGCTCGCCAACAGCATGGACACGCATCCGGGCGACTTGCGCGCCGCGCTCCATCACTACGCGAGCGTGCGCAGCGTGGATGTGCTGCGCATCCAGAACGCCGCGCGCAACTCCACGGAATGGTTTGAGCACGTGGACCGCTACGCGCAGTTCGAGCCCGAGCAGTTCGCCTATTCGCTGCTCACGCGCTCGCAGCGCATCTCGCACGAGAACCTGCGCGAGCGCGACGCGCATTACCTCGGCGGTTTCGAATCGTGGCTCGCCGAGCGTGCCGGAGCCGGCACGAAGGCGGCCACGGACGCCGGCACGCGCGCTGCGCCGCCGATGTTCACGCCGTACACGGTGCGCGGCGTCACGCTCAAGAATCGAGTGATCGTCTCGCCGATGGCGCAGTACTCCGCGCGCGACGGCGTGGCCGGCGACTATCACCTCATGCATCTGGGCGCGCGCGCCATGGGCGGCGCGGCGCTCGTGATGACCGAAATGACCTGCGTGTCGCCCGAAGCGCGCATCACGCCCGCCTGCCCCGGCATGTACACGCCCGAGCATCTGCAGGCGTGGAAGCGCATCGTCGATTTCGTGCACACGAATTCCGACGCGAAGATCGGCATCCAGCTCGGCCACTCCGGCGCCAAGGGCTCGACGCGCGTGGCCTGGGAAGGCATCGACCAGCCGCTCGACGAAGGCAACTGGCCGCTCGTTTCCGCTTCGCCGCAACAGTATCTGCGCGGCGTGAGCCAGCACTCGCGCGCGGCCAGCGCCGACGAACTGCGCGAGATCGAGGCGCAATTCGTGCGCTCCACGCAGATGGCCGCCGAGGCCGGCTTCGACTGGCTCGAATTGCATTGCGCGCACGGCTATCTGCTGTCGAGCTTTCTCTCGCCGCTCACGAACCAGCGCACCGACGAATATGGCGGCTCGCTCGA
>JAITTX010000251.1 GCA_031286755.1 Paraburkholderia sp.
GCGAGCGAGACTTGTGCGTCGGCGAGGTCGGCCTGCACCGCATCGGCTTCGTCACTCGCCGCCTCCACCGCCCGGCGCGTGCCGCCGAACAGGTCGATCTCCCACGATGCGTCGAAGCCCGCCGTGTAGAACTGCAGCGGGCCGCGCCCCGCCCCGGAGCTCCCCGGCTGCTGCGAGAACGCGGCGAGATTGGGCTCGCGCATGCGCGGCGCGGCGGCGCTGGCCGAGACCTTGGGCATCTCCGCCGCGCGCTGCTGCTGCAATTGCGCGCGCGACTGGCGCAGTCGCGCCTGAGCGGCCCGCAAATCGGGGTTGTGCGCGAAAGCGGCCGCGATCAGCGCATTCAACTGCGGGTCGTCGAACGCGAGCCACCATTCGCTGGGCGCGCGCCCGGGCGTCACGCCCTGTGCGGGCGTGCGCACGAACGTGGCGGCGCTGGCCGCCTCCGGCGCGACCGCCGGGGCGCCGCGATAGTCGGGGCCCACGGTGCACGCCGCGAGCGCGCACGCGGCGGCAAGCGTCGTAAGCACCGTAAGCGGCGCGATTACGGGTCGGGAAAAACGAATTGCCGTCATGATTCAGAAGTCGAAGCGTCAGTGGCCGGCGGACGGCGTCTTCACGCCGGGCTGCGGTTTCTTGAGCAGGAGCGCGAGCGGCACGCATGCCGCCAGCGCGATACCCAGCACCCAGAATGTTTCGGAGAACGTGATAACCATGGCTTGCTGCTGGATCTGCAGGGCGATCTGGCCAAGCGAGCGCATCTGCGAGTAAGCCATGTCGCCCGTTTGCGAAAACCAGTTCGCCGCGCCCGCCGCCACGCGCTCCTGCCCGATCAGCGAGTTGGCGCTGATGGACTCGCGCAGCACCGCCGTGTGGTAAGTCTCGCGCCGGTCGATGAGCGTGCCGATGATCGCTAGCCCCACCGACCCGCCCAGATTGCGCGCCATGTTGTAGAGCCCGGCCGCGTCGCCGGAATCTTCGCGCGTGACCGCGGCCATCGAGGCCTGATTGAGCGGCATCATCGCCAGCATCTGAGCGGTGCCGCGCACGAGTTGCGACCAGACGAAATCGTGTCCCACGCTCTGCGCGGTGAGCGAAATGTCGAGCATGCAGCTCAGCGTGAACAGCAACAACCCGCTCACCACGAGCACGCGAAAGTCCACCCGGCCGAGCAGGCGCGGCAGCACCGGCATCATGGCGAACGCGGGCAGCCCCGAAAGCAGCATGATCGCGCCCGACTGCTCCGCGTTATAGCCCGCGACCAGGCTCAGGAACTGCGGCAGCAAATAGGAAATGCCATAAAGCCCGGCCCCCACCGCGAACACGATCACGATCACACTCGCATAACGCGGATTGCGCATGAGCGAAAGACGCAGGATCGGTTTCTTTGCCGTGAACTGCGAAAGCGCGATGAGCGCCATGCCCGCGAGCGTCACCCACGTGAGCGTGACGATCGTGCTCGACTCGAACCAGCGCTCGCGCTGCCCCTCTTCGAGCACGACGGTGAGCGAGCTCAAGCCCACGGCCAGCCCGACGATACCCAGCCAGTCGGCCTTGAAAAAGGCTTCCCAATGCGGACGATCGGGCTCGAGGCCCACGATCAGCAATGTGATGAGCGCCAGACACACGGGCAGGTTGATGAAGAAACACCAGCTCCAACTGATGTTTTCCGCGAGCCAGCCGCCCACCACGGGACCGAGCAGCGGACCGAGCAGCACGATGAGGCCGAACACCGTCATGCCGATCGGCAACTGCGAAAGCGGCAGACGCGTGCGGATGATGGTCTGACCCGTGGGAATCATGGCGCCGCCCGTGAAGCCCTGGCCGATGCGCCCCGCGATCATCAGGCCAAGCGAGCTGGACCAGCCGCACATCATCGAAAAGCCGATGAAAAGCGCGGAATTGACGAGCAAAAAATTTCGCAGTCCGAAGACGCGCGTGAGCCATGCGGCAAGCGGAATCATCACGATCTCGGACATCAGGTAGCCGGTGGAGATCCACGTGCCCTCGGTGCCGGTCGCGCCAATCTCGCCTTGAATCTGCGGCAGCGCCGAATTCGTGATGGAGATGTCGAGCGTCGCCATCAGCGCGCCCAGCGCACCCGCCGCCACCGCGACCCAGTCGGCTACGCTCGCGCGCTCGCCATGCGGATGCACTGGGCCCGCTTGTGCATGGGCGCTCTCAGCCACGATGGTTCTCTGCGTCGATGCGGCGGTCGTCCTCACGAGCGGAGCGCGTATCGACGTCCACGGTCACCGACATGCCCGGCAGCAGCACGCTGCGCGTTTCGGGGCCGGTATCGATGCGAATGCGCACCGGCACGCGCTGCACGATCTTCGTGAAGTTACCGGTGGCGTTCTCGGGCGGCAGCAGCGCGAATTGCGCGCCCGTGCCCGGCGAGAAGCTGTCCACCACACCGTGCAGCGTATGGCCCGGCAGCGCGTCGACATGCATCTCCACGGGTTGGCCCACGCGCATGCGGCCGATCTGCGTTTCCTTGAAATTCGCGGTGAGGTAGGTCTTCTGCACGGGCACCACGGTGAGCATGCGCGTGCCGGGCTGCACGTACTGGCCCACGCGGACCGTGCGGTCACCCACGCGGCCCGCCAGCGCACTCTTCACCACGGTGTTGTCCAGATCGAGCTGCGACTGCGCCGCGTTGGCACGCGCCGCCTCGAGTTGCGCGCGCGCCTGCGCGAGCTGGGCGGTGAGCGCGGCAATCTGCGAGCGCGCCGCTTCCACGGCGGCGGTGTCGGCGGCGAGCGTGGCCTGGGCCTGATCGCGCTTGCTCTTGAGTTCCGCGAGACGTTCGGCGGTTTCCGCGCCCGTTGCCGTAAGCGGCGCATAGCGCGCGACTTCGTCCTGCGCGTGGCGCAGGCTCACACGCGCCACCTGCTCCTGTGCCTGCGTCTGGGCAATGTTGGCACGCTGCTGGACGAGTTGCGCCTCGGCATGCTGGATGTCCGCGTTGCGCGCGTCGACGGTCGCGTTCGCCTGATCGAGCGCGACCTCATACTGGCGCGCGTCGAGCTTCACGAGCGGGTCGCCGGCCTTGATCGCCTGGTTGTCGGCCACGTAGACGTCGGTGACATAGCCGCTCACCTTTGGCGCGATCGTCACGCTGTCGGCTTTCAAATAAGCGTCGTCGGTGCTCTCGATGAAGCGGCCGACCAGCCACCAGTGCCCGCCCCAGACAGCCGCGCCTATGAGCGCCACGAGCCCGAAACCCACCAGCGCCACGCGCTTCGTGCCGCGTTTTTCAGCCGAAACGGCATCGCCCGACGCTTCGCGCCCGGATGCCCCCGCAGTCGTAGACATGTTTGCCCAAACCTCAAATTATTCCAGTCGGCAAAATTATTCCATTCGGAAATATTGTGTCAAGTGATATATTTCCGATCGTCACTGCGCAACCCGGATGCTTATGAACGAACCGAAACGACTGCGTCGTCCAACGGCTGGCGGCTATGCGCGCGGCGACGAAACGCGCCGCAAGATCATCGAGGCCGCCATCAGTCTGTTCGGGCAGCACGGCTTCGAGGGCGCCTCGACCCGGGACATCGCCGCGCGAGCCGGTGTCAACGCACCCGCGCTGCAGTACTACTTCGAGAACAAGGAAGGGCTTTACCGCGCCTGCGCGGAGTCGCTCGCCGACGCGTCGTGGCAAACCTTCGAGCCCGCCGTGCTGCACGCGCGCGAGGCGCTCGAACGCAATGCCGACACCGCCGCGCTCATCGACGCATTTCTCGACATCCAGCGCACGGTGGCCGACCGCACCTTCGTGAAGCACTGCGAGCCGGACCAGCGGCTCTTTTTCGCGCGCGAGCAAGGCGGCGGCGAGCCCGAGATCGGCTCCGAAGTGCTGCGCGAGCGCGTGCGCATGCCGCTGAACGAAGTAAACTCGGCGCTGCTGGCCCGCATCACCGGCCTGAGCGCGGACGATCCGCTCACCATCGTGCGCATGTTCAGCCTCTATGGGCAATTTCTGCTTTTCTACGTCGCGCGCCGATCGACGCTCACGATGCTCGAATGGAAGGATATCGACGCGGCGAAGGCCGAGTTCCTCAAGACCAGCATCGGCGAGCAAACGCGCGTGCTGCTCGAACACTGGGGCCGGGAGCGCGACGCAAAGCGGGATCGCCAGTCACGGGGCGCCTGAAGGGCGGCGCGAGCTACTGCGTGATTCCGCGCGTTGCCGATCCGAAACCAGGGCGGCGTTTCGACCTGCATCGGAAACACCACGCCGCATTGACACTTTTGTGTTCCCGCACCGCCAACTGGCCCGTGCGGACTGCCGGTGCGCGTGCTACTGTTAAAAATTCGTTCCGCGCGCCACGGGTTCTGCCATGTCCCCCACCACCGCCGTTCTCAGCATTCTCGCCGCCGTCCTGCTCGGCGCCATGAGCCCCGGCCCCAGCTTCGTGATGGTCGCGCGCAACGCGATCGGCCTGTCGCGCCGCGACGGCGTGGCCACCGCTTTCGGCATGGGCATCGGCGCGATCTGCTTCGCCGGCATTGCGCTCGCGGGACTCTATACATTGCTCTCCACCGTCGCATGGCTCTATGCCGGGCTCAAGATCGCAGGCGGCCTCTATCTCCTCTACATCGCCTCGCGCATCTGGCGCGGCGCGGGTCAGCCCGTGACGATGAGCAAGAGCGAGACGCACGGCGCGCGCCCGGGCAAATCGTTCTGGACCGGCCTGACAACCCAGTTGAGCAACCCGAAGACCGCCGTGGCTTACGGCAGCATTTTCGTGGCCCTGCTCCCGCAGCATCCGCCGCTCTGGTGCTATTTCGCCCTGCCGCCGCTCGTCTTTGCGATCGAAACTGGCTGGTACACCGTGGTCGCGCTCTGCTTTTCGAGCCAGCGCCCGCGCGATCTCTATCTGCGCGCGAAGCGCTGGATCGATCGCATTGCGGCGGGCGCGATCGCCGCGCTCGGATTGCGGCTGATCCTCAGCGCGGGCAGGAAGGGGCTCTGAGTACGCGCCTTGCCACGATGGGCAACACATGAATCGCGCGGCCTGAGCGACGCGCGGCTCGACGCATGCGATCCGGCGCTCGTCTGGCCGCGTTGAGCAACGGAAACAAATTTTCGTTTCCGCACTTGACAATCTACCTTCCAGTAGATAAATTGGCGTACATGGGAACGAAACTGACGGTGCGCGAACAGGTGCTGGACCACGCCATCACATTGATGATGCTGCGCGGCTACAACGGCTTCAGCTATCGCGACCTTTCAGAACTCGTAGGCGTGAAAACGTCGAGCATCCACTATTACTTCCCGTCGAAAGACGATCTGGTGCTCGAAGCCGTGAATCAGTACAGCGGCGAAGTCATGCGCGCCCTTCAGGCGGTGGACCCGGCGCTGCCCGCGAGCGAGAAGCTCGCCAGTTACACGCGCTTGTTCGGCAAGACGCTCGGCGACGGCAACCAGATCTGCCTGTGCGGCATGCTGGCCGCCGACATCGAGACGCTGCCCGAAGCGGTGCGCGAAGCCGTGCAGGCGTTCTTCCGCGCCAACGAGTCGTGGCTCGCGAAAGTGCTGGCGCAAGGTGTCAAGGAAGGCACGCTGGTGGCGAGAGGCAAGCCCGAAAGCGCAGCGCGTGCGCTGTTCGCGGCGTTGCAGGGCAGCGTGTTGACAAGCCGCCTGTTTCATACGAAGGCGCGCCTCGAAGAGGTAGAAGCCATGTGGAAAATTGTTTCCTGATAGAGACGATCAGGGACGCCAGGAAAGATTTGAACGAAGGCGGCTTGCCGCCTTTTCACAGCATCGTTTATCTATCTTTTGATAGATAGAATCAATAACCGGGCAACGGCAAGCGCGAGGAGTAAGGTATGTTTTTGCCGCGCCCACAGTTTTATCCAGCAATAAATCGCCTCGTGAACGGAATGATCACGCACGCGCCACGAATGACCGCTATTGTCGTTGTAACGTCGTAGTCCAGCTTGTCGCGAAGATGGCATTCCATCTGGACGACTAATGATTCACACCCGCAGTTCAACTTGCTGCATAGCTCACCCTGGAGAGTCAGTCATGTCGATCGAAAAAGTGCTCTACACCGCCGAAGCAACCGCAACCGGGGGCCGTGACGGCCGCGCCGTGGTGCCCGCAAGCAACCTCGATTTCAAGCTCACCACGCCACGCGAACTGGGCGGCGCGGGCGGCGATGGCGCCAACCCGGAACAACTGTTTGCGGCGGGCTATAGCGCCTGCTTCATCGGCGCGATGAAGTTCGTCGCCGCGCGCGACAAGATTGCCATTCCTGCCGACGCTTCGATCAACGGCCGCGTGGGCATCGGTGCGATCCCCAACGGTTTCGGCATCGAAGTCGAACTGCGCATCTCCCTGCCCGGCATGGACCGCGCGGCCGCTCAGGCGCTCGTCGACAAGGCTCACATCGTGTGCCCGTACTCGAACGCCACGCGCAACAACATCGACGTCACGCTAACGATCGTTTAACGGCGCGCCAGCAATTTTCCTGATTTCCGATTGGAACAGTCGGGCCGCGTAGATCGGGCCACGCAAGCGTGGTGACCTGCGCGGCCCGATTCACACGCCCCACCCTGACGGCCCCATCTCGGCGGCACCATCTATTTTCTCTTTATCGGATGGGAAATTCCCGCCAGCCCGCCCGGCCTCATGCAGCCGCGGCGTCGAGCGCAAGGCCCGCCATCAAGCCGCTCGCGCGCTGGACCTTCGCCTGAACCGCGCGGTCGAGCACCGAGCGCCCCTCGGGAAGCACCAGCGTCAGGAACGCCCGCGCGCGAGTGATGCCGGTGTAGACGAGTTCTCGCGTCAGGATCGGACTGTAGGTATCGGGCAGCACGAGTGCCGCGTGCGTGAATTCCGATCCCTGCGATTTGTGGACGGTCAGCGCGAACACGGTCTCGACACCCTGCAGACGGCTCGGCGAAACCCACTTCACGCCGCCCGAGCCATCGCCGGCCGGGAACGCCACGCGCAGCACCGCGGGCGCGCCCGCCTCCACCGGCAAATCGAGCGCGATGCCGATGTCGCCGTTCATCAAGCCGAGTTCGTAGTCGTTATGCGTGACGAGCACTGGCCGGCCCGCGTACCAGTCGCCTGACTGCTCGATCAGCCCCTCGTCCTGCAAGATCCTCGCGACGCGCCGGTTGAGCCCGTCCACGCCCCATGCGCCTCGACGCAGCGCACACAGCAACTGGAACCCGGCATGCGCCTTCAACACTGCCGCCGCCCATTCGGACAGCGCCTCGGGCGCTGCGCCCGGCGCGGGACGCAAGGCGCGCATCGTCGCCAGATAGTGCCGGTAGCCGCGCCGCTGCGTGACACTTTCGCGTACCTCGTGCGCATCGTGTTCGTCACGCTCCTCCTTCACGACACCGTCGACGACGAGCGCGCGCAGCGGCGCGTCGTCCTGCGCGGGACAAATGAGCCGCGCAAGATCCGCGTAGCCGTGCCGCCAGATTTTCGCCACGCCCGTGGCGTCGCCCACGTTGACGAGTTCGGCCAGCGCGCCGATCCCGCTTTCCGATGAGAAACGATGGCTCTCGCGCAGCATGGCCACGGCCTGATCGAGCGGCGCGCCTTGCGCATCGAGCATCGCGGCATCGATGCGCTCGCCCGTCGCGGCCTCGAGCCAGGCGCGCGATGCTGGCGTGTAGTGGCCTTCGCGCGCGCGGTTGCAAAGCTCGCCCAGCACCGCGCCGGCCTCGACGGAGGCCAATTGATCCTTGTCGCCGAGCAGGACGAGACGCGCCGTGGGCGGCAAGGCGTCGAGCACGGCCGCCATTATCTCGAGATCGACCATGGAGGCCTCGTCGATCACGAGCACGTCGACGGGCAACGGATTGCCCGCATCGTGACGAAAGCGCCGGCTGCCCGGCCGCGTGCCCAGCACGCGGTGCAAGGTGGTCACCACGGTGGGGATCGCGCTGCGCAGCACGGCGGCGTCCATCTGCTGCGCAAGCGCTTCGAACGGCAGCCGCGCAACGGCGCCCGCGATCGATTCGTTCAGGCGCGCCGCCGCCTTGCCCGTGGGCGCCGCGAGGCGAATCCGCAGCGGCCGCCCGCCCGCTTGCGCCCGGCCGAGCGCAAGCGTCTGCAATAGCGCGAGCAGCTTCACGACCGTGGTCGTCTTGCCGGTGCCGGGGCCGCCCGTGATGATGCTGAAGGCGCTGCGCGCCGCGAGCGCGCAAGCGAGTTTCTGCCAGTCCGCACCTTTCGCATCGGCACGGCGCGGCTCGAACAACACATCGAGCGCCGCACGCGCGAGCGCGGCGGGCAAACCGGCCTCGAGTTGCGCGCCCTGCGCGAGCCGCGCCTCGATGCCCGCGCGCACATCCTGTTCGTACTGCCAGTAGCGCCGCAGATAAAGGCGCGTACCCGCCAGCACGAGCGGCGTGCTGCCTGGCCCGCGCCCGACCAGCCCGGGTGCATCGAGCGCGCTCAGCCACTGCGTGAGCGTCACGCCAGCCAGCACCTCGGCCGGTGGCACAGGCGGCTCGTCGGTGGGCTGCTGCGGGCCATCCGGAGGCAGGGAGAGCGCGAACGCCGGGTCGTCGAGCGTCGCTTGCAGATCGAGACAAACATGGCCTCGCCCCAGTTGATGACTCGCGAGCGCCGCGGCCAGCAACAAGAGCGGCGGCGCTTCGGGCACCTCGTCCAGCAGAAAGCGGGGAAAGGCGCCGTCGAGCGTGCGCAGCCAGCCGCGCTCGACCCAGCGCTCCAGCGTGCCGAGCATTCGCGCGGACGATTCGCATGGTGATTCGCAAGACAATGCGGATGACGTTGCGTGCGCAACCACATCGGATTGACCACTATTCCGCGCCGGCTCATGCGCCGTCTCGTCCCGCACGGCATCGAGTTGCTCGAACAGATCCCCGGTCACGCCAATGCCGTCCTTCGGCCCGCGTGCCGCTGTGGTGCGTCGCTTCGTCATGCTGCGTCCTCCAGCGCGCCGCGATGCGCGAACAGCGCATCGAGTTGCTCGATCAATTCGCGCGGCGGTCGCTCGCAATGCAACCCCTGGCTCGGCGAGTGGCCGCCGCGCAGGAACAGGTAGACCGCGCCGCCCACGTGGCGGTCGTAGTCGTAGTCGGGCAAGCGCGACTTGAGCAGGCGGTGCAGCGCGAACAGATACAGCACGTACTGCAACTCATAGCGTGAGTGAAGGATTTGCGAGCGCATCCTGGCCGGCGTATACGCAGCGTCGTCGGGGCCCAGCCAGTTCGATTTGTAGTCGGCCACGTAATAGCGGCCTTCGTGGATGAACACGAGGTCGATGAAGCCCTTGAGCATGCCGTTCAGCCGCGTCGCATCCAGTGGCGGGCGCGCGGCGCCGTCGAGCGTCAGCGCCGTGACGAGCGCGTCGAGCGCCTGCGTGTCCACCTTGTGCACCGCGACCCAGAATTCCATCTCGGCCATATAGGACGACTTGTCGAGCGACGAGAGCCTGACGGGCGGCACCGCCTCGCCAGCGCAAGCCGGCACGTGCAGCGGCATGCGGATGAACTCCAGCATCCACTGCGTGAGCGTGTCGATCCAGCGATCCCAGCCGCGCACGCTGCAACGGCGCGCAATCATGTCGCGCAGACGGGTCTCGTCCTGGTCTTGCGCGATCTCCGCGAAGCCTTCATTGGCCACCCACTCCATCAACTCGTGCAGGAAGCTGCCCGCATCGGCGCCACGCTCGAAACCGTGCATCGGCGAGTCCGCCGGCGCGATCACGTTGGCCTCGGACATGGCAAGCGCTGCGTCTTCGTCGGCGGGCGCACTGGCGCCAAGCAGTTCGAGGAACACGTCTTCGCCACGCGTATCGGGCGCCGTGCGCGCCGCTTCTTCCGCGTGCGCGGCATAGGCATCCTGCGCGCCCTCCACCGTCTTCAGGCTCGAATAGCTCGCGACCCACCACGGCGTGCGCGCGCGGCGCGGGAACGTGCGGGCATGCCCACGCACCACGCCCGGCCCCTGCAAGGCGAACACCTCGTTGCCGGGCTGCGGCGCGTGCGCCACCGCGATGTCCATGCACGACCCGCGCAACGTTTCGAGCAGCGTCTCACTCTGGTCCACCGGCAATGCCGCTCCGCCGCCCACGAGATAGCCGAACGCGCTCGCCTCCACGCCTTGCACGGGCGCATAGCCGATCCACGTGGCGTAACGCGCGCGCGTGAGCGCGACATACAGCTTGCGCAAGTCCTCGCCAAGCCGTTCGCGATCGGCCTGTTCGAGCACGCGCGGGTCCGCTTCGAGCGTGACGCGCAGATCGCCGTTTTCATCGTGCCATTTGAACGGCACGTCGTCGGCCTTCACGGCGCGATGCGCGCATGCGAACGGCAGGAACACGAGCGGGTACTCCAGGCCCTTCGACTTGTGTATCGTCACCACCTGCACGAGCCCCGCGTCGCTTTCGAGGCGCAATTGGCGCGCGTCGCCTCCGCCGCCCGCGGCCTCGTCTTCGCGCTGCTCGTCGAGATAGCGGATGAGCGCGTGCTCGCCATCGAACTGCGTGCTCGCCTGCTGAAGCAGCTCGGCCAGATGCAGCAGATTCGTGAGCGCGCGCTCGCCATTGAGTCCCGAGGCCGCGCCCTGCCCGAGCAAACGCTGCGGCACGTGAAAGTCGTTGAGCAGGCGCCGCAGCATCGGCAGCACGCCCTTCTTGCGCCACACCTCGCGATAGCCGCGGAACTGCAGCACGCGCGCCTCCCATGCGATCTCGTCGCGGCCGAGCACATCGAGCTCGCTCCAGCCGAGGCCGAGCGAAGCTGTGGCGAGCGCGCTGCGCACGAGGCGGCCATCGTCGGGTTCCGCGCAGGCGCCCAGCCAGTAGCGCAGTTCCTCCGCCTGCGGCGTCTGATAGACGGAATCGCGATCGGACAGATAGACGCTGCGCACGCCACGCCGCGCGAGCGCCTCGCGAATCGCGCGCGCCTCGTCGCGATTGTTCACGAGCACGGCCATGTCCGAGGGACGCAAGGGCTTCAGTCCCTGCTCGCCTTCGAAGCCCGCCGCCCCCGCCTGGCCCAGATTGAGCAGGCGGACCATTTCGGTCGCGCAGCTCTCGGCCATGCCTGCGAAATACGCGGTCTTGCTCAAGGGCTTGCCGTCTTCCGCAGCGCTCTGCCACCACACATTGAGCGCCGCGAGCGCGCCGCCGTGCGCGACCAGTTCGTCAGCGCGGCCATGCGCTTCGGCGGCGACGAACGGCAACGCGTTCGTCTCGCCCTGTGCGCCACGAAACAGAAACGCGCCACTGCCTTGCGGACGCGATTCCGCCGCCTCGAAGCAACGGTTCACCGCATCGACCATCGCGCGCGTGGAGCGGAAGTTCTTCTTCAGCGTATAAAGGCGCCCCGCGCAAGCGCGCCGCGCACGCAGATAGGTATAGATATCGGCGCCGCGAAACGCATAAATCGCTTGCTTGGGATCCCCGATCAAGACAATGGCCGTCTCGCTGCGGTTCGCGGCGATGTCGTAGACGGCATCGAAGATCTGATACTGAACCGGATCGGTGTCCTGAAACTCGTCGATCAGCGCGACCGGATACTGCTTGCGGATGATCTCGGCAAGACGCGGCCCGTTCGGCTTCTTCAGCGCGGCAAGCAAGCGCGTGAGCAAGTCGTCGAAACCCATTTGCGAGCGGCGCGCTTCCTCCTGCTCGAAGCGCTGCGCGACCCAGCGCGCCGCATGGCACAGAATGGGCAGTCTGGCCTCGGGGCGCGCGGCGAGCGCCTCGCCTAGCGTCTCCATCGCGGTGAAGCAAGCGTGGGCCGGCGGCGCGCCTTCCTTCCAGATCTCGGCGAGCCCGGCCGGCGTGAGGCGCGTCCAGACCGCCGCATCGTCCTTGAAACCGGGATGGGTGCTCAACGGATCGTTCGCCCATTCGCGCAGCTTCGCGAACCAGGTATCGCAGTTCCGCGTGTTCAGCTTCTTCGCGTCGAACTGTTTCTTTGCGCGTGCCGCGGCGATCAGCGCCTGCGCCTCGTCGATGCCGGCGCGCCACGGCGCCTTGAGGGCTTCGAGCGCCTCTTGCGCGCGATTGCGGGCGTCGAGCAACGCCGCCTCGGGCGCCTGCGCCTCGGGCAGCAGGTCCGCGTGCGCGAGCAAGCCGCGAATCGCGCCATGCAAGTCGTCGGGGCTCGCGAACCAGGCCCGCACTTCTCCCGCGCCTTGCGCATCGAGCGGCGCCATGAAGGTGCGCCAATAGTCGCGCACCACCTCGGCGCGCAATTCGGTCTGGTCGGTTTCCAGGGTCTGCGAAAAAAGGCTGTCGCTATCGAACGCGTGCTCGCTGAGCATGCGGTTGCACCAGCCGTGAATAGTCGAAACGGCAGCCTCGTCCATCCATTCGGCGGCGAGTTGCAGGCGCCGCGCGCAAGCGGCCCATTGCTCTGGCGCGTGCGCTTCGCGCAGGTCGTGCAGCAGATCGGCGCCGGGCGGGCGCGGCTCGATATCGTCGGGCAGCGCGCGAAAATACCCGGCCGCTTCGATCAGGCGCGCACGAATACGCTCGCGCAACTCTTTCGTGGCGGCGTCCGTGAAGGTCACCACGAGAATCTCTGGCGGCGTGAGCGGGCGCATGCCTTCGTGCGCGCCCGATGACTCGTCATGCCCGCCGTGGCCGAGCACTAGCCGCACATACAGCATCGCGATCGTGAAGGTCTTGCCGGTGCCCGCGCTCGCCTCGATCAGGCGGCTGCCATGCAGCGGGAAGCGCAATGGCTCCAGCACGTCGGCGATCATGTCGTCCGCCTGGGTCAGGTGCTGGGTCATGCGGTTTCTCCAGCGGCATCGGCAACATTCGGGCCGGCGCGCTCGGGCTTCGACGAAGCCAGCGGGGCGCGCTGCACAGGCAGCAGCAATGACGTTGCCAGCGCAACGAACCCGTCGCCATCGGCGAGCGCATCGAAATCGGCAAACGCCCGACGCAGATAGGGATTGGTATCGCGCTCGCCGCGCACGCGCGCGGCGCCCTCATACGCCGTGCGCGCAGCGTCCCATGCCTCGGCCGGCACCGTTGCGCGCGCACCATCGAAATCCACGGGCAGCTTGCGCAGCCATGCGAACGCGCTCTTCACCGCCAACGGCAGCGGCCTGCGCCCGCCCTCGTCCCAGGCCGCGAGCAGCGTCAGCAGCCACGCGCGCGCGGCTTCCGGCGCGACGGGCGCGAACTCCACCACGCCCACCTTGCTCACGATCACCGTGGTCACCGCACCCGCCGCGAGTTGCGCGGCGATATGCGCGACCCAATATGCGACCAGACGCTCGCCGCGATATTTGTTGTCCTTCACGAGCGTGCCGGCGTCGAGAATGACACGCCCCAGTGCGCCGTCCTCGCCCTCGCGCACGTCGTCGATCCAGTCCTGAATCGCGAGCACGCGGCCATCGCGCTGCGCGTCGAGACGAATTTCGTATTGGCGCGCGAGCGGCGTGGGCCAGCGCGCGAGCGCCTTGCGGTACGCGCCGAACAGGTCCTGCATGGGCGCGAGCAACTCTTCGCCGATGACCTCGCCAAAGCCGCCCGCCGCCAGATCGCCGCTGCGGTGCATGCGATCGAGCCGCGCGCGCGCCACCGCGTCGAGATCCTCCTCGCCGCGCTCCATGGCCGTCATCTGCGCGCGGATCAGCTCGTCCTGCAACTGCCACGCCTGCAACGCATCCACTTCGAAAGGCTCGTGATTCTCGCTCGCCTCGTCCTGCACTTCGAGCCCCACACGCAAACGCTGGCGAAAGAAGCTGCGCACCGGATCGCGGAGGAATTCGCCCAGTTCGCGCACCGAAAGCGGCTCGTCGCGCTCGGACGCCGCCAATGGCTCTGCCGCTTGCGCCGCGCCCGCCAGCGGCGCGGGCCGGCTCCATTCGCGCGCGTAGGTGTAGAGCGTCGCGTCATGCGGATCGGCGGGAAAGTAGTCGGGGCTGAAAGGCTGCAGACGATGCTCGATCGTCAGCGCATCGAGCAGCTCAGGCGCCGCACGATGCTCGCCGGACGCATCGTCCTCGTCCTGTTCGAGCCGCCAGCCGGCCTTCAGATGGTCGCGCAACTGGCCGACGAGCACCGAGGGCGGGCGCGGCGTGTTGTCGATCACGCTGCGTCCCACCCACGAAATATGCAGATGGTCGCGCGCCGAAAGCAGTGCTTCGAGAAAGAGATAGCGGTCGTCCTCGCGCCGCGAGCGGTCCCCCGGGCGATAGTCGCGCCGCATCAGGTCGAAATCGAGTGGCGTGCGGCTGCGCGGGTAGTCGCCGTCGTTCATGCCCAGCAGACAGACGTGGCGAAACGGAATCGCGCGCATGGGCATGAGCGTCGCGAACGTCACCGCGCCGGCGAAAAAGCGTTGCGAGAGGCCGCCGCCGTCGAGCTGCCCGAGCCAGTTTTCCGCGACGATCGCGAGCGGCAGCGCATCGGTGAGCTGTGCCTCGCCACACGCTTCGCGCCACGCGTCCAGTGCGTTCGTCAGGCGCTCGAGCGTATAGGCATCCTCGCCTTCGTCGGCGGCGAAGAACGTGGTCATTAACGCGCGCAACCGTTCGCACCAGACGTCCACGCTGGCCGGCTCGCGCAGCGTGCGCCAGGCGTGGTCGAGCGCATCGACGAGACGCGTGAGCGGCCCGAGCAATGCGGCGTCGAGCCCGCCGATTCCGGCATACGGCTCGATGCCGCGCCACGTGCCCGAACGGTCGCCCGCCGCATAGCCGAGCAGCATGCGCCGCAGCCCGAAGGCCCAGCTATTGGGCGCGCTCGCCTCCTCGCCCTGCGGCAGCCCCAGGCTCGCGCGCTGTTCGCCGTGCAGGCCCCAGCGGATGTTCGCGCCATCGATCCAGTTGCGCAGCGTGGGCACGTCTTCGGCCTCGATGTCAAAGCGTGCGCGCACGGCGGGCACTTCGAGCAGATCGAGCACGTCGCTCACCGTCACGCGCGCGTGCGGCAGCGCGAGCAGCATTTCCAGCGCGCCGATCAGCGGATCGAACGCACGCTGTGCGCGGTCCGCGATGCTGAACGGGATGTAGCGCGGGTCGTCGTTTTCGACGAGGCCGAACACGGCCTGGATGTGCGGCGTGTAGACCTCGATGTCGGGCACCATGACGATCACGTCGCGCGGCCGCAAGGCGGGATCCGCCGCGAACGCAGCAAGCAGGCGGTCGTGCAGGATCTCCACTTCGCGCTGGGCGCTATGCGCCACATGGAAGCGGATCGACTCGTCCGCCCGCGGGTCGACGGCCGGCCAATGCTCGCGCGTCTCGGGCAAGGGCCGAAGGTCGCGAATGTCGTCCTGCAATTGCTGAAGCAGCGTGTGCGCCTCGCCGCCGTCGAACAGATCGATGCGCTGGCCGATGCGCGTGAAATGCGGCGCGTAGGCCGCGCGCGCTTCGTCGCTGTCGTACTCGTCGAGCAGGCCGATGAAGTCGCGCCCCTGCTTGCCCCACGCCGCCAGCAAGGGCTGCGCGTGCAGATGCAGTTGCGACTCGTCGAGCACCGCGGGCGCGCCCGCGCGGCGGCGCTGGCGCGCGTGCTGCGCGCGCAGCAGATCCTGGTCGGCGACGATGTCCGCCCAGTAATGCATGCAGGGGTTGTGCACGCACAGCAGCACCTGGCTCCAGCGCGCGAGCGCCGCGAGCACTTCGAGCGACTGGCGCGGCAAGCTGGAAATGCCGAACACCACGAGGCGGCGCGGCAGCCCGCGCGGACGCGCATCGCCCTCCTGCCACGCCTGCGCGCGCTGCATGAACAGCTCGTGCACGGCGGCGCGGCCCGTGAGCGCGGCCACGCTGCCCTGCGGCGCGCTCGCGCTCACGTCATCGAGCAGCGCCCGCCACAGCGCGGCCTGCCAGCGCGCGTCGTCGGCCAGCGGCACGCGGTTGTTGCGCGCGTCGATCACCACGTCGTCGTGCCCGGCCCACGCGGCGAGCCAGTCGGCGCGATACACCTGGTACTGGTCGAACAGATCGGCCACGCGCTGCGCGAGCTGGAAACACTTGCGCTGCTCCTCGTCATTCGCCATGAAGCGCTTGAGCGGTTCATAGCCGGGCGTATCGAGCAACGCGGGCAACATGCGCATGAGACGCCAGACGAGGCGCGACTTGTCGAACGGGGAAACGGGCGGCACCGCGTCCTCGCCCAGCACGGCGCGGTAGACCGCCCAGAGAAAGCGCGACGGCAGCGACATTTCGAGCGCGGCCGCAATGCCGCAGCCGCCGTCCTCTGGGTCTGCGGCAAAGGCGAGCTTGAGCCATTGCGCGATGCCGTTGCTCTGCACGAGCAACATTTCCTTTTCGAGCGGCGCAATGGGGTGCTGGCCGATCCATTGCACGATCAGGTCGCGCAGACGCTCGGGCTCGTTGCCGTGGACGAGCATCAGCCCCGCGGGCAATTCGCGCGCGCTCAAACGCGGCCTCCGTGCGGCGCGCGGGCGGCATGGGCAGCGTGGCCGCCGTGAGCGATTGCTGGGTGCCGCGAGCGCGGTTGGAGCGTGAGGAATGCGGCCATGTCGCCTGGTGATGTCTGTTGCCGATAGGAAATCCGTGCGGCGCGCGCGCTTTCCGATACGAAACCGAAGCGGAACCGAAACGAAACCGATGCAACGCGCGGCGCGGGCTGGCGCTGCAAGCCGGCCCGAAGCGACATGTTACGACATTGGCGCCTCAGCCGAGGCGGGTTCCCTCGGCGGGGTCGAAGAAATGCAGGCGCGCCGGCGGCAGGCACAAGGCAATGCGCTCGCCGCGCGCGGGACGCATCTCGTGCGGCAGGCGCACGACCACGTCATTTCCGCCCCAGCGGCCATGAGCGAGATTGTCCGCGCCAAGCAACTCGCAGGTTTCGACCTCGAGCGAGACGGCCTCGCCCGCTTGCGCCTGCACGCCGCCATTGCCCCGCATGTGCTCGGGGCGCACGCCCAGCACGCATTCGCGCCCCGGCTCCAGCACCGCGCGCAAGGCAGCGGGAAGCTGCTCCAGCGGCAAAGGCAGTTGCGGGCCCATGCCAGCCGTTTCGAAGCGCCGGCCGTCGGCGCTCACGCGGCCGCGCAGCAGATTCATGGCCGGCGAGCCGATGAAGCTCGCCACGAACATCGACGCCGGCCGGTCATAAACTTCGCCTGGCGTGCCGATCTGCTCCGCGCGCCCGCCGTTGAGCACCATCACGCGCTGCGCGAGCGTCATCGCCTCGATCTGGTCGTGCGTGACGTACAGGCTCGTCGTGCGCAGGCGGGCGTGCAACCGCTGGATCTCCAGGCGCATTTGCACGCGCAGCTTCGCATCGAGATTCGAAAGCGGTTCGTCGAAGAGGAACACCGAGGGCTCGCGCACGATGGCCCGCCCCATCGCCACGCGCTGGCGCTGCCCGCCCGACAGCTCGCGCGGCTTGCGCTCGAGCAGCGCGCCAAGCTCAAGGATCTCGGCGGCGGCCGTCACGCGCGCGTCGATCTCGCGGCGCTCGAGCCCCTGCAGCTTGAGGCTGTAGCCCATGTTGCGCGCCACGCTCATATGCGGATACAGCGCGTAGTTCTGAAACACCATGGCGATGTCGCGGTCCTTGGGCTCCATGCGATTGACCACCTGGCCGCCAATCGAAATCTCGCCCGAGCTCACGCTTTCGAGTCCCGCCACTATGCGCAGCAGCGTGGATTTTCCGCACCCGGACGGCCCCACGAGCACCATGAACTCGCCATCGGCCACATCCACGTCGATGCCGTGCAACACGCGCTGCGCCCCGTCGTACGATTTCGTCACGCCCCGCATGCTCAATGCCGCCATGCCGTCTCCCTTTCATTCGTTATATGCATGCCGCGCTGGCCCGTTGTCCCGCCCATCACTTCTCCACGTCCACGAGCCCGCGCACGAACCAGCGCTGCATTGCGAGCACCACCACGAGCGGCGGCAGCATCGCGATCATCGTCGCGCACATCACGAGATGCCATTGCGTGGCCGCGTCGCCGCTCGAAATCATGCTCTTGATACCGACCACGGCCGTGGTCATGGGCGCCGTGCTCGACATGAGGAGCGGCCACAAATACTGGTTCCAGCCGTAAATGAACGTGATGACGAAGAGCGACGCGATATTCGTCTTCGAGAGCGGCAGCACCACATCCCAGAAGAAGCGCAGTGGCCCCGCGCCGTCGATGCGCGCCGCCTCGATCAATTCGTTGGGCAGCGTGAGAAAGAACTGCCGAAACAGGAACGTCGCGGTGGCCGAGGCGATCAGCGGCAACGTGAGGCCCGCATAGGTGTTGGTGAGATGCAGCGTGGCCGCCACCTGCACCGTGGGAAAGATGCGCACTTCCACGGGCAGCATCAGCGTCACGAAGATCAGCCAGAACGACAGGCGCCGGAACGGAAAGCGGAAAAACACGATCGCATAGGCGGAAATGATGGAGATGGCGATCTTGCCCACCGAGATCACCAGCGCGGTGATGACACTGTTGAGCAGCATCTTGCCGAACGGGCTCGCGGCATTGCCCGTGCCCACGTTCCAGATAGTTGCCACGTTCGCGAGCAAATGCGTGCTGGGCACGAGCGAAAGCGGCACCGAGAACACCTCCTGCGCGTTCATCGTCGCCGCGCAAAACGCGACGTACACGGGAAATGCCACGATGGCCACGCCGAGCAGCAGCATCGCGTGGCAGAAGAGGTTGAAGTATTTGCGGTTCTCGATCATCAGTATTGCACCCGCCGTTCGATGAAGCGGAACTGGAAGATCGTGAGCGCCGTGACGAGCAGCATCAGCACCACGGACTGCGCGCCCGAACTGCCGATATCGAGCCCGCGAAAGCCTTCGTCGAAAATCTTGTACACGAGCGTGCGCGTCGCCTGCCCCGGGCCGCCGCCCGTTGCCGCGTCGATCACCGGGAAGGTGTCGAAGAGCGCGTAGACCACGTTCACGACGAGCAGAAAGAAACTAGTGGGCGAAAGCAGCGGCAAGGCAATGCCGAAGAATCGCCGCACCGGCCCCGCTCCGTCGATGGCCGCGGCCTCGAAGAGCGACTGCGGAATGGCCTGCAGCCCCGCATAGAAGAACAGAAAGTTGTAGCTGATCTGCTGCCACACGGACGCGATCACCACGAGCGTCATGGCCTGCCCGGGATTGAGCGCGTGATTCCATATCACGTGCGCGCGCGCGAGCGCGTAAGTCACGAGACCGATGCTCGGATTGAAGAGAAAGCCCCAGAGCACCGCGGCAATGACCGGCGCCACCGCATACGGCCAGATCAGGAAGGTCTGGTAAAAACGCTTGCCGCGCGTGACGTGATGCGCCATGGCGGCGAGCGCGAGCGAAAGCACCAGCCCGCACACGGTCACGAGCGCCGCGAACACCACCGTGGTCTTGATGGAGTCCAGATACAGCGGGTCTTTGAAGAGATGCGCGAAATTCGCGAAGCCGACGAATTCCGAAGAGGTGCCGAAGGCGTCCTCGGTCTGCGTGGATTGCAGGAGCGCGACGCCCGCGGGCCAGAGAAAGAAGACGGCCGTGACCGCGAGCTGTGGGCCGACCAGCAGATAAGGCAGCAGGCTCGCGCCGAAACGGGAGCGTTGTTCCATCGCGTCGATCTCCAGGCGCGCACCGGCGCGCGCCTGCATTCTATCCGAGAGTCACGACGCGCCTCTTCACGATGCCCGCCTGGCGTGAGCGCCTGCCGCCGCGAGACGCGTTCGCGCTCGCATTCGCGCTTTACGCCAGCGTGGCCGCCGCGAACTTGCCGAGGTCCGTGCCGGGATCACGCAAGGCGGCGACGTCGAGCCGCTTGCCCGAGCCCACGAGCTTCTTGCCAAACAGGAAATCCGGCATCGAGCTCACCGCGTCGACCGCCAGCAGCGCGCCGTCTTTCAGGTAGTAGACGGCGAAGCGGCGCGCGGCCGGGTCGCCGCGCACGACCGTCTCGTCATAGCCTTCGTTCAGGCCCACCGTCTGCAGCTTGAGATCGTATTGATCGGACCAGAACCACGGCGCGTCGCACGCGGGCCGTGCCTTCCCCACGACGGCCGAAGCGGCGAGCTTCGCCTGCTCCACCGCGTTGTGCACGCTCTCGAGGCGCCCCGTGCGGCTGTAGTGCGCAAGCGGCCGGCTCGCGCAGTCGCCAATGGCGAACACGTCGGGGTCGGACGTGCGCGCATCCTCATCGACTTGAATGCCGTTGGTGCAGGCAATGCCCACGGCCTGCGCGAGCGCGATGTTCGGCATGATGCCGATGCCGATCAACGCGAGCGTGGCCGGCACGATCTCGCCGCCCGCGAGCTTCACGCCCGCGAGTTTGCCGTGCTCGCCCACGAACGCCTCGATCTTCGCGTTCAGGCGCAGATCGACGCCTTGCGCGCGATGTTCGTTCTCATAGAACGTGGAAACGGTCTCGCCGGTCACGCGCCCCAGCACGCGCGGCGCGGCCTCCAGCACTGTCACTTCGTGGCCGAGCTGGCGGGCGGAGGCGGCGGCCTCCAGGCCGATATAGCCCGCGCCGATCACGACGATCCGCTCGCCAGGCTTCACACGCTCGCGCAGCACGTCGGCGTCGGCAAGCGAGCGCAGCGCCATGACGCCCGCGAGCTCGTGCCCGGGCAATGTGAGCGCGCGCGGCGTCGAGCCGGTCGCGAGAATGAGTTTGCTGTAGTGCAGCGTGGTCCCGTCGCTGAGCGCGAGCGTGTGGCTCGCGCAGTCGAGCGACTGGGCGCGCGCGCCGAGCTTCAGTTCGATGCGCTGGTCGTCGTAGAACTGGCGCGGCTTGAGCCAGAGCCGCTCGAGCTCCTGCTCGCCCTTCAGGTAGGTCTTGCTCAGCGGCGGGCGATGATACGGCGGCACCGGCTCCTCGCCCACCAGCACGATGCGCCCCTCGAAACCATACTGCCGCAGCAGCGCCGCCGCATTGCCGCCCGCGTGCCCCGCCCCGACGATCACTACCGTATTGCCTGCTTCCTGCATGTCCGCTCCCGTTCATTGATTCGCCGCGCGCATGGGCCATGCTCATTGAGCACGGGGCCTTGCCAATCCGGGCTTGCCGGCGCGCCCCGTCCGCGCGCGCCGGGACCGGAATCATCTCACGTCCGCGCGGCGAACGCCAAAGCCCCCTTATGCGCCCCATGGGCCTCTGGAGCACGGATCCGCGCAACGGCAACGCGATCAGTCGAGTGCGCGGTCGTTCGGCGCGGCGTATAGCGCGCGCAGCGTATCGCTCATCGGAAAGCGGAAATTCACGCCCCTGGGCGGCACCGGCTGGTCGAACCACCTCGTATAGAGCGCCTCGATCTCGCCGCTTTTCATGAGCGCGCTCATCGTGTCGTTCACGAGCCGCTGGAAGTCCGGGTCGCCGTTGCGCAGCATGAATGCATAGGCCTCCCAGGATTGCGGCGTGCCGACGATCACCCATTCAGATGGATGCGCGGTCAACGATCTCGTGCCCGCCAGCAGTACGTCGTCCATCATATAGGCGACCGCGCGGCCCGATTCGAGTATCGCGCGCCCCTGCCTGTAATCCTTCGCGCTGATCACCTGCATGTTCATGTGCTTCTCGAGATTCATGCGCCGCAGGATGCGCTCGGACGTCGTGCCCTGATTGGTGAGCACGGTCTTGCCCACGAGGTCCCCGAAATCGTGGATGCCCGAATCCTTGCGCGTCAGGAGCCGCGTGCTGGCGACAAAGAAGGTATCGGAAAACGTCACCTGGCTGTGGCGCGCCTGGAGATTGGTGGTGACGCCGCATTCGAGGTCGACGGTGCCGTTCTGCACGAGCGGAATGCGGTTCTGCGAAGTCACGGGAATGAAGCGCACCGCCAGGTTCGGGCGATGCGTTTTCGCCTTCACGGCACTGATGACATGATTGCAGATGTCCTGCGAAAAACCGATCACGTTGCCGTTCGCATCCACATACGAAAACGGCACGGAAGTCTCGCGATAGCCGATTGCAATCATGTTCGCGGCCCGGATCTTTTCGAGCGTGGGCTGCGCCACCTGCGCGTGAGCGGGTTGCACCAGCGACGCCAGCAACAACGGCAGCGCAAGCGTTGCCGTCACGGCCAAACCCCGCACCTCCGCCATGCGCTTGAGCCGGTTCATGACTCGCTCCCCCATGCCCGATATTCGTTTCGATTCGTGAAGTGATGCGCCATGCACAACGCGCGCGACTCGCATGATCGAGCTGCTCGCCGGGCGCGTTGTCCAGCGCGATCAATGCGATGTTAGCTCGCGAATGCCGCCGCGCGAAATCCGCGACGAAAAAAAAGCAGCGGACCCGTCCGCTGCTTTCGTGTCGCCAATGCCTCGCATGCAGGCTCAGCCGTTGACGATCTCCTTGGGCTGCAGCAGCGAGAGCGCCGCGCCGAGAACCATCGCCGCCGCCACGCAGTACATGCCCGCGTTGGTGCTATGCGTGACGTCCTTCATCCAGCCGATGATCGTCGGGCTCACGAAGCCCGCGAGATTGCCGATCGAATTGATCATGCCGATGGCCGCGGCGGCCGAGCCGCCCGCGAGTATCGCGCTCGGCCAGGTCCAGAAGACCGGCATGGTCGCGAGCATGCCGGCGGCGCCAACCGACAGCGCGAGCAGCGCGAGCGGCACGTTGTTGCCGAACACCGTGCTGAAGTAGAGCCCGAGCGCGGAGGCCAGCGAGGCGATCGCGAAGTGCCAGCGGCGCTCGCCATGGCGGTCCGCGCTTTTGGCCACGAACAGCATGCTGAACACGGCGCAGGCATAGGGAATGGCGGTCAGCAGGCCCACGTCGAGCGCGCTCTTCACGCCGCTCGCCTTGATGAGCGTGGGCAGGTAGAAGCTGATGCCGTAGAGGCCCATCATGCAGCAGAAGTAGATGATCGCCATGAGCCACACGCGGCCATTGCCGAACACCGAGGCGATCGACGCGTGGCCCTTGCCCGCCTGGTCGCGCTCGATGTTTTCCTCGAGCACGGCGCGCTCCTCATCCGAAAGCCATTTCGCCGTGCGAATGCTGTTGGGCAGATAGAACAGCGTGATCACGCCGAGCACGAACGAAGGCAGCGCTTCGATGAGGAACAGCCATTGCCAGCTCGCCCAGCCGTCCCGGCCGTCGAAAGCCGAGAGGATCCACCCGGAAACCGGGCCGCCCAGCACGCCGGCAACCGGAATGCCGATCATGAAGAGCGCGTTCATGCGGCTGCGCCGCGCGGCGGGAAACCAGTAGGTGAGATAGAGCACGATGCCGGGGAAGAAACCGGCTTCGGCCACGCCCAGCAGGAAACGCACGAGATAGAACTGGGTGGGCGTCTTCACGAACATCGAGGCCGCCGATATCACCGCCCACGTGAGCATGATGCGCGCGATCCACCTGCGCGCGCCCACGCGGTGCATGAGAATATTGCTTGGGACCTCGAAGAAGAAGTAGCCGATGAAAAAGATGCCCGCGCCCAGACCATAGACGGTCTCACTGAATTGCAGGTCGCTCAGCATTTGCAGCTTGGCGAAACCGACGTTCACACGGTCGAGATAGGCCGCGACATAGCAAAGAAAGAGAAAGGGCAGCAGACGCAGGGTCGCTTTCGCGTAGGCCCGCGCTTCGAGATTTTGTCGTTCGGCGCTCGCAAGGCCGCTGGTAATGGTACTCATGGTCTCCACATCATGGATCTGGCGGGTATGGCACGTCGTTCATGCGTTCGCGCACTCATTTGCAGCCACGCCGCCGGCCGAAAAATCGGGTCTTATGCTTCGCACCGCGGGCGCCGGGACTACTCGAGGGCTACTGATTGTTACCGGTCACATCCACGCCGGGCCACACATGCGAAGCGCATAATCGTAGCGGCGCGCAATCGTCAATGTCAACTTTATGTAAGCATGGCGAATCTGCGCTCAAGTCCGGCGCCGGGCTAGAATCGTCAGTCGAGTTTCGTATCGGACACATCGCATGGAGGAGCGCAGCTCATGAGTCATGCCGCCCCGCCCCGTCGCCCGCGCGTCTACCTCGCCGGCTTCGACGTATTTCGCCCCGATGCGCTCGCGCACGGCGCCCACCTCGTCGCCACGTGCGGCGAATTCGGTTTCGAAGGGCTTTACCCGCTGGACGCGCATGTGCCCGCCGACCTGGACGGTCCGCGCCAGGCGGCGTGGATCTATCGCGCGAATATCGACACCATCCGCAGCGCGGAGATCGTGATGGCAAATGTCAACGATTTTCGCGGCCCGGGCGAGCCCGACTCGGGCACGGCATTCGAGATCGGCTTTGCCGCCGCGCTGGGCAAGGAAATCTGGGCTTACACGGCCGACACCGGCACGCTGATCGAGCGCGTGCCCTCGCACCCCGGCCCGCAGGGCCGGCTATGCGAGCGCGGTTTTCTGGTGGAGGATTTCGGCCTGTCGAAGAATCTCATGATCGCGTGCGCGGCGCGCATCGTGCAGGGCGATGCGCGCGCGTGCCTCGCGGCCATGGCGCGGGGGCGCTGGGACTAGCCTCGCCGCCACGCCGCGCCTTTGGCGCACCATCCCCGGCCCGGCCGGTCCGCCGGGGGCTCGGTACGCATCAATGATGCATCGCGCTCATCGTGCTCATGCGCTGCAGCGCGCGGATGCGTGCGACCGCTGGCCGGTCCGCCACCGCGCTCTGGTAGAGCTTCGCGAGATCGGCCTTGAGCGCCGTGCGCGAGGCGCCGTCGAGATACACCATGTGCCCCGAGGGGTAGAAGCGCGCGCTCAGGTTGTTGCGCACCTTCTGGTCGACGAGCGGCATCTTCTGCAGATCGATCACGGTCTGGTAGAACGGCGTGACGAAATCGTAGTAGCCGTTGGCGGAAAGCACGCGCAAGTCCGGATTGAGCGCCATCACCGCCGCAAGATCACCGGCCGTGTAGAGCACGATATTGCCCTGCGCGTCCACGCCCGTTTGCGCGCCCGTCGGGTCGATGTGGCTGAAGTTCCAGTTCTTGAACGCCTGATCGTTGAGGTCCGTGAACGACGAGTTGGTGCGGAACTTGAGCGTCTCGTTCAAATAGCTGTTCCACATGGCCGTGTACACCCCGCTCACCGCCGTCATGGTGGGGTCGTTGCCGCCTGAATTCGGGTCGATGTTGCCCGCGATGCCCGTGTCGATGGCGGTCACGCGGCCGTCGTACGACCCGAGCGCCACGCCCTTGTCCTTGAGCAGCGTGGTGAGAAACAGCGAGTTGCCGCGGTTGTCATAGGCGGCGATGTCGAGATTCCAGGATTCCAGCGTCTGCGTATCGATGCCCGTATATTGTGAAAGTTTCTTGAGCGTAGCGGGAATCGCCGGATTTTTCGGATCGGGGAATTTTTCCAGCGCGACCCGGTAATCCGTGCGCGCGAACTGAGCCACCTGGGCCATGAAGGTCTGCAAGTCTTTGGGCGCCGGTTTCACGCCCAGACGCTTGTGGTACCACGCGTCGGCCGCCGCCGTGGGCAGCGCGCCCAGCGGATTGCCGCTTTGCGTGTAGTCGAGAATCGACGACTGCAAGGTGATGCCGTTCAGGTCCACGCCGTCTTCGTGAAGGCGATACGCGAGCACGCAGCTACGCGCCGTGCCATACGATTCTCCGAACAGAAACTTGGGAGAATTCCAGCGGTCGTTGGCGCTCAGGTAGCGCTTGATGAACTGCTTGAGCGAGTCCGCGTCCTGGTCCACGCCCCAGAAGTCGCGATTGTGATGCGGCGCGATGGCCGCCGAATAGCCCGTCCCCACCGGGTTGACGAAGACCAGATCGCTCTTGTCGAGCAGGCTGTCCGGATTGTCTTCGAGCGCATACGGCGCGGGCGGCGTGAAGCCCGGCATGGAGGTCTTGATGCGCCTGGGGGCGAACGAGCCGAGCAGCACGAACACCGAGGACGAGCCCGGGCCGCCGTTGTAGAAGAACGTGACGGGCCGGTCTGGGGCCTGCACGCCGTCCTTCGTGAACGCCACGTAGAAGATCTTGGCGTTCGGCTGCGAACTGCTCGGGTCGACCGTGACGAGATGCCCCGCGGTCGCGGTATAGGCAATCACCTCGCGGCCGATCTGGATCGCATGATGCGTGATCGCGGCGTTCTCGGTCATGTCGGTGACGAAATCGTCGGGACCGTTGCCGTACGCGGTGGGATCGAAGCAGGGCTGGTCGTTCGGGCTGCGGTGCTTGCCGTTGCCGCTCGCCGCCTTGCCCGCTTCTTTGCCGGCCTCTTTGCTTTTGCCGCCGTTGGACTGAGCCTCGTCGTTCATGTCGTTCTCCTTGTTCGTGGTACGCCCTGGGACGTCCTGGCACGCCTCGGTAGACAGGTGGGTCGCCCGGTCCGCGATGCCCGTGACGGTGCAGCCATACCGC
>JAITTX010000235.1 GCA_031286755.1 Paraburkholderia sp.
CTGAAGATGTATGCGCAGAGGAAGGAGTGGCCGCTCGAAGGCGTGCGCGTGAAGCTCTCGATGGAAACCGGCAGCGCGGGCACCACGATCGATCGCCAGATCGCGCTCGAAGGCCCGCTCTCGGACGAGCAGCGCGAGCGCTTGCTGCAGATCGCCAATGCCTGCCCGGTCCACAAGGTCTTGACGAACACGATCTCGATCCGCTCGGGCCTCGTCGCCGCTTGATCGGCTGCGGACGGAAATAGCCAGAGGAAGGCCTCGCCTTGAATTTCGAACACCATATCCAGATCAACGACCCGTTGAACCCGCTCGTCCAGCCCATGACGCGCGAGCAGCTTTGGGAAGGCCTCGTGCTGCGCGCCGAGCAACCGCAGCTTTTCGTGATCGGCCTCGACGACTGCACGATTCTCGCGCGCGAGGGCAACACGCTCGAGCGCGAGCTGCACTACGGTCACGCCACGGTGCGCGACCGCGTCACGCTCACGCCGGACGAGAGCGTGCGCTACGACATCCTCCCGACCGCCGAGCACGTGGGCGGCTCCCTCACGATGACGATCGAGCAGCCCGACGCGCTGCAACTGTTCCTGCGCTTCGAGTACCGCACGACGCTGCCCACGGCCGATACGGAAGACGATCGCCAGACTTCGGAGATCGTGAAGTCGGCGTATCGCGAGTCGGATATCGACACCGTGCGGCTCATTCGCCAGTACGTGCAGGGACTGGGCGAGCCGCAGGCGCCGCTGCACTGAGCCGCCACATCGAGCCGCCGCGCCGCGGCTCTCGATCTAGACCACGCCGCTCCCGGGACCGCGCCCGGCCTCACGCCGGGCGTCGTGGTCCAACGAACGGCCTTGCATCAAACTATCGTCGTCCGGATTCGATGAATTTCTCAAAATTGCAAATGGGAACGATTATCATTTAATATAAACCCATCGAATCGAGATCCAACCCCGTCACGCTCATGACCGAATTCAATCGCTCGTCGACACTCAGCTTGCACCGCTCCGGCGCCGCCCTCACGGGCGCGCGTGCGCAGAAACCGGCGACGCCCGCGGTAACGCGCAAAAGCGGCGGCCCGGCCGGTTCGGTAACCAACGCTGCGGCCAGCCCGCAACCGGGCGGCGAGCGCGCGCTCGAAAGCGCCGCGCTGCTGCAAGGCCGCAGCCACGTGAGCATCGTGCACAACGGCGAGACTTACCAGTTGCGCGCAACGCGGCTGGGCAAGCTGATTCTGACCAAGTGACGTTCTAGTTTTTCGTACCGGGTATTGTGGGGACCGCCTCCCAGAGAGGCGTTGGGCATTAGCCAGCAACGACGGCTTGCACGCGAGACTAGACCCCTTCGTTCGTGCATCCCTCCTTCAAGCAGCCGTCGCAGCCAGCCACGCCGTTTTTTTGTTCTCACTCCTGAACCGTAGCGGCGCGCGAAGCGCTTGCCGCACGAAGCAAAAAGCCGCGGACCCTGCCGCGGCTTTCTGTTTTTGCTGCACCTGCACCACACATCATGACGCGCGGATGCGCGCCATGTCCGCCCTGCCTAGTCGAGGTTGAGCGCCTTGATGCCCGCTCTCGCGATGGCCGCGTCCTGATCGGCCTTCACGCCCGAAACACCCACGGCGCCAATCACGTCCCCGTTCGCAATGATCGGCACACCCCCTTCGAGCATCGCCGGAAGCGGCACGCTCAAGAACGCCGTGCGGCCATCGCGGATCATCTCTTCGAAAAAGCGGCTTTCGCGGCGCCCCAGCGCGGCCGTGCGGGCCTTGCCCGGAGCCACTTCGCTGCTGATGGGCGGCGCACCATCGAGACGGCGCAAATACAGCAGATGCCCACCGTCGTCGACGATCGAAACCGTCACGTTCCACTCGTTCGCACGGGCGTGCGCGACGGCCGCTTCGGCCACTTTCGTTACGTCTTCGTCGGTCAGTACTGCTCGCGTTCGCATACGTCTCTCCGAAAAATCAAAAACCGGATGGCGTCCCTGCCAATCCGGTTTTTTGAGATTACACGCACACTCACGCCGTGGCGCTGCCCTTCTGCGTATACCCGTCATTCGCGGTCAATCACGCTGATGCAGTGCACCATGCGGCTCGCATGCACTACGCGCTTAATGCGCCCAGCCCCAGAACATGAGCCACCAGGCGCTGTCGACCACGGCGAGCGCCGCGCAGAAGCCCGCGAGCGCGAGCGCGCGCTGCCACAGCCGCGTGCTGTAGCGGCCCGTGACGCGCCACGCGAGCCACGCGCTCCACGCATTGGTGATGGCGAGGATGGCAATGCGAACACTCGCGGCCCAGTCGAGCGGCACGTGCTCCGCGCGCAGGAGCGAGAGCGTGGTGGCCGAAAGCCCGAGGAACACGCCCGCGCCCGCGAGCGGAATGAGCGCCTGCGCGAAGTGATGCAGGCGGCGCATCTCGAAGCGGCCGAGCAACGCGCTCGAGAGCGCGAGAATCGCGAGCAGCGCCGTGCCGTAGACGAGCCCCGTCACGACGATGTAGCCGACGATCATGGTGCCGTCGAGCCAGGAGAACACGTCGTTTTGCGCCGGGTAGTGCGTGAGCAGGAACCACGGCGCGTTGGTCTCGAGCGGCCAGGTGATGTTCCGGTCGATGAGCCAGCCCGCGACCAACTGCTTGAGGTCGACGAACCAGCGCGAGGCGGTCCAGTGAAACGCGCCGATCGCAATGCCAAGCAGACCGTACAAAATGAGCGCGGTGTCCCAGCCGCTCGCCTGCTTGTCGCCGAGCCCGACCACTTCCTCCGAAGGCGAGCGCCACGTGAGCGCGATCGCGTCGCGATGGCCGCTGCAACGGCCGCACATATGGCACGCGGCGGCGCCCTTCATGTTGCGCAGCGGCACGAGCGGCGCGCAGTTCACGGGAATCACGCGATGTCCGCCATGCTCGCCGTGCGTGTACGAGTTGCGCCAGGCGTCCTCGTTCACCTTGAAGTGAAACGGCGCGAGCCGCGCCAGAAGCGAAAAAACCCCGTTCACGGGGCAGAGATACTTGCACCAGACGCGCTTTTCGCGCCCGTACAGAAAGCCGATCACCATCGCGCCGAGCGTGGAGCCGCCCAGCACGAGCAGCACCGCCTTGGGGTACTGGTAGACGCTCACCATCTGTCCGTAGATGGTGGTGAGGCCGAACGCCACGAACGGCCAGCCGCCCCAGCGCATCCAGTGCGGGATGGACTTGCCGCGCCCGAACTTGCTCGCGAATTCGCTGAGCGCGCCTTCGGGACAAAGCACGCCGCACCACACGCGCCCGAGCAGCACCATCGAGAGCAGCACGAACGGCCACCAGATGCCCCAGAACACGAACTGCGCCGCCAGCGTGAGGTTATTCCACAGATGCGCCGTGTCGTCGGGCAGCGGCATGACCGCGGGCACGAGGATCAGGAACGCATAGACCGCCACGACGACCCACTGCACGGCGCGAATGGCCGCGCCGTGCCGCTGCATCCATTGGCCCGCCTGGGCGAGCCGGCCTTGCCGCAGCGGCTGCTGGCCCGCGCCCGGGGTCGACGCACAACTCATGCTGCCTTCCTCTTGGTCACGGCGGCGGTGCGCCCGCCCGCGCGGCGCGCGAGGAACCCCACCACGAGCCAGTACACCGCATAAGCGATCAGGTTCATGAGCGCCGGATGGGCGCGGTAGCCCGTGAGCGTCGCGACGAGCGAGCCGAAGGTGCTCGAATCGTCGAGGAGTGCCGACGAGTTCCACACCTGGTCGATGATGGTCGGCAGGATTTCCTTGTCGATGAGCTTGTCGACGCCGGTCTGGAACAGGCCCGCGCCGAGGAACAGCAGCATGATCTCGGTGACGCGGAAGAAGTGGCGCCACGAGAACACCTTGCCGCCCAGTTGCAGCAGGTAGAACGTGAGGAACGCGAGGCCGAGGCCCAGCAGCACGGCCATGTACTGGCCCGCATCCACGTGGCCCGACTGGCCGAAGCCGAGGCCATACAGGAAGATCACCGTCTCGCTGCCCTCGCGCGCGATGGCGAGCGCGACCAGCACCGTGATACCCCACCAGTTCGCGTCGCGCGTGGTCTGCTCGAGCGACTGCTCCATCTCGCGCTTGAGCGTGCGCCCGTGCTGCTTCATCCACAGCACCATCTGCACGATCAGCACGCATGCGACCAGCACCATGCCGGTCTGGAAGTAATCCTGCGCGTCGCCGGACAGCACTTCCGTGAAGCCCACGAGCGCCGCGCCCAGCGCGACCGCCGCCAGCACGCCGAGCCCCACGCCGGCCCACAGATACGGCAAGCCGCGCCGCGCGCCGGCGTCGCCGTTCTTCAACCACGCATACAGAATGCCGACGACGAGCAGCGCTTCGACGCTCTCCCGCCAGACGATGAACAATACCTGACCCATTGACACACCTCCTGCCGCCGGCTCACGCGCCGGCCACGTTCTCTACTTCGCGACGCTCATTCCGCGGCGCTCGTCTGGCAATGATCACTTGGCGACGATCACGCCCTGCGCCTGCTGATGGAAATCGTCGAAAAACTTGTACTCGCCCGGATCCAGCGGCGCGATCACGACGAACGAGTCCGCGCCCGGCGCCAGCACCTTTTCCTTGCGCAACTGGACGCTCTCGAATTCCGCCGCGCCCTTGCCCGTGTTGCGCACCTCGATCTTGATGCGCTTGCCCGCCGGCACCTCGATGCGCGCGGGATTGAGCTTGCCGTCGGTCATTTCCAGCTTGAACGTCGGCAGATCGGCGGCGTACGCGACATTGGCCACGCCCGCCAGCGACGCTGCAAAAGACGCGCTGAGCGCGAGCGCCGCAAACTTCCGGATTCCAGTCATCGGTCTTACCTGCTCCTTGTGTACTGCCTTGTGCCCAGCCTTTCGTCCTGCCCTTCCTGCACGGCCTCGCCGTGCGAGCGGCGCGCGGCCTGCCGGGCCACGAGCCCGACGAGGCCAGCATGCTTTAGTAGCCGCCCTTCTTGCCGATGCCCGCGAACGGGAAATCGTATTCGAGCGTGATGGGCTTGAACCACGGGCCCACGCCCGTTTCCTTGTCGACGTGACGGCCGAACGCCATGTGGCCCGTCTGCATCGGCGCCTCGACGATCAGCTTCAGGTGGTACTTGCCCGGACCCGCGAGCTTGACGTTGTCGCCATAGTGCGGACCGTCGTTCGCGACCATCGGCATCAGGTCGCCCTTTTGCACGTAGCTCGAACCCGGCTTGGTCAGCTCGTAGTGAACCTGCAGATACGGCATCCAGTCGCCCTCGGCGAAGCCCGTCGGGTTGTTCTTGACCGCGTGGATGTCCGACTCCAGGTGGATGTCGGAATCCGACGCCTTGCGCATCATGCCCTCCGGCTCCATCGTGATCGGCTGCAGATAGACCGCACCGATCTCCATGCCGCCCTGGATTTGCTGCTTGCCGATCGGGTATTCGGCCGCCTGAGCCGCGAACGCCGCGCTCGCGGCCGCCACGACGACGGTGCCGCGCAAGAGAGAATGGATCCGCATCGAAACTCCTGATGTTCTTATGAGTGATATGACAATCGAGTCGTCCGGCACAGGTACGTAATAACGCTAATGCGAACAATTCTCAATAATGGCGGAGTTTAACACCGATGTTGATGTGGAACAAAGTGCTGCACGCGGAAAGCCTCACTGCAACAGGGTTTTAGCGACGTTTTATTAACGCGGGCTTACGACAAGCCCGGCCTGGTTTTCATTTTCATTGCCGGCTCGCGACGAAATGCCAACAACACGTGGCGTGCGGATGGGCCAGGCGTACACGCAAAAAGGGCGCATGCGCAAAAACTTCCGCTGCGCATGCGCCCTTTCCTGGCTGGACGCTACCTGACTGCTGCCCCGCCGCTACCCAAACGGGCGCGGATCAGGCCGGATGATCGCCCACATTCGCCCCGAACACGCGCCGGCGCAGCACCGCGAGCTGGTCGCGCGCCTGCGCGGCCTTCTCGAATTCGAGATTCCTCGCGTAGTCCATCATCTGCTTCTCGAGCTTCTTGATCTCCTTCGCGATCTGCTTTTCGTTCATGTCCTCGAACTTCGCGCGCTCCTGCTCCTCGCGCAGCTCGGCGCGGGCCTCGTCGACGTTGTAGACGCCGTCGATGATGTCCTTGATGCGCTTGACCACGCCGCGCGGCACGATGCCGTGCTCCTCGTTGAAGGCCATCTGCTTGGCGCGGCGGCGCTCGGTCTCGTCGATCGC
>JAITTX010000353.1 GCA_031286755.1 Paraburkholderia sp.
TTCCAGTCGGGAATGAGTTCGTCGATGGCGCGCGGGTCCATGACCGCGCCCGAGAGGATATGCGCCCCGATCTCCGAGCCCTTCTCCAGCACGCATACGCCAATCTCGGCGCCTTTTTCTGCTGCCAGTTGCTTCAGGCGGATCGCCGCGGACAGGCCCGCCGGGCCGCCACCCACGATCACCACGTCGTATTCCATCGACTCGCGTGGGCCGTATTGCTCCAAAAGACTTGCGGGGGTCATTAAAGCTCCTCTTGCCATTAGAATGCTTTTTTCGGGTTCGTATTGTCGGGTAACGTTTCCCGGGCCGCAACCCAACCGGTCAACATTGGCACGATCGTTCTATTTTATGCCAGAATGCCCGGCACGCCGCCGGTGGCGCATTCCGGCGCTCTTTCATCCTTGAACAGGAAGCGAAAATGGGCCGTTCGATCAATCTGGAAGGTAAGGTGGCGATGATCACCGGCGCGTCGAGCGGTCTGGGCAAGCGTTTTGCCCAGGTGCTCTCGCAGGCCGGCGCGAAGGTCGTGCTGGCGAGCCGCCGCGTGGAGCGTCTCAAGGAACTGCGCGCCGAAATCGAGGCCGGCGGAGGCGCCGCGCATGTGGTTTCGCTCGATGTGACGGATTACCAGAGCATCCGCTCAGCGGTTGCGCATGCGGAGACCGAGGCGGGAACCATCGACATTCTCGTCAACAACTCGGGCGTCTCGACCACCCAGAAGCTCGCGGACGTCACGCCCGCCGACTTCGAGTACGTGTTCGACACGAACACGCGAGGCGCCTTCTTCGTCGCCCAGGAAGTGGCCAAGCGCATGATCATGCGCGGCAACGGCGGCGGCTCGAAACCGGCATACCGCATCATCAATATCGCCTCGGTGGCGGGCTTGAGCGTGCTGCCGCAGATCGGTCTCTACGCCATCAGCAAGGCAGCCGTCGTGCACATGACGAAGGCCATGGCGCTCGAGTGGGGGCGGCACGGCATCAACGTGAATGCAATCTGTCCCGGTTATATCGATACTGAGATCAACCATCATCACTGGGCGACCGAGCAGGGCCAGAAGCTCGTCTCGATGCTGCCGCGCCACCGCGTGGGCACGCCCGCGGATCTCGACGGTCTGCTGCTGCTGCTGGCCGCGGACGAATCGGCTTTCATGAACGGATCGATCATCACCGCCGACGACGGCTTCGCCTTGACCTGAGCCGCAGGGGATTCACGCGCAGGCCGGCTTTACTGCGCCGATCTGCCGCGCGACGTACACTCGCGCCTCCGAATCACACGAAGTCGAAGCACGAGTAGCGTAATGAGCGATTATCACCCCGTTTTTGAAATGTCCATGCCGATCCGCTGGGGCGACATGGATGCGTTCGGCCATGTGAACAACACGGTCTACTTCCGCTACATGGAGCAGGTGCGGATCTCCTGGTTCGAGCACCTCGGCGTAGGCGGCGAGAGCAGCGAGCGAGCCAACGGGCAGGGGCCCGTGATCGTGAATGCGTCGATGGAGTTCCTGAAGCAGTTGCACTATCCGGGCGACATCGTCTGCACGATGACGGTGGGCCAGCCGGGCCGCAGCAGCTTCGATACCGGCTTCGAGCTGCGTCGCGTGGATGAGCCCGAAACCGTATACGCACGCGGCAATGCGCGCTGCGTCTGGATCGACTACGCGGCGGGGAAATCCGTGCCGATCCCCGATACGCTGCGCGCGACCATCGAAAACGCCCCGCTCGTGAAGGCGCGCTGATTTCCTTCTTCACGGCGCGCCCGCCTTGCGCGTGCCGTTTCTACGCGCGATAACCGTACCGCTTCAATTTCCGAGCAACCGCTGCAGCAGTTCTGTGGCGTTGCCCGTGTCGTATTTGCGCATGAGCCGCGCGCGATAGATGTCCACCGTGCGCGAGCTGATGTCGAGAATCTTGCCGATCTGCTTGCTCGTCTTGCCCGTGACCAGTTGCGCCGCGATTTCGCGCTCGCGCGGCGTGAGTTCGACCGCCACGCGCCGCGTGGCGCTCAGATCCTCGAAAGTCCAGACGCCCGCGGCGTGCGGCTCCGCGCGGTCGAGCGAGCGGCCCGTGACGTGGCACCAGAAGAGCTCGCCGTCGGCGCGTTTCATGATGCGGTCGTCGGCGTAGCTGCCCTGGGCCGTCATGATCGGCGGAATACGCTCGCCGATGCGCTCGAATTCCACCACCGACGGATACAGCACCAGAAATGACTGGCCGATGAGTGCCTCGCGCGGGCAGCGGAAGATGGCGCACACCGCTTCGTTGCAGTCCTCGATGATGCGCTCGCGCGCGAGCACGAGCCCGAGAGGCGCGAGATGAAAGGCGGTCTGGTAGTCGAGTGCGGTGGCGGCGGTTACGGGTTCGGGCATGGCGGCGAGCGGGATACGGGTATGGCTTTATGTAGTTTTGCGTATTGTGCCGCAATGCCCGGCCGGCGTACGCTTTGCAACCATTGGAGGGACGGCGCGCGAAGGGCCGGATTCGCGGCAGCACTACCCGGGCGTGACTAAAATGAGGCATCCGGGCGTTCGCTGCGCCGGCATGCCGGGCCGAACGAATACATTCAGCGAAAAATCAGCAAACAAGCAGCAAACAAGCGCATCGACGTATTTCCATACGAGGAAGGGACACTGATGAACAAGGTCTATAAAAGCGCGGCTGCCGCGCTCGAAGGCATCGTCAAGGACGGACAGACATTCGCGGTAGGCGGTTTCGGGCTGTGCGGCATTCCCGAGGCGCTGATTGGCGCGCTGCGCGATACGGGCGTGAAGGGTATCACCTGCATCAGCAACAACGCGGGCGTGGACGGCTTCGGCCTCGGCCTGCTGCTCGCGACGCGCCAGATCAAGAAAATGATCTCGTCCTACGTGGGCGAGAACAAGGAATTCGAGCGCCAGTATCTTGCGGGCGAACTCGAACTCGAATTCACGCCGCAGGGCACGCTGGCCGAAAAGCTGCGCGCGGGCGGCGCGGGCATCCCGGCATTCTTCACCAACACCGGCTACGGCACGCTCATCGCCGAAGGCAAGGAAACGCGCCAGTTCGGCGACAAGCACTATGTGCTCGAGCCGTCGCTCACGGCCGACGTGGCGCTCGTGAAGGCCTGGAAGGCCGACAAGTCGGGCAACCTGATCTATCGGCGCACGGCGCGTAACTTCAACCCGATGTGCGCGATGGCGGGCAAGATCACCGTGGTGGAGGTGGAGGAGATCGTCGAGAACGGCGCACTCGATCCGGATGCGGTCCATACGCCGGGCATCTTCGTGCAGCGCATCGTGCTCAACGCGCACCCCGAGAAACGCATCGAACAACGCACCGTGCGCACGGCAGCGGGCAAGTGAGAAAGGAGACCGACCATGGCATGGAATCGTGACGAAATGGCCGCCCGCGCGGCGAAGGAACTGCAGGACGGCTTTTACGTGAATCTCGGTATCGGTCTGCCGACGCTGGTGGCCAACCACGTGCCGCAAGGCGTGGAAGTGTGGCTGCAATCGGAAAACGGCCTGCTCGGCATCGGGCCTTTCCCGACCGACGACGAGGTGGACGCCGACATGATCAACGCCGGCAAGCAGACGGTGACGACGCTGCCGGGTTCGTCGATCTTCTCTTCGGCGGACTCGTTCGCGATGATTCGCGGCGGCCACATCAACCTCGCGATCCTCGGTGCGATGCAGGTGAGCGAGAAGGGCGACCTCGCCAACTGGATGATCCCCGGCAAGATGATCAAGGGCATGGGCGGCGCGATGGACCTCGTCGCGGGTGTCGGCCGCGTGGTCGTGCTGATGGAGCATGTAGCCAAGGGCGACCAGCACAAGATTCTCGAGGCGTGCACGCTGCCGCTCACGGGCGTGGGCGTGATCGATCTGATCATCACCGACCTTGGCGTGATCGAGGTGAGTGACGCGGGCCTGAAGGTGACCGAGCTCGCGCCGGGCGTGACGGTGGACGAGATTCAGGCCAAGACCGGCGCGCCGCTCGACGTGAGCGCGGTGAGCTGATTGCGGCGATGTCATAGTCGCTGGCAGCGGCATGATTGAGGCGGGCGGGACTTCGGTCCCGCCCGTTTGCGTTTGGACGGGTCCATTCTTGCGCGATCGTGTGCGTTTGAAACCTCGGCCGATTGGTCTATGCCGGATGGCATGTATAGGGAGGCGCATCCGCCGCCGCGCGCGGGCACGGCCCGCGCCATGGCTGCCGCGATGTGCCTCGAGCGGCGGCCCTCGCGGCGGTTTCGCGAGGCAAAGCCGTTTACAATGGCCTCACAGCCTACGGGCGCCACCAGCGAGACTTGAGCGATGACCGAACCGTCTGCCGTGCCGCGTCAGCATTACGTCCAGTGCCTCAGCCCTTCGGGGCTGCACCGTATGGCGTACACCGAGTGGGGCGACCCCGCCAATCCGCGCGTGCTGGTGTGCGTGCACGGCCTCACGCGTTCGAGCCGCGATTTCGACAGGCTTGCCGCGGCGCTGTGCGGTACGTATCGCGTGATTTGTCCCGACGTCGTGGGGCGCGGGCTTTCGTCGTGGCTCGTCGACCCGCGCGGCTACGGCGTCGCGCAATACGTCGCGGACATGGTCACGCTCATTGCGCGCACCTGCGTTGCGCAGGTGGACTGGTTCGGCACGTCGATGGGCGGCCTGATCGGCATGGCGCTCGCGGGGTTGCCCGAAACGCCCATCGGCCGCATGCTGGTCAACGACATCGGTCCGCATATCGAACCGGAGGCGCTCGGGCGCATCGGCGAATACGTCGGCCGCGACACGCGTTTCGGCTCGCTGCAGGAAGGTATCGACAACGCGGCGTTGCTGGCGGCCTCGTTCGGTCCGCTCACCGCGCAGGAGTGGCGCGAGATCAATACGCCATTGCTGCACGAAGTGGACGGGGCATGGCGCTACCGTTACGACCCGCGCATCTCCGAAGGTTTCAAGGGCGTCACGCCCGAGCAGAACGAGCAGGGCGAACAGTTTCTGTGGCGCTCGCTCGCGGCGTTCAAGGGGCCGATGCTGGCGGTGCGCGGCGAGCTCTCCGATCTGCTTTCGCGCGAGACCGTGGCCAGGATGGTCGAGACCGGCCAGCAGGTTTCGAGCGTCGAGATCGCGGGCGTCGGCCATGCACCGGCGTTTCTCGGGGCCGACCAGATCGAGGTTGCGCGGCGTTTCTTCGCCGGCGAGCGCGTCGGCGGGTCATAATATTGGGATTTCCCGGCTCGCCGGTGCCGCATAAGCACGGCGGCATCGCGCCGGATGCGTCCAGACATTCAACTTCAACAGGAATCCACATGGCAGTCATTCGTCACCACGTCGGCCCGCGTCTTTCGGAAACCGCCGTTCACAACGGTACGGTCTATCTGGCGGGCCAGATCGCTGAGGATACGAACCAGGACATCGGCGGCCAGATGCGTGAAGTGCTCGGCCACATCGACCGCCTGCTGGGCGAAGCGAACAGCGACAAGTCGCTGCTGCTCTCGGTGCAGATCTATATCGCCGACATGAAGGACTTCCCGGGCATGAACACCGAGTGGGACAAGTGGGTGGCGCAGGGCGCCACGCCGCCGCGCGCGACCGTCGAAGCGAAGCTTGCCAATCCGGAATGCCTCGTCGAAATCGTCGTGGTGGCCGCGCAGCGCGACTGAGCGCGCTCGAGCGTGCTTGTTGCACGACTGTTGGCCTGAATCGTTTCATCGTAGTTTGAGCCCGTCCGGCATGCCGGCGGGCGCCGTCTCATGAGCAGCGACACCGTACCTCCCGTTTCCACCGAAGCCTCCGCCCGCGCCGCGCTGCCGTCGCTCGACGACACGCTCGCGTTCGTGCGCGAGCATGCCGGCGACGCGCGTCTCTCCACGGGCGAGCCGCTCGTCGAGCACGCGCAGGGCACGGCGTCCATCATGAGCCGCCTGAACGTCGACCCGCCCGCGGTGCTGGCGGCGGCGCTCTTCAATATCGCGCCGCATCTCGACGATCCGGAAGGCACGCTCGAAGCGCGTTTCGGCGCCGAGGTCGTCAAGCTGGTGTTCGATGTGCGCAAGCTGTTGCGCCTCGGCACGGTGAGCCTTCGCACGGCGGCGCAGAACGCAGCGTCCGAGGCCGGCCGCGAAGGCCGCGACGCCCAGGCCGCGCGCCGCGCCCAGGTGGAGTCATTGCGCAAGATGCTGCTGGCGTTCGCGCAGGACATCCGCGTGGTGCTGATCCGGCTCGCCTCGCGCGTGCAATCGCTGCGCTACTACGCGGCGGCGAAGGTCACGCCCGCTCCCGAGATTGCGCGCGAGACGCTCGAAATCTACGCGCCGCTCGCGAACCGGCTGGGCATCTGGCAACTGAAGTGGGAACTCGAAGACCTCGCGTTCCGCTTCGAGGAGCCGGCCACCTACAAGCGCATCGCGAAACTGCTCGACGAAAAGCGCGTGGAGCGCGAGAGCTATGTGGCCGAGGCCATCGCACGGTTGCAGCACGAACTCGCCGCCGCGCATATCGAAGCCGAAGTGAGCGGCCGGCCCAAGCACATCTACAGCATCTGGAAGAAGATGCGCGGCAAGGAGATCGACTTCTCCGAGCTCTACGACGTGCGCGCGTTTCGCGTGATCGTCGGGGACATCAAGGACTGCTACACCGTGCTCGGCATCGTGCACAACCTGTGGCAGCCGGTGCCGCGCGAGTTCGATGATTACATCTCGCGGCCCAAGCCCACCGGTTATCGCTCGCTGCACACGGTCGTGATCGGCGACGACGGCCGCGCGTTCGAGGTGCAGATCCGCACCCAGGCGATGCATCAATTCGCCGAATACGGCGTGGCCGCGCACTGGCGCTACAAGGAAGCGGGCGCGCGCGGTTATGCCGGTCAGGTGACGGCAAGCGAGAAATACGACGAGAAGATTGCGTGGCTGCGCCAGTTGCTCGCGTGGAAGGACGATGTCGAAGGGGAGAATACCGGCGAGCAGC
>JAITTX010000255.1 GCA_031286755.1 Paraburkholderia sp.
GCGATGCCCTTCACGACCGTGGCCGCCGTGTCCACATCAAGCTTGCCGCACGCGAAGTAGTCGAGGAAGAACAGCGGCTCGGCGCCCTGCACGAGGATGTCGTTCACGCTCATCGCGACGAGATCCTGGCCCACCGTGTCGTGCTTGTTCAGATGAAACGCGAGGCGCAGCTTGGTGCCCACGCCGTCGGTGCCCGAAACCAGCACGGGCTCCTTGTACTTCTTCGGCACTTCGAAGAGCGCGCCGAATCCGCCGATGCCGCCCATCACGCCGTCGCGCAGGGTCTTCTTCGCAAAGGGCTTGATGCGATCGACGAGCGCGTCGCCCGCGTCGATGTCCACGCCCGCGTCGCGGTAGGAGAGCCCTTGCTCCTGATTAGCGGGGCCGGATTTCGGTTGATTCATGGGGAAGAGGCAGAAGGTCGGTAAAATGCGATTTTAACCGATTGCAGGGCCCCCGCCGCCGCGGCTCGTGTGAGTATTTTGGTGTTAGCGCTGCGGGCCCATCGATCGGAAACCACGTTTTGTCGCCGAACATAACGATTTACATGCGATATCAGCGCGAGGCCTTCGTGTGGGCCGCGCGCGACAGGAACTGACAGAGCCCCTTCGGCCAGACACCCCGTGCAGCGACAGCTAACGCTCGATCTCGGCACCCCGCCGCCATCGACCTTCGACAACTTCCATACCGGCGCCAACGCGGAGCTGGTCGCGCGGCTGCGCGGGCTCGACGCGTCGTTGGCCGCGGGCCCCGCCGTCGACCCGAAGGCCGACCGCACGTTCTATATCTGGGGGGAGCCCGGCAACGGCCGCTCGCATCTGCTGCACGCGCTCGCGTTCGAGACGCCGCGCGGCCACGTGCGCTACATCGGGCCGAAGAGTGGCCTTGCCGCCTTCACGTTCGATGCGCGCGTGCCGATTTACGCCGTCGACGACTGCGACTCGCTCTCGGGCGCCCAGCAGATCGCGCTGTTCAATCTCTTCAACGAGGTGCGCTCGCACCCGAACACGGCGCTCGTCGCCACCGGCAATGCGCCGCCGATGGGGCTCGCGGTGCGCGAGGACCTGCGCACGCGGCTCGGCTGGGGCCTCGTGTTCCACCTCGCGCCGCTCTCGGACGCGGGCAAGGCCGCCGTGCTCAAGCAGGCGGCGCGCGAGCGCGGCATCAATCTCGCCGACGACGTGCCCGCCTACCTGCTCACGCACTTCCGGCGCGACATGCCGAGCCTCATGCGTCTGCTCGATGCGCTCGACCGCTTCTCGCTCGAACAGAAGCGCGCAGTCACGCTGCCGCTGCTGCGCACGATGCTCGCGACGGGGGAGGACGATCCGGATGCCGCTACGCTGGACGCAGATGCATCGGGCGTCGCCACGCTGGGCGTCACCACGCTGGGCGTCACTACGCCGGGCGTCGAGACGCTCGCGGCGGCCGCAACGAATGAAGGGGCCGATTCACGCGACGAAGCTACAAGCGCCGCTGCTCATCCGGCCGAGGCCGGCTGGGGCCATCCCGCGGACGGGCACGAAACGTCGGGGTCGGCGGATATGGCCGACGCGCCCGCGGGCAGCGGCGAGCAAAGCGGCGTGCACGGCGTCGAACTGGAGCTGTTCCCGTCCCAGGAAACGCCACAGCACGCCGCATCCACCGCCGCGGACGCTACCCCAAGCACCCCGGCGCCCGGCACCTCCTACGAAGCACCGAAGCCCCCCGCCCTGCAACCGCGCGCGCCAGTCGGCGCGCCGCCGTTCCAGCCACCGACCGACAACGTCGAGGGCGAGCTGGGGGCCAGATTCCGCGACGTCGTCCACCGCGAGCTGGGCGCCGAGCTCCAGGGCGAGGTCGAGGCCGACGTGAGCAACGAAATGAGCGGCGAGCTCAACGGCGATCTCGATCCGCCCGCTGGTTCCGCCGACCCCAACGCCAGTTCCGCCTCCGCGACGACCGCGAGGCCCGCCGATCCGGCGCTGCCCGGCGCTGGGCACGAGGACCCGTCGGGCGGGCTCACGGCGGCGCACCCGCCAGCGTCGGCCCCATCGCCCGAATCGTCCTCAGAAGCGCCGGACGCCCCGCAATCCGATTCCGGGCCCCCGCGCCAGAAACGCGAGGAGCGCCAGGCACACGAGGAACACCCGGCTCCCCCGGAGCGCCCCGCCTCGCCGGCCGCAGCCGGCACCGGCAACGGCTTTACCCGCTTCAAGTAAAATGAGCGCCCATGGCTAATCTTGCACTTTTCGATCTCGATCACACGCTGATCCCCACCGATAGCGACCACGAATGGGGCCGCTTCATGGTGAAGCTCGGCATTGTCGACGCCGAGCGCTTCGCGGAGCAGAACGACCGCTTCTACGCCGACTACAAGGCCGGCAAGCTCGACATCCACGCGTATCTCGTCGCCATGCTCACGCCGCTCGCGAAGTACTCGCGCGCGCAATTGAAGGAATGGCACGACCAGTACATGCACGAAGTCATCAAGCCGACCATCGTGCCGGCCGCCCTCGAACTCGTGAAAGAGCACAAGGAAGCGGGCGATCTGTGCTGCGTGGTCACGGCCACCAACGAATTCATCACGGCGCCCATCGCCGAGGTGTTCGGCGTGGACAAGCTGATCGGCTGCGAGGTCGAAACCGTAGACGGCCATCCGGCGTCGGCCTTCACCGGCCGCCCGACGGGCACGCCGAGCTACCGCGAAGGCAAGATCGTGCGCGTGGAGGCATGGCTCGCCTCGCTCGGCAAGAACTGGTCCGACTTCGAGCGCAGCTACTTCTATAGCGACTCGCACAACGACATTCCGCTGCTCGAAAAAGTCACCGACCCGATCGCGACCAACCCCGACGACACCCTGCGCGCTCACGCGCAAAAAGCAGGCTGGCGCATCCTAGATTTGTTCCAGGCATCGTGATCAAGAAATTCATCCGCAAGCTGTTCGGCCAGGAAGACGCCCAGGCAACGGAAGGCGTCTCCGCCAGCGACGCAGCACTGGCCGCCGCATCGCCTCAAGGCGAGGCCGCATCCGAAGGCGCCAGCCGCCCCCGCCGCAAGACGGTCACCGCGAAGAAAGACGCCAAGCCGCGCGCGGGCAAAGGCGCCGCCGACCCGGCCACGCCCGTCGTCCTTTCCGCCGACATCCACGGCATCGATCCCTCGCTCATCTCTCGCAACGCCGTGCGCGTGACCGATGGCCTGCAGCAAGCGGGCTTTCGCGCGTTCATCGTGGGCGGCGCGGTGCGCGATCTGCTGCTCGGCGTCGCGCCCAAGGACTTCGACGTGGCCACCGACGCCACGCCCGAACAGGTGCAAAAGCTGTTCCGCCGCGCCCGCATCATCGGCCGGCGTTTCCAGATCGTGCACGTACAGTTCGGCCAGGAGATCATCGAGGTCTCCACCTTCCGCGCGCTCGTGGACGCACCGCCCGCCCCGCCTGCCGAGGCGGGCCACAAGCGCCTGCGCCGCGACGAACTCGACCGCAAGACCCACGCCGTGGACGCGAGCGGCCGGGTGCTGCGCGACAACGTCTGGGGCGAGCAGCACGAAGACGCCACGCGCCGCGACTTCACGATCAACGCGATGTACTACGATCCGTCCACGCAGACGGTGCTCGACTATCACAACGGCATGGCCGACATGCGCGCGCGTCTGTTGCGGATGATCGGCGACCCGGCCACGCGCTACCGCGAAGACCCGGTGCGCATGATGCGCGTGGTGCGCTTCGCGGCCAAGCTCGGCTTCGAGATCGAGGAGCATACGCGCGCGCCGATCCAGCCGCTCGCGGACCTCATCAACAACGTGCCGGCTGCGCGTCTGTTCGACGAGATGCTCAAGCTGCTGCTCTCGGGCCACGCGCTCGAATGCCTGAAGTGGCTGCGCAAGGAAGGCCTGCATCACGGCCTGTTGCCGCTGCTCGACGTGATCCTCGAACAGCCGCAAGGCGAGCGCTTCATCACGCTCGCGCTCTCGAACACCGACGCGCGCGTACGCGCGGGCAAGCCGGTCTCGCCGGGCTTCCTGTTCGCCACGCTGCTCTGGCACGACGTGCAGCAGCGCCTGCAGCAATACACGGCCGAGGGCGAATTCCCCGTGCCCGCGCTGCATCGCGCGATGGACGACGTGATCGATGCACAAACGGAAAAGCTTGCGATCCATCGCCGCTACTCGTCGGACATGCGCGAGATCTGGGGCCTGCAACTGCGCCTCGAAAAGCGCGGCCGCAGCGCGATCAAGCTGCTGGAACACCCCCGCTTCAGAGCAGGGTATGATTTCCTCTTGCTGCGCTGCGAATCGGGCGAGCTAGACGCCGAAGCGGGCCAGTGGTGGACCGACTTCATCAGCGGCGACCCGGCCGCGCGCGAGACGCTGCTCGCGCAGGGCGGCAGCAAGGAACGCGCGCCGCGCAAGCGCCGCCGCCGCGGCGGCGCGAAGAACCGCAAGACGGGCGAAGCCGCAGCGGGCGCCGAAAGCGCCGCAGCGGCATCCACCTACGGCGGGGGCAACGACGAGCCGCACGAGGACTGAAGCCATGTACAGCACGCAGTCCGGTGCGGGCGTATCGAATGCCTTTGCGCAACACAGGAAGTGAAGCCATGACGGTTGCCTGGCTGGGAATCGGCGCAAATCTGGGGGATGCGCGCCAGACCCTCAAAGACACGGTGGTGTGTCTCGCTCAGCAGCACACCATCACCGTGCTCGCCAAATCGAGTCTGTACCGCACCGCGCCCATCGACGCGGGCGGCGACGACTATTTCAACTGCGTCGTGAAGCTCGACACGCGGCTTTCGGTGCGCGATCTGCTCGGCCTGTGCCATCGCATCGAGCACCACTTCGGCCGCGAGCGTCCCTTTCGCAACGCGCCGCGCACGCTCGACATCGACATCCTGCTGTACGGCGAGGCCATCATCGAGGAGCCCGACCTGATCGTGCCGCATCCGCGCATGACGGGCCGCGCGTTCGTGCTCGCGCCGCTCGCCGAAATCGATCCCGAACTCGCCATTCCGGGCCGGGGCGTGGTCAGGACCTTCTTGCCCGCCGTCGCGGAGCAGCGCATCGAAAAAATGAAGCCGCTGTGCCAGTGTCTCGCCGACCCCGAGGCCGCCAGGCCCGCGGGCGTCGCCTCCGACAACGCCGATTGCACCGATCGCACCGATCGCCCCCCGCGCTCTCCGGGCACCTGCCGATGAACACACCGCTGTCTTTCACCACCACGGTGGCCGCACGCCCCACCGCGCTCCAGTACATTGCGATCGAAGGGCCGATCGGCTCGGGCAAGACCCCGCTCGCGACGCGTCTGGCCGAGCGCTGGTCGATGCAGACGCTGCTCGGCTCGCGCGCCGACAACCCGTTTCTCGAACGCTTCTACCGCGATACCTCGCGCCACGCGCTGGCCGCGCAACTCTCGGTGGCGCTGCAGCGCGAGCATCTCTCGCGCCAGGTGGCCGCGCAACGCGCCGCCGGCACGCCGCTCGTGACGAACTTCCTCGCCGAGCGCAACGACCTGTTCGCGCGCCTGACGCTCCCGGAAGAAGAGCTGCCGCTGTTTCAGGCGCTGGCCGCGCGCCTGCGCGTGGAAGCGCCGCCGCCCGACCTCGTGGTGTATCTGCAGGCGAGCCCCGAAGCACTCTATGCGCGCATCCAGAAACGCGCGGTGGCCGCGGAACAGCACATCTCCGACACCTTCCTGCGGGCGTTGTGCGACAGCTACAACGAATTTTTCTATCATTACGACCGTGCGCCGGTGCTGACCGTGGGCGTCGAGAATCTGAACCCGCTCGACTCCGACGCGGACCTTGCGCTGATTGCCGGGCGTATCGAATCGATGCGCGGCCGCAAGGAATCCTTCGTGAAGGGCACGTCGCTTTGAGCGGCGCGCCGTCAGGTACTTCCCCCTAACGGACCAACGGACTCTCGGACTCTCCATGACTTATCTGCAGGAAACGAGCCGCAGCGCGGTCACCGTGCCCAAGCTCCAGGCAATGCGCGACGCCGGCGAGAAGATCTCGATGCTCACGTGCTACGACGCGAGCTTTTCGGCGCTGTGCGACCGCGCGGGCGTGGACACGGTGCTGATCGGCGACTCGCTCGGCAACGTGCTCCAGGGCCACACGACGACGCTGCCCGTCACCCTCGAAGACATCGCCTACCACACGGCCTGTGTCGCGCGCGCGCAGCCCAAGGCGCTGATCATCGCCGATCTGCCGTTCGGCACCTTCGGCACGCCCGAGGACGCCTTCGCGAATTCGGTGAAGCTCATGCGCGCGGGCGCGCAGATGGTGAAGATCGAGGGCGGCGAATGGCTCGCGCCCACGGTGAAGATGCTGGTCGAGCGCGCGGTGCCGGTGTGCGCGCACATCGGCCTCACGCCGCAATCGGTGCACGCGTTCGGCGGCTTCAAAGTGCAGGGCAAGACCGACGCGGCCGCCGTGCAGCTCGTGCGCGACGCGCTGGCGCTCGAAGCGGCGGGCGCGCAGCTCGTGGTGATCGAGGCGGTGCCGGCGACGCTCGGCGCGCAAGTCACGGCGAAACTGCGCATCCCGACGATCGGCATTGGCGCGGGCCTCGACTGCTCGGGCCAGGTGCTCGTGCTGCACGACATGCTCGGTATCTTCCCCGGCAAGCGTCCGCGTTTCGTGAAGGACTTCATGGTGGGACAGCCCGATATCGAGTCGGCCGTGCGCGCCTTTGTGACGGCCGTGAAGGAAGGCACCTTCCCCGGTCCCGAGCATACGTTTTGATACGCGGCCTGTCGCGGACAGCCGCCTGATGGCATAGCGCTGCCGCAAAACGAAAAAAGCGCGTTCCTCGCCGGACGCGCTTTTTTTATGCCCGCTTCAACGCGCCTCGCGCACGCTCATCGAATCAGGCGCGCGGCCACGGCCCCGCGCAGCGCGTTGGTGAGCATGAGCGCCTCGGCGTTCAGCACATCCTCGCGCGTGAGCACGCGCTCGCGCGCGCCGAACGCCGCGTCGTCGAGCAGCACGCCGCGCATCACCCCGGGCAACAGCCCCGACACCAGCGGCGGCGTCCACCATTGCCCATCGCGCTTCACGAACACACTCGAGCGCCCGCCTTCGGTCAGCTCGCCGCGCTCGTTGAAGAACAGCATGTCGAAGCCGCCCAGCGCTTCGGCCCCGCGCCATGCGCGATCGAATTCGGCACGGCGCGTCGACTTGCGCAGCAACAGCGCATCGCTTGACGCGACGGGCGCGAAGCCGTGATCCAGTGCGAGCAGCACGCCCACGCGCTCCTGCGCGAGCGGCGCAAGCGGGGCGCCGGTGAGCGTTGCCGCCCCGCTCTTGCCGAGCGCGAGCCGCAAGCGATGCGGCGTATTTTCGTCAGCGCCAGCGAACGCTGCGCAAGCTTCGGCCAGACGCGCACGCAGCGCTTGAACGTCGCACGGGAAACCGAGCCAGGCCGCGCCCGCGGCAAGCCGCGCGAGATGACGCTCGACGTGGCGCACGCCTTGCGCGCGCGTCGCGTACATCGTTTCGAAGAGCTCGATGCCGGGATCGGCCTGGGTGAGAAAACGCGCTTTCAAGCGGCACTCCTCATATTCGTCGGCGGCCACGCTGTCCAGCACGATGCCGGCGCCCACGCCCATTTGGCCGCGCCGCGTTGCGCCATCGCCCGTGGCGGGCGCGTCGAGCGTAAGCGTGCGAATCACGACCGAGAGGCAGAAGTCGCCGCAGGCCTCGCCTTCCTTCGCGGCGTCCAGCCAGCCAATCGTGCCCGTATAGAGCCCGCGCGGACCATGCTCGAGCGCCTCGATCAATTCCATCGTGTGGTGCTTGGGCGCGCCCGTGATCGAGCCGCATGGAAACAGCGCGCGCATCGCGTCGGCGAACGTCGTGCCCGGGCGCATGTTCGCCTCGACCGTGGAGGTCATCTGCCAGACCGAGGCGTACGGCTCCACGCTGAAGAGCGCCGGCACGCGCACCGATCCCGTCTGCGCGACGCGCGACACGTCGTTGCGCAGCAAGTCGACGATCATCACGTTTTCAGCGCGATTCTTGGGGTCGTTCGCGAGGAATTGCGCGGCTGCGGCGTCCTCGCCCGCATCGGCGCAACGCGCGGCGGTGCCCTTCATCGGCTTCGCGCGCAACGTTTCGCCGTGCTTCTCGACGAACAGCTCCGGCGAGCACGAGAGCACCCAGCGCTCGCCCGGCAACGCGATCAACGCGCCATAGCGCACGCGCTGGCGCTCGCGCAGACGCCGGTACAACGCCACCGGCGCGCCGAACGCCTCGAAGCTCAGGCGGTAGGTGTAGTTGATCTGATACGAGTCGCCGATGCGCAGCGCGTCCTGCACCGCGCCGATGTCGCGCTCGAAACGCTCGCGCTCGACGCCCATCATCACGCCCGCAACACCTGCCGGCGCTGGCCCCGATGTTTCCTCACTGCCGCCCTCGCGCGCGGCGAGCCACGCATCGGCTTCCTCGCGCGAGAACCGTTCGCAGCGTTCGAACAATAAAAAACGCAGCGCGGCGTGGCCGTGCTGCGTTTCGCTGGATGTAGCTGTTTCGCGCTTCGCGAATTCGAGCGCGCGCCCGAACTCGTAGTCACCGAGCACGAGCGCAAAGCGATCCGTGCCCAGTTCACCGTTCACTTCGCGGCACGCCGCGTCGAGGTCCGCCGCGCGCTCGCACGCGATCTCGCGCACTAACCCCGTGTACAGGCGGCTCGAACGGCTGGCCTCCGTCGAGTCGCCGTCGTCGAGCAGCGCGAAAACCGCGTCATCCGCCGCGCTGCCTTGATTCACTGCCATTGACGTTACCGCCTGCTACTGAACGAACATCACAAGACGCCATAGACCGGCGCGTGCATCAATCGAAGAAGCTCTTCACGCGGTCGAACCAGCTCTTGCTCTGCGGGCTGTGGCGCGAGCCGCCCTCCACGAGCGACTTCTCGAACTGCTGGAGCAGGTCGCGCTGCTGCTCAGTGAGCTTGACCGGCGTTTCGACTTGCACATGCACGTAGAGATCGCCGGCAATGCTCGAACGCAGCCCCTTGATGCCCTTGCCGCGCAAACGGAAGGTCTTGCCCGACTGCGTGCCTTCCGGCACGGTGAAGCTCGCGCGGCCCGCCAACGTGGGCACTTCGATCTCGCCGCCGAGCGCCGCCGTGGTGAACGGAATCGGCATCTGGCAATGGAGATCGTCGCCGTCGCGCTCGAACACCGAGTGCTGCTTGATGTGGATCTCGACGTAGAGATCGCCCGACGGCCCGCCGTTGATGCCAGGCTCGCCGTTGCCGGCCGAGCGGATGCGCATGCCGTCGTCGATGCCCGCCGGAATCTTCACTTCGAGCGTCTTGGTTTCCTTCACCTTGCCCGCGCCGTGACAGTTCGTGCAGGGCTCGGGAATGTAGGAACCCGTGCCGTGGCACTTCGGGCAAGTCTGCTGGATGCTGAAGAAGCCCTGCGACATGCGCACCTGGCCCGAGCCATGACAGGTCGGGCAGGTTTCGGGCTTGGTGCCCGGCTTCGCGCCCGAGCCGTGGCACACTTCGCAGCCGCTCCAGCCCGGCACGCGAATTTGCGTCTCGTAGCCGTGCGCCGCCTGCTCCAGCGTAATTTCCATGCTGTAGCGCAGGTCCGCGCCGCGATACACCTGCGGGCCGCCACGCGCACCGCGGCCGCCACCAGCGGCCTGGCCGAAGATGTCGCCGAAGATGTCGCCGAAGGCATCCGCGAAACCGCCGAAGCCCTGCGCGCCCGCGCCGCCCATGTTGGGATCGACGCCCGCATGGCCGTACTGGTCGTAAGCCGCACGCTTTTGCGAGTCCGACAGCATCTCGTAGGCTTCTTTCACCTCTTTGAAATGCTCTTCCGCATCCTTGTTGTCCGGATTGCGGTCGGGGTGATACTTCATCGCGAGCTTGCGATATGCCTTCTTGATTTCGTCGTCGCCCGCGTTCTTCGCGACGCCCAGAACCTCGTAGTAATCCCGTTTCGCCATATCGGTTCAACGCCGGCCGCGCGCCTTTCGGCACGCGCCGGCTCCTCTTGAATGCTGGATCTCGTGACCCGTTCGCCGTTCCTTCGAACCTCCGCGCGCGGGCGTTTTCGCGCCCCGGCGGCCCCTGCAAGAGAACGGCCTCCATAAAACAAATGTGCCCGGAGAGCCCAAAGGCCCGCCAGGCGCTGCAATGCCGACCCGCATCGTAACCGATGCGGCCATGCTCGGTCTGTTCAGTCCTTTCTTCCGGGGCCGCTTATCGAGGCAGGCGGCGCTTATCGCGCCGCCTGCCCTGACCCTGAACGAGCAGACTTAGTCCTTCTTGACTTCCTTGAACTCGGCGTCGACCACGTCTTCGGCCGTGTTCTGCGCGCTGGCTTCGGCGCCCGCGGCACCTGCTGCCGCACCTGCCGCGCCTTGCGCCGCCTGCATGTCGGCGTACATCTTCTCGCCGAGCTTCTGCGACGCTACCGACAGCGCCTCGACCTTCGCCTCGATCGTCGCCTTGTCGGCCGACGCGTCCTTCAGCGTATCTTCGAGTTCCTTCAGCGCGGCTTCGATCTTTTCCTTTTCGGCGGCTTCGATCTTGTCGCCATACTCGGCCACGGCCTTCTTCGTGCTGTGAACCAGCGCGTCGCCCTGGTTGCGCGCGTCGGCCAGCTCACGCAGGCGGTGATCTTCTTCCGCGTTCGCCTCGGCGTCCTTCACCATCTTCTCGATCTCGGCTTCCGAAAGACCCGAGTTCGCCTTGATGGTGATGCGGTTTTCCTTGCCGGTGGCCTTGTCCTTCGCGCCCACGTGCAGAATGCCGTTCGCGTCGATATCGAAGCTCACTTCGATCTGCGGCACGCCACGCGGTGCGGGCGGAATGCCTTCGAGGTTGAACTCGCCCAGCAGCTTGTTGCCGACCGCCATTTCACGCTCGCCCTGGAACACCTTGATGGTCACGGCGCCCTGGTTGTCGTCGGCCGTCGAGTACACCTGTGCGTGCTTCGTCGGGATCGTGGTGTTCTTGTTGATCATCTTCGTCATCACGCCGCCGAGCGTCTCGATACCGAGCGAAAGCGGGGTGACGTCGAGGAGCAGCACGTCCTTGCGGTCGCCCGAGAGAACCTGGCCCTGAATCGCAGCGCCAACTGCCACGGCTTCGTCCGGGTTCACGTCGCGGCGCGGATCCTTGCCGAAGAACTCCTTGACCTTCTCCTGCACCTTCGGCATGCGCGTCTGGCCGCCGACGAGAATCACGTCGTCGATGTCGCCAACCTTCACGCCCGCGTCCTTGATCGCCACGCGGCACGGCTCGATGGTGCGCTCGATCAGGTCCTCGACCAGCGCTTCCAGCTTGGCGCGCGTGATCTTGAGGTTCAAGTGCTTCGGACCCGAGGCATCCGCCGTGATGTACGGCAGGTTGATTTCGGTCTGCTGGCCCGACGAGAGCTCGATCTTGGCCTTTTCAGCGGCTTCCTTCAGGCGTTGCAGCGCGAGCACGTCCTTCGAGAGGTCGACGCCCTGCTCCTTCTTGAACTCGCCGATGATGTAATCGATGATGCGCTGGTCAAAGTCTTCGCCGCCGAGGAACGTGTCGCCGTTGGTCGAGAGCACTTCGAACTGCATTTCGCCGTCAACGTCTGCGATTTCGATGATCGAGATGTCGAACGTGCCGCCGCCCAGGTCGAACACGGCGATCTTGCGGTCGCCCTTTTCGGCCTTGTCCAGACCGAAGGCGAGCGCGGCAGCCGTCGGCTCGTTGATGATGCGCTTGACTTCCAGACCGGCGATGCGGCCGGCGTCCTTGGTGGCCTGACGCTGGCTGTCGTTGAAGTACGCGGGAACCGTGATCACGGCTTCGGTGACCGGCTCGCCAAGGTAGTCTTCAGCGGTCTTCTTCATCTTGCGCAGCACTTCAGCCGAAACCTGCGACGGCGCGAGATTGTTGCCGTGCGCTTCGACCCATGCGTCGCCGTTGTCGTGCTTGACGATCTTGTAGGGCATCAGGTTGATGTCCTTCTGCACTTCCTTTTCGTCGAAGCGGCGGCCGATCAGGCGCTTGACCGCGTACAGCGTGTTGCGCGGATTCGTGACCGACTGGCGCTTCGCCGGCGCGCCGACCAGCACTTCGTTGTCGTCCATGTAGGCGATGATCGACGGCGTCGTGCGGGCGCCTTCCGAGTTCTCGATCACTTTGACCTGATTGCCTTCCATCAGCGCCACACACGAGTTAGTGGTGCCAAGGTCGATACCGATGATTTTGCCCATTTTTTCCAAATCTCCAGATTTCGATCGCTGTGCGTTCGCCGCTTCTCGCGTGGTGCGGGGGCGTTCGCCTCAGTTCAATTCGGTTTGTTTCAGTTCACTGCTGCCCAAATGTGTGCCGCAAGGGCGTTTTCAAGAGCTTTGGGCTATGCATTCGTTAAATTTTTTCGATCGGCGGCACGCCGTTTGATGCAGTGCCGCCCAATCTTTCTAATGCATTACAAATCGGCCGCCGAAATGCGTTATTTCGGCTGCGAAACCGTGACCAGCGCCGGGCGCAGCACGCGGTCGGCAATCACATAGCCCTTTTGCAGCACGTTGACGACCGTGTTCGCCTCCTGCTCCGAGGGCACCATCGAGATGGCCTGATGGCGATGCGGATCGAACTTCTCGCCAACCGGGTTGATCTGGACCACCTTGCCCTTCTCCAGCGCGCCGATGAGCTGCTTGAGCGTGAGCTCGACGCCTTCGTTGACCTTGGCGAGGTCGTCCGAGTTATGGGCCAGCGCGGCTTCCAAGCTGTCCATGACCGGCAGCAGGTGTTCGGCGAAGCTCTCGATGGCGAACTTGTGCGCCTTGGCAACGTCTTCCTGCCCACGGCGACGGACGTTTTCCGTCTCGGCCTTGGCGCGCACGAACGCGTCTTGCAGCTCGGCAACCTTGGCCTGGGCCTCGGCCAGCGCGGCTTGCGCGTCGCCTTCCGGCGCCTGCGCGGCGCCTTCAGCCGGTTGTTGTTGCGGCTGAGCAGCGGCTTGCGACGCCTCGTCCGCGGGCGTGGGATTCTGGCTCGTCGGGTTCTCTTGCGTGTTTTCCATGTCGCTGAACGTCGTTGAATAGTGAAAAAGGGGAACAAAGCGCGGGCCGTTTTGCCCGCGTGATCCGCCACGCCGGCGAGCGTTGCGCCAGCGCGACAGCCGCTTTGTCCATTGCGACAGCACGTGGGTGCCAGATCGCTTATTTCAAGGGCCTCGCGCGGTTTTTTTATGCATGGATCAAACCACCGAAATGGCGCGTTACAACCATTACCGCAGCGCCGCAAGAATGAAATTGAGTACGGGACAACCCTGACCTACACTCAGGAACAGGTGCTGCTCACAATGCGTTTACCCTGAGTCCGGCACCGCACCGAATGGGCCCCGTCGTTTCAACGTTTCGCTAGCGGGCCTCGTACTGGGCGTTTTGCTGCTTTTCCCTTGGGGAGTACCGTGAAACTGACCTTTGCCATCTCGGTGGTCGCTCTGGTACTCATCGCCGGAACCACGACCATCTGCATGTCCGGCGTCGTGAACGACAACACGACGGAGTACGGGGGCGTTCACGCCACGATGGAAGCCCTCTTCAATCCTCACGCGAAAGTTTGTCGATAGTGCGCCGGTCGCGCTTGGTCGGTCTGCCGTGCAACACGGCGGCCGGCTCGCGAAAAAGCCGTCGCCGCTCCTGCTCCGCCGCGCGCCGCGCGCGGCCGGTTTCGGTCTCCGCGTACAGCGTCTGGGCAATGCTCGCGGGCCCGCGCACGTCGCAAATACCGAGCACCTGCACCTCCCAGGTCACGTGATCGATTTCGATCTCCACGAGATCGCCTACACGCACGTCCCGGGAAGCCTTCACGACATCGCCGCCGATGCGCACGCGGCCCTTACCGATGGCATCCGTCGCCAGCGAGCGAGTCTTGAAGAAGCGCGCGGCCCAAAGCCACTTGTCGATGCGCAGACGCGCGCCGGGTTCGGTCGAAATCTTGTAATTCATACGATGCTTCCTGATTGAGCGCCGGGGGCTATCGGTCAGCGCTGGCGCTGTGGCGTCCTGCTCCCGCCCCACGCAAAGCGCCCGCGCTCAAGCCGCCGCGCCGGCCGGGACCATGGCCTGCACCGGCCAGCCCTGCAGGTTCTGCGCAACGATCTCGCCCAGCGCCGCGATCCACGCGCGCGAATCGTTCAGGCACGGGATGCGGTGAAACTCCTTGCCGCCGCCATGCAGAAACTCGTCGCGGACCTCCATGCCGATTTCCTCGATGGTCTCGAGGCAATCCGCTGTGAAACCGGGGCAGAACACGTCGGCGCGACGCACGCCGCCTTGCCCGAGCTCCTTGAGCGTCGGCGCGGTGTATGGCTGCAACCACTGCGCGCGCCCAAAGCGGGACTGAAATGTGACGCGGCATTCAACGGGCGTGAGTTCGAGCGCATGCATGAGGAGCGCCGCCGTCTGCTGGCATTGATCGTGGTAAGGGTCGCCAAGGTCGAGCGTGCGGCTCGGCACGCCATGAAAACTCAGCACGAGCCGATCACCCGCCGCGAAGTCGGGGCGGCCGTGCGTGTGCCAGTACTGATGCACTTGCGCCGCGAGCGCCGCGATATAGGCCGGATGGTCGTGATATGCGCGCACCGTGCGGATTTCCGGCTGGTTGCGCATGCGCCGCAGCTTGGCAAACGCGGCGTCGAAAGCCGTGGCCGTGGTCGACGCCGAGTATTGCGGGTACATCGGCACGAGCAGGATGCGCTCGGCGCCGGCGAGCTTGAGCTGGCTGAGCATTGCCGGGATGTCGGGCGTGCCGTAGCGCATCGCATGCTCCACGAGCACCGTGTAGTCGTTCAGATGCAGCAGATGGCGCAGGCCGTCGGCCTGCTTCTGGGTGTGCACGCGCAGCGGGGAGCCTTCGGGTGTCCAGACCGCCGCATATTTTTTCGCCGATGAACGGCCGCGAAACGGCAGGATCAACGCGCGCAGGATGATCTGCCAGATGGGCGCAGGAATCTCGACCACGCGCGGATCGGAAAGGAACTGCGCCAGATAACGGCGCACGGCACGCGGCGTGGGCGCGTCGGGCGTGCCCAGATTGATGAGCAGCACCGCGACACGATGCGCGCCGGCGGACTGCAGGGGCCGCTCCAGGTCGAAACGCATAGGCGATCAGAGGCGCCGCACTTCAGCGCGCGGCAAGGGTTGTACAAGTGCGCATTATAGCGGGGGCGGTTTGATAATCCGACCGCGGTTCGATAATCGCAGCGCCCCCTCCGGGCGGTGGCTGATGCGCTTGCCGCGGCGTCGCGCCTCACAGCGCCAGCGCTGGCCGTTCGGCCAATGGCGCGCCGCGCCGCTTAGGACGATGATCGGTTAAACAGGAAAATGCGAGGAAAACGCGAAGAAGGCGCCAGGCAAACGCGCTCAGTTCTGGCTGAGCGTGAGCGAAAGCAGGCGCGCGGTGATGTCCACGATCGGGATCACGCGGTTGTAGGCCATGCGCGTCGGGCCGATCACGCCTAGCGTGCCAACGATCTTGCCGTTCACTTCGTAGGGCGCCGTTACCACGCTCATTTCCTCGATCGGCACGAGTTGCGACTCGCCGCCAATGAAGATTTGCACGCCCTGGGCATGGCTCGAGACGTCGAGCAGTTGCAGGAGGCTCGTTTTCTGGTCGAATACGTCGAAGAGCTTGCGCAGGCGCGCCATGTCCGACGAAAGATCGGCCACTTCGAGCAGGTTGCGCTCGCCGGAAATGAGCACGGTCTCGCCCGTGTCGGTTTCGTCGGTGCTCGCGGTCACGGCGGCGTGCATGAGCGTGGTCATGTCGCCGCGCAGCGCGTCGATCTCTTCGCGCAGGCGCCGCCGCACCTCGTCGAACGAGAGGCCGGCGAAGTGCGCGTTGATGTAATTTGAGGCTTCGATGAGCTCGGAAGGCGTGAAGTCGCGCTGCGTCGCCATGATGCGGTTCTGCACGTCGCCTTCGGGCGTCACGATGATGAGCAGGATGCGCTTGTCCGAAAGGCGCATGAACTCGACCTGCTTAAACACGTGGCTGCGCCGCGGCGTGAGCACCACGCCCGCGAACTGCGAAAGGTTCGAGAGCACGCTGGCCGCCGCCGCCACCACCTTCTGCGGCTCACCGGGGCGCAAGGTGGTCTTGACCGCCCGCGTGAGCGCGTCCTCGTCGGCCGAGGGCTCGACGGTGAGCATGGTGTCGACGAACAGGCGGTAGCCACGCGGCGTGGGCACGCGTCCCGCCGAGGTGTGCGGGCTGGACACGAGCCCCAGCTCCTCGAGGTCGGACATCACGTTGCGGATCGTCGCCGGACTCAGCTCCAGGCCGGAAAAGCGCGACAGCGTGCGCGAGCCGACCGGCTGACCTTCGGCGATGTAGCGCTCGATCAGCGTTTTGAGGAGGGTTTGTGCGCGGGGATCTAGCATGACTGAAAATTCTAGCCTAATGCCGGGTTGGCGGCGAGTCCGCCCGCAAGCGCGCGGGCGGCCGGAAAAAGGTGGCTGGCGGGGCTTGCCGGAGCGGCCCGGGCATACCGGGAAAGCCCCGGCTCGCGCGCCGCTGTCGCCGGTGTGTCATCGCGGTGTCATGCCCGCCTGCAAAAAAGGGGCGCAGCGCTCGTCCACGCCCCGTGGGCAGGGAGCGCCAGGTTCTTTTCGAGACTCGACTATGGTGTAATGCCGGCATGCAGATCCAGAAGATCCAGAGCCAGTTCAAAACTGTTGCGCTCGTCGGGCGCAGCAATACGCAAGGCATCGGCGAGCCGCTGATGGCGCTCGCGCACACGATTGCGCAGCGCGGCTTCGACGTGGTGTTCGAAGCGAACACTGCCCAGGAAATCGGCGCCTCCGGCTATCCGGCGTTGCAGATCGCCGAAATCGGCGCGCGCGCGGACGTGGCCGTGGTGCTCGGCGGCGACGGCACGATGCTCGGCATCGGGCGCCAGCTCGCGCCCTACCGCACGCCGCTCATCGGCATCAACCACGGGCGTCTGGGCTTCATCACGGATATCCCGTTCGCCGACATGCAGGAAGTCGTGCCGCAACTGCTCGCGGGCAGCTTCGAGCGCGAAGAGCGCTCGCTGCTCGAGTCGCGCATCACGCGCGACGGCGACCCGATCTACCACGCGCTCGCGTTCAACGACGTGGTGGTCAACCGCAGCGGCTTCTCCGGCATGGCAGAGCTACGCGTGCACGTGGACGGCCGCTTCATGTACAACCAGCGCTCGGACGGCCTGATCGTCGCCACGCCCACGGGCTCGACCGCCTATTCGCTCTCGTCGCAGGGGCCGCTGCTGCATCCGCAGTTGCAGGGCATCGTGCTCGTGCCGATCGCGCCGCACGCGCTCTCAAACCGCCCGATCGTGCTGCCCGACGACTGCAAGGTGAGCATTCAGGTCGTCGCGGGCCGCGACGTCAACGTGAACTTCGACATGCAATCGTTCACGGCCCTCGAACTCAACGACGTGATCGAGGTGCGCCGCTCGCGCCATACCGTGCCGTTCCTGCACCCGGTCGGCTACAGCTATTTCCGCACCTTGCGCCAGAAGCTGCACTGGAACGAACACCCCTCGCTGCAAGACGATCCGCAAGACTGACGCCGCCATGCTCCGCCACCTTTCGATCCGGGACTTCGTGATCGTCGCCGCGCTCGACCTCGAATTCGACAACGGCTTTTCCGTCTTCTCCGGCGAGACCGGCGCGGGCAAGTCGAGCCTGATCGATG
>JAITTX010000382.1 GCA_031286755.1 Paraburkholderia sp.
ATGCGGCCCGTGAACTCGGGGAAGTTGTTCGTGGAGTGCAGGACTTCGATCGCGCTCTTCCAGTCCTGGCGGAACACGAGATCGTTGAAGTCCGGAATGATGTTGTTGACCGGGCAGCCGTTGTTGCAGAACGGGATGCCGCAGTCCATGCAGCGCGCGCCCTGGACCTTCGCGTCGGCGTCGGAGAGCGCCGCCACGAATTCCTTGTAGTGCTTCACGCGCGTGAGCGGTGCTTCGTACGCCTCATGCTGGCGCTCGAACTCGAGAAAACCGGTTGCCTTACCCATTTGTGGTTCTCGTCTATCTCTATCTGTTCACGAAAATTCGCGGTGAGGGGACCGCGCCCGCCGCCGCGCTTCTTGTCGCGCGGCGGGCGCTCCTTCGTCCTGGTGTCGTCGCAGGATTAAGCGGCCAGTTCTTCCTGGTTCGCCTTCTTCGCGCCGAGCTCGCCCAGCGCGCGCTTGTATTCCGTCGGGAACACCTTCACGAACTGGCGGCGCGCCGCATCCCAGTTTTCCAGCAGCGCCTTCGCACGCGGCGAGCCGGTGAACTGGAAGTGACGCTCGACGAGTCCCTTGAGCAGCGCTTCGTCGGTCTGGCCCGTGTGCCACAGCGTGCGGTCCACGGTGCGCTCCTGCTCGGCCTGTTGCAGCACCGGGTCGAGCGCGACCATCGCCTTGTTGCACTTGTTAGCAAAGGAGCCATCCGGGTCATACACGTAGGCGATACCGCCCGACATGCCGGCCGCGAAGTTGCGCCCCGTCTCGCCGAGCACGACCACCGTGCCGCCCGTCATGTATTCGCAGCCGTGGTCGCCCGTACCCTCGACGATGGCCGTCGCGCCCGAGTTACGCACCGCGAAGCGCTCGCCCGCCACGCCGCGCAGGAAGGCCTCGCCTTCGAGCGCGCCGTACATCACCGTGTTGCCGCAGATGATATTTTCTTCGGACTTGCCGCGGAAATCGTTGGTCGGACGGATGATGATGCGCCCGCCCGACAGGCCCTTGCCCACGTAGTCGTTGCCGTCACCCACCAGATCCAGCGTGATGCCGCGCGCGAGGAACGCGCCGAAGCTCTGGCCCGCCGTGCCCTTGAACTGGATATGGATCGAGTCGTCGGGCAGACCGTCGTGACCGTACTTCTTCGCGACCATGCCCGAGAGCATCGCGCCCACCGTGCGGTTCACATTGCGCACCGGCTGGATGAACGAGACGTGCTCACCCGTCTCGATCGCGGCCTTCGCCTTCTCGATCAGCGTGTGATCGAGCGCGCGCTCCAGACCGTGATCCTGCGACTCCACGTGCATGCGAGCAACTTCGGCGCCCACTTCCGGCTGGTAGAACACGCGCGAGAAGTCGAGGCCCTTCGCCTTCCAGTGCTCCACGCCCTTGCGGGTGTCGAGCAGATCGGCGCGGCCAACGAGGTCGTCGAACTTGCGGATGCCCAGTTGCGCCATGATTTCGCGCACTTCCTCAGCGATGAAGAAGAAGAAGTTGACGACGTGCTCGGGCTGGCCCGAGAACTTCGCGCGCAGCACCGGATCCTGCGTCGCGACGCCGACCGGGCAGGTGTTCAGGTGGCACTTGCGCATCATGATGCAGCCCTCGACGACGAGCGGCGCCGTCGCGAAGCCGAATTCATCTGCTCCCAGCAGCGCGCCGATTACCACGTCGCGGCCCGTCTTCATCTGGCCATCGGCCTGCACGCGGATACGGCCGCGCAGCTGGTTCAGCACCAGCGTCTGCTGCGTTTCCGCCAGACCGAGTTCCCACGGCGTGCCGGCATGCTTGACCGACGAGAGCGGCGAGGCGCCCGTGCCGCCGTCATGGCCGGCGATCACGACGTGATCGGCCTTGGCCTTCGCCACACCGGCAGCCACCGTGCCCACGCCCACTTCCGAGACCAGCTTCACCGAGATCGACGACACCGGGTTCACGTTCTTCAGATCGTGAATCAGCTGTGCGAGGTCTTCGATCGAGTAGATGTCGTGGTGCGGCGGCGGCGAGATGAGACCCACGCCCGGCACCGAATAACGCAGCTTGCCGATGTACTCCGAAACCTTGTGGCCCGGCAGTTGACCGCCTTCGCCCGGCTTCGCGCCCTGCGCCATCTTGATCTGGATCTGGTCCGCCGACGAAAGATACTCCGCCGACACGCCGAAGCGGCCCGACGCAACCTGCTTGATCTTCGAGCGCAGCGAGTCGCCATCCTTCAGCGGAATGTCCGTCACGACTTCAGGACCGATGATCGAGCGCATCGTGTCGCCGTTCTTGATGGGAATGCCGCGCAGTTCGTTGCGGTAGCGCTTGTCGTCTTCGCCGCCTTCACCCGTGTTCGACTTGCCGCCGATGCGGTTCATCGCGACGGCCAGCGTGGCGTGCGCTTCCGTCGAGATCGAGCCGAGCGACATCGCGCCCGTGGCGAAGCGCTTGACGATTTCCTTGGCCGGCTCGACGTCGTCGATCGAGATCGCGCGCATCGGGTCGAGGCGGAACTCGAACAGGCCGCGGAACGTCATGTGACGCCTGGTCTGGTCGTTGATGAGATGCGCGTATTCCTTGTACGTCTGGTACGAATTGCTGCGCGCCGAGTGCTGGAGCTTGGCGATCGCGTCCGGCGTCCACATGTGGTCTTCGCCGCGCACGCGGTACGCGTACTCGCCGCCCGCGTCGAGCATGTTGGCGAGAACCGGGTTGTCGCCGAAAGCGTCGCGGTGCAGGCGAATCGCTTCCTCGGCCACTTCGAAGAGGCCAATGCCGCCCACCTTCGATGCCGTGCCCTTGAAGTACTTCTGCACGAGGTCGTCGGCGAGACCCACCGCTTCGAAGATCTGCGCGCCCGTGTACGACATGTAGGTCGAGATGCCCATCTTCGACATCACCTTGAGCAGGCCCTTGCCCACCGCCTTGGTGAAGTTGTAGACGGCCTTCTCGCCCGACAGATCGCCCTTCAGGCCCTGCGCCATCTGCGCGAGCGTTTCCATCGCGAGGTACGGGTGCACGGCTTCCGCACCAAAACCGGCGAGCAGCGCGAAGTGATGCGTCTCGCGCGCCGCGCCCGTTTCCACGACGAGACCCGTGCTCGTGCGCAGACCGTGCTGCACGAGGTGCGAGTGGATGGCCGAGGTGGCGAGCAGCGCCGGAATCGCGACGTTGTCGCGGTCCGCGCGGCGGTCCGAGACGATCAGGATGTTATAGCCCGACTTGACCGCGTCCACGGCTTCCGCGCACAGCGAGGCGAGACGCGCCTCGATGCCTTCCTTGCCCCAGGCCACCGGGTAGCAGATGTTCAGCTCGTAGCTGCTGAACTTGCCGCCCGTGTACTGCTCGATCGCGCGGATCTTCGCGATTTCCTTGAAGTCGAGCACCGGCTGCGACACTTCGAGGCGCATCGGCGGGTTGATGTTGTTGGTGTCGAGCAGGTTCGGCTTCGGGCCGATGAACGACACGAGCGACATCACCATGTTCTCGCGGATCGGGTCGATCGGCGGGTTCGTGACCTGCGCGAACAACTGCTTGAAGTAGTTGAAGAGCGTCTTGTTCTTGTTGGACATGACCGCGAGCGGCGAGTCGTTGCCCATCGAACCCACGGCCTCTTCGCCCGACATCGCCATCGGCGCCATCAGGAACTTGAGGTCTTCCTGGGTGTAGCCGAACGCCTGCTGACGGTCGAGCAGCGCGGCGGCTTCGGCGCGCGCCCTGGCGACGTCTTCCGCCTTCGGCTCGATCTCGTCGAGCTTGATGCGCACGGCGTCGATCCAGCTCTTGTACGGCTTCGCGTTGGCGAGGTTGTCCTTGAGTTCCTTGTCGTCGATGATGCGGCCGTGCTCCATGTCGATCAGGAACATCTTGCCCGGCTGCAGACGCCACTTCTTGACGATCTTCGACTCGGGGATCGGCAGCGTGCCGGCTTCCGAGGCCATGATCACGAGGTCGTCGTCGGTGACGATGTAGCGCGCCGGACGCAGGCCGTTACGGTCGAGCGTCGCGCCGATCTGGCGGCCGTCCGTGAAGGCGATGGCGGCGGGGCCGTCCCACGGCTCCATCATCGCGGCGTGGTACTCGTAGAACGCCTTGCGGTTCTCGTCCATCAGCGTGTGCTGCTCCCACGCCTCCGGGATCATCATCATGACCGCGTGCACGAGCGGGTAGCCCGCCATCACGAGCAGTTCGAGACAGTTGTCGAACGAGGCCGTGTCCGACTGGCCCGGGTAGATCAGCGGCCAGAGCTTGGGCAGGTCGTCGCCGAGCACGTGCGAGGCGATCGCGCCGGTACGGGCGTTCAGCCAGTTCACGTTGCCCTTCACGGTGTTGATTTCACCGTTGTGGGCGATCAGGCGGTACGGGTGAGCCAGCTCCCACGCCGGGAAGGTGTTCGTGGAGAAGCGCTGGTGCACGAGCGCGAGCGCCGAGACCACGCGCTCATCTTGCAGGTCGCGGTAGTACACGCCAACCTGGCCCGCGAGCAGCAGGCCCTTGTAGACGATCGTGCGCGCCGACATCGACGGCACGAAATATTCCTTGCCGTGCTTGAGCTTGAGTGCCTGGATGCGGTGGCTCGCGGTCTTGCGGATCACGTAGAGCTTGCGCTCGAGGGCGTCCGTGACCATCACGTCCTTGCCGCGGCCGATGAAGATCTGGCGGATCAGAGGCTCGCTCGCCTTCACGGTGGGCGAGATGGGCATGGCGTGGTCGACCGGCACGTCGCGCCAGCCCAGCACGACCTGGCCTTCCGCGCGCACCGTGCGCTCGAGCTCCTGCTCGCATGCGAGACGCGAAGCATGCTCCTTCGGCAGGAAGATCATGCCGACGCCGTATTCGCCGTTCGGCGGCAGCGTCACGCCTTGACGCGCCATCTCTTCGCGATAGAACGCGTCCGGAATCTGGATCAGGATGCCCGCGCCGTCGCCCATGAGCGGATCAGCGCCCACGGCGCCCCGGTGGTCGAGGTTTTCGAGAATCTTCAGACCTTGCTGAATGATTTCGTGGCTCTTCTTGCCCTTGATATGGGCGACGAAGCCGACGCCACACGCGTCGTGTTCGTTTTGCGGGTCATACAGACCTTGCGCGGCGGGCACCGCGGCGCGCTGCAGGTGATCGTTCATGGGGACACCGTCCAAGAATGGCCAGAGCTGGCCGTTGATTCCGTACTTTTTGTTTCCCGCCGCTTGCGTGACCGCTGTACGGCGTTGCGCGGGCGATGCTGGCTTCCCGCGTTGTGCGTCAAGGAGAGCCGAAACGCGAATATACGCGACGAATCAAGCACATGCAAATAAATCCACATGATTGAACCCCAAATTCCAAGATGGTGCATCGCACATCAATTTTATTGGGGTCGCACCAAAACGGGGCAAAATAAAACGGCACCCGCAGATGCCGTTTTTCTCGTAACCCATTGATCGGGAAATGGATTAATGCGTTCCGGTGCCGGGTTTGTGCTCGTGATGAACCGGCGATGAACTGGCACCACTACTGGAGCCCGACGACGCGGATCCCGATGAATGCCCCCCCGCGCCACCCGGATTTGCCCCTGGCGTTGTGCCGGAACCACTTCCCGAGTGAGCGCCGGCATGGCTTCCCGAATGTGCGTCGGGTTGCGCCCCGGTGGGAGCCTGATAATTAGGGCTCGATTGACTGCCGGCGTGAGGCGCGCTCTGCACAGCCGCGCTGCCACCGGCGGCAGCGGTTGCTGCCGCGCCAATCGCGCCGCCTCCCGGTGCGCCAGCCGCCGCGGGCGCCGATGATGCCGCTGGCGCCTCACGCACCTTGCGCGGCCGCCCGCGCGGCAGTGGCGAGACGCGCCGGTTGGCCGTGCGCGACGCCCATTCGCGATACGTATCGCTGCCGAGCACCCAGCCCTTGAGGGTTGCCTGCATGAGCTGCGTGGTCTCGCGCTCGTCGAACGGCTGCTCGCAGAGCTCGCGATAGGCGCGCTGGCGCTCGAACGGCGTGTTGCCGAGCGCCCAATAGAGCGGATGATCGGTAATGAGGCTATCTACAGTCAGCCCGATGTGATGCCGATAACTCGACCATCGGTAGTCTTCAGCCGCTGCCACGAGATGATTGCGCACCGGCGCAAGCTCGACGACGCGGCTCGCCAGCAGGAAGAAACGCTCGCCCTCGATGACCGTGGCGCGATAACGCCCCTCCCAGAGCGTGCCGCGCCGCGCGTAGCGGCGGTTGAAATGCGCCACGTAGCGTCTGCCGACCGCCTGCATCGCCTTGGGAAGGCTCGATTCGTCAGAGGGCGTGACGAGCAGTTGCACCGCGCCGGGCATCAAGACCCACGCATGAACCGCCAGATGATGATCGCGCGCCGCCGCCTTCAGGCAGTCGATGAACAGTTCGTAATCCTGGTCGTCGACGAAAGCGGGCTGCTGGTCCAGTCCGCGCAGAATCACATGCTGCGGCTGGTCGGGAACATAAAGACGTGCAAGCCGTGCCATGCTCGATTTTCCTGGTACGTTAGTGAATACCCGCATGCCCGCCAGGCCGCGCCAGCGCTCGTTCTCGCGGGCTTTGCGGCTCGAGCGGAAAGCTCGCGGCGCTTAGGGAAAAAGCTCTAACGGTCGCGTATGGTTTGTTGCAAACGTTGTGTTCATAATGAGCGGGCCTTTCATGGAG
>JAITTX010000387.1 GCA_031286755.1 Paraburkholderia sp.
AGCTGCTCGCTCGCGCTCGAGAGCATCTGGCCGACTTCGGCGAGCGTCCAGTCGTCGCGGTTCTTCGCGAGATCGGCGTATTGCTGCGCGAGCGCCTGTTGCGAGTTCTGCGCATCGGCGATCTTGCCTTCGAGCAGCGCCATCTGCTTGTCGACCTGCTGCGCGCTCGCCACGGCCTGATCGGTGCGCGCGCGCAGCGCGGCGCTTTGCTGCTCGGCGGCCTGCTGGCGCTGCACGAGCGCCGCGTCCACGCGGTCGAGCTTGCGGTTGATGGCATAGCCGCCCACCCCCGCGCCCGCCGCGATGAGCACCACCACGAGCCAGAGGATGGCCGTGCCCGCGCCGCCGCGCCGCGCGTTCGCGGGCTGCGTGTACTGCGCGGATGAATAAGAGGAAGCGGCGGAAGCCGGGCGCGCACTCGCGGTGGCCGGCTGGGTGCCCTGGCTGGAAGCGTTCGAGTCAGTCATGCGTGGTTGTGCCGGCGGCGAGGCCGGGGTGTTCTGAACCGGTTGAGCTGCCTGTGCCCCACCATGAGGCGCAGCTGAATGCGCTACGGAAGAAACCGAGGTTGCCGCAAGGCCCAGCAGCGTTTGAACGATGCGCTCGTCGCCCGCGCCGGACACCGTAATCCTATCAAAACCCAATCCGCGCGCCGTCTCGCTGATCCGCGCATGGGGTGCCACGAGCGGCGCGTGGCGCAGCTCGACGATCTCCCCCGCCGTGAGGTGCTCGCGCGCGAGTTCGTCGAGATTGCGCACGCCTTCGGAGCTGGTCACGAGCCAGGCGTGCGGCGCGCCTTCGAGCAGCGCGTGCACCGTCTCCCAGACGCCGATGGGCGGCTCGGGCACGGCGCGGCGGTAGGCGGCGACGGCCTCGACCTCGGCGCCCGCTTCGCGCAGGCGGTCGGCGAGCCATTCGCGGCCGCCGTCGCCGCGCACGATCAGCACGCGCTTGCCCGCGAAGGCATTCTCGCCGAGCGTTCTTTCGAGCGCGGCGTAAAGCGATTCGGAGTCGAAGCGCGCCGGTTCCTCGTCGGCGGCGCCTGCCGGGCTGATCACGCGATGCCCGGGTGCCGCGACGCCGTGGCGCGCGAGCGCGGCCACGCTCGCGGGCCCCACCACCGCGATGGGCAGCGCATGCGGCCAGATCGACGAAATCGTGCCGTAGCACGCGAACGCGCGGTCGACGGCGTTGGGCGAGACGAACACCACCAGCGCATAGCGGTCGAGCGCGCCGAGCGCTTCGCGCAACGGCGCGTCGTCGCGCACTGGTTCGATCGTGATGAGCGGAAATTCGAGCGTGCGCAGGCCGCTCGCCTCGAGTTGCGCGGCGAGCGCCTGCGACTGACCGGCCGGACGGGTAATGACGACGGTGAACGGCCCGGAGGCGCGCGCGGCGGAACCCGAAGCTTGACCCGCGGTTTGACCCGAAGCGGCGCGGCCCGATGGCGTGCCGCCCGCGCCCATGCCGGCGTCGGCCGGGCCGCCCCACTCGTCGGGCTGAGCGGGGGCGTTCACGCCACCGCGACGCGGCTGCCAGCGGGCCGTCATCGCGCGCCCGTCTCGCCGGGCGCGCCAGCGCCACCCGTGCTACCCGGGCCGCTCTTGCCGGCTGGAGGCGCATTCGGTGCGCGCGCTTCGTCGGCGCTGGCCTCGGAAAGCGCGCGCACGATCTCCAGCGCGCCTTGGGCAATCAATGCGTCCGCAACCTGGCGGCCGAGCGCGACGGCGTCTTCAACGGTGTCCGGCGCCGTGTCGCCTTCGGCGGCCAGCACGCGGCTCGCGTCGGGCGTGGCGATGGTGCCGCGCAGCGCGAGCCGGCCGTCGTGCCACTGCGCGTAAGCGGCGAGCGGCACCGAGCAACTGCCGCCGAGCGCGCGCGAAACCATGCGCTCGGCCTCCACGGCCTTCGCGGTGGCGTCGTCGTGCAGCGGCGCGAGCCACGCGGCGAGATCGGCGCGGTCGGCGCGGATCTCGATGCCGAGCGCGCCCTGCCCCGCGGCCGGCAGGCTGTCGGCCGGCTCCAGCAGCGCGCGGATGCGCGTGCCGAGGCCCAGGCGCTTCAACCCGGCCGCCGCGAGAATGATGGCCGCGTAGTCGCCGCGGTCGAGCTTGGCAAGACGCGTGTCGAGATTGCCGCGCAGCGGCTTCACGTCGAGGTGCGGGTAGCGTGCGCGGATCATCGACTCGCGGCGCAGGCTGGAGGTGCCGACGACGCTGCCCTGCGGCAGCGCCGCAAGCGAGTCGTAATCGTTGGAGACGAAGGCGTCGCGCGGGTCCTCGCGCTCCATGATGGCCGTGAGCGCGAAGCCTGCGGGCAATTCCATGGGCACGTCCTTGAGCGAATGCACGGCCAGATCGGCGCGGCCTTCGGCCAGCGCCTGCTCCAGTTCCTTGACGAACAAGCCCTTGCCGCCGACCTTCGAGAGCGTCCGGTCGAGAATTTGATCGCCCCGGGTCGTCATTCCGACGATTTTCACGTCGCAGGATGGATATAATTTGTGCAGCGCAGCTTGCACATGCTCGGCCTGCCACATCGCAAGGCGGCTCTCCCGCGAAGCGATCACAAGGGTGCGGGGCGTGGGCGCGGATAACGTCTCGGAATTCATGGCAAGCACATCGAATGACGGGTTCGAAAAAACAGCATCGGATAACAGGCAATGTTAGCACGCGCCCCTTTTTCGGCTTGCCGCCTGGGCGCCGATGGGGCTCACGAAGCCCTTTGTTGAGCGCGTGCGGTGGCAAGGAAGAGACCCGGTTCGGCGCACCGCGCCCGAGCCCAAGCCGCATGCGCGGCCGGAACTCCCCCAGCGTCCCCAATGTTCCCCGGCAAAACCGGCCCCTGTCCGATCCGTCCGCCCGCTGTCTCATAATGTGCGCGCAAGCCGCATAGGGCACGTGCGGCGCACACAGGATGGCACCTCCATCCGCTCCAGGCTGCACCCGTTGTACCCCCGACCGCGGCCCGCGCCGCGGCCATGCAGTTGGCAGTTCCCGATCAACTTGTCCATCTCCTGGCTAGTCCTGAGGAAAACATCGTGAAGTCTTCCGGATCGGCGCGCGCAGAGCGCCGCAACAACGCATCGCAACCCGCCTCTTCCACGGCCGCCGAATCGGCAGTCCCGTCGCCGGCCAAAAAGGCCAAAAAGACGACCACCGTGAAAGCCTCGACCAAACCGACGAAGGCCACCAAAGCGGCGGAAGCGACGAAGACCACGAAGGCAGCCAAAGCCACCAAGGCCCCCAAGGCTGCGAACGCCGCCGGAGCCGCGAAAAGCGCCAAGGCCAGCAAGGCCCCGCGGGCCACCGCGAAGCCCGCCGCAGCCGCGCGCAACGCCCGCGCCCGCGACGACAAGGACCAGCCGCTGTTCGAGGACATCCGCTACCTCGGCCGGCTGCTCGGCGACGTGCTGCGCGAGCAGGAAGGCGACGCCGTGTTCGACGTGGTGGAAACGATTCGCCAGACGGCCGTGCGTTTTCGCCGCGAAGACGACAACACCGCCGCGCTCGCGCTGGAAAAGCAGCTGCGCGCGCTCTCGCCCGAGCAGACCGTGAGCGTGGTACGCGCGTTCAGCTATTTCTCGCATCTCGCGAATATCGCCGAGGACCGCCACCGCAATCGCCGCCGCCGCATCCACGACCTCGCGGGCTCGGCGCCGCAAGCGGGCACCATCGCGCATTCGCTCGAGCGCCTCGCGCAGGCCGGCGCGGCCGCGACGCCCGTGCTCCAGCAGTTCTTCAACGACGCGCTGATCGTGCCCGTGCTCACCGCGCACCCCACCGAAGTGCAGCGCAAGAGCACGCTCGACTCGCAGCACGACGTCGCGCGGCGGGGCGCCGAACGCCCCCAGCCCCGCACGCCGCCCGCGCGCGAGCAAAACGAGACGCTGCTGCGCGCGCGCGTGACCTCGCTCTGGCAAACGCGCATGCTGCGCGACTCGCGCCTGACCGTGGGCGACGAAATCGAGAACGCGCTGTCGTACTACCACACGACCTTCCTCACCGAGATCCCCGCGCTGTATGGCGAGATCGAGACGTCGCTGAAAGAGCATGGCGTCGATGCGCGCCTGCCCGCGTTCTTCCAGATGGGCAGCTGGATCGGCGGCGACCGCGACGGCAATCCGAACGTCACCGCCTCCACGCTCGAGGAAGCGAGCGAGCGCCAGGCGCAGGTGATCCTGCAGCACTACCTCGAAGAGGTGCACAAGCTCGGCGCAGAGCTATCGGTCTCGAACCTGCTCGCGGGCGCGAGCGACGCGCTCAAGGCGCTCGCCGAGGCCTCGCCCGACCAGTCGCCGCACCGCGTGGACGAGCCGTACCGCCGCGCGCTGATCGGCGTCTATACGCGGCTTGCGGCCAGCGCGCGCGTGCGTCTCGGCGAAGGCGTGGTGGCCGTGCGCAGCGCGGGCCGCAACGCCCAGCCGGTGCGCGCGCAGCCCTACGCGGACGCCGCCGAATTCTCGCGCGATCTGCATATCCTGATGGATTCGCTCGCCGAGCATCACGGCGCCTCGCTCGCGACGACGCGTCTCGCGCCGCTCATGCGCGCCGTCGACGTGTTCGGCTTCCATCTCGCGTCGATCGACCTGCGCCAGAGCTCGGACATCCACGAAGCCGTGATCGCCGAGTTGCTCGCGCGCGCGGGCGTCGCGGCCGACTACGCCGCGCTCGGCGAAGAAGAAAAGCAGGCCGTGCTGCACGCGCAGCTCGCCGACGCCCGCCCGCTGCGCTCGCCGTATCTCGACTACTCGGACCTCGTGAAGAGCGAGCTCGGCGTGCTGGAGATGGCGCGCGTGACGCGCGAAAAATTCGGCGCGCGCGCGGTGCGCAACTACATCATCTCGCACACCGAAACGGTTTCCGACCTGCTCGAAGTGATGCTGCTGCAAAAGGAAACGGGGCTCATGAACGGGCGTCTCGCCCATGCGGACGATCCCGCCCGCGCCGCGCTGATGGTGATCCCGCTCTTCGAGACGATCCCCGACCTGCGCAACGCCACGCGCATCATGCGCGACGTGCTCTCGCTGCCGGGCATCGACGGCGTCGTCGAGCATTGGGGCAACGAGCAGGAAATCATGCTCGGCTACTCGGACAGCAACAAGGACGGCGGCTTCCTCACCTCGAACTGGGAGCTCTACCGCTCGGAGCTCGCGCTCGTCGCGCTCTATCGCGAGCGCGGCATCACGCTGCGCCTGTTCCATGGCCGCGG
>JAITTX010000468.1 GCA_031286755.1 Paraburkholderia sp.
GCGCTCCAGCGCCGCCTTGATGACCAGCGCGCCCAGATCGGGCGCCGCAATCTTTGCCAGCGAACCGCCGAATTTGCCCACCGCGGTACGCGCGGCCGAAACGATCACAATGTCAGTCATTTTCAGTTCCTCCAGGCGGCGAAAAATTGCGAAAGTCGCCTTGCCCGTCACGTTAAAAACTCTTCACCACGCATCGCCGCAGGATTCGCGGCGCGCTTCGAGCGGGTTCGCCGCGCGTCAGTCGCGCTGCTGCACGTAGCGCCCAGGCGCGGGTTCGATCTCGGGAAACTCCGCCGAGCCGGCCTGCGCGCGCGGCTTCACCTTCTTGCCACCAAACTGGTCGAGCCACGCAGCCCAGGTCGGCCACCAGCTGCCCGGCTTTTCCTCCGCCTCGGCAAACCAGTCGTCAGCAACGCCTGGCAGATGCTTCGCATCGGTTTCGACACTCCAGTAGCTGCGCTTGTTCTTCGAAGCCGGATTGATCACGCCGGCGATATGCCCCGACGCGCCCAGCACGAACTTTAGCGGCCCGGAGAGCAGCGGCACCGAGGCATAAGCGGAGCGCCACGGCACGATGTGGTCTTCGCGCGAACCGTAGATGAAGGTGGGCACGTCGATGCGCGAGAGATCCACTTCCTCGCCGCACACCGTGAGCGCGCCAGGCTCGCGCAGCTTGTTCCCGAGATACGTATTGCGCAGATACCACGCATACATCGGGCCCGGCAGGCTCGTGGAGTCGCTGTTCCAGTAGAGCAGATCGAACGCCGCGGGCGTGCGGCCCTTCAGGTAATTATCGACGACGTAGTTCCAGACCAGATCGTTCGGGCGCAGGAACGAGAACGTGTTCGCGAACTCCACGCCGCGCATCAGGCCCGGCGTGCCGCCGTTCTTGCCGCCGATGGTCTGTTCGCGCATCTGCACGTGCGCCTCGTCGATGAACACGTCGAGCACGCCCGTGTCGGAGAAGTCGAGCATCGCCGTGAGCAGCGTCATCGACGAAACGGGATGCTCGCCGCGCGCGGCCGCGACGGACAGCGCCGTGGCGAGCAGCGGGCCGCCCACGCAGACGCCGAGCGTATTGATCTGCTCGCGCCCGCTGATGCTGCGCGCCGTCTCGATGGCGGTGAGCACGCCTTCCTCGACGTAGTCGTCCCAGCCCTTATGCGCAATCGACGCGTCGCCGTTGTGCCAGGAAACGAGGAACACCTGCTGACCCTGCTCCAGCGCGTACGCGACGAGCGAATTCTCGGGCTGCAGGTCAAGGATGTAGTACTTGTTGATGCACGGCGGCACGATCAAGAGCGGCCGCTCGCGCACCGTCGCCGTGCGCGGCTTGTACTGGATGAGCTGGAACAGCGCGTTCTCGAACACCACCGAGCCTTCGGTGTTCGCGAGATTGCGGCCCACCACGAAGCGCGACTCGTCGGTTTGCGAAATCTTGCCACGCGACATGTCGCCGAGCAGATTCATCACCCCCTGGCGCAGGCTCTCGCCATGGCTTTCGAGCAGCGCCGTCTGCGCCTCGGGATTGAGCGCGAGGAAGTTGCTGGGAGACGCGGCCGCCGTCCATTGCTGAACCGCGAAACGAATGCGCTCGCGCGTTTTTGCATCGGTGTCGATGGCGTCGACCATCTCATGCAGGTAACGCGCGTTGAGCAGGTACCACGCCGCCGTGAACGCATAGGCCGGCGTGGCCTTCCACGCGTCCGCGCTGAAGCGACGATCCTTGAGTTCGGGTGATTTGGGCGAAGCTGCGGACGCCTCGCGCAGAAGCTCGAGCGCATCGCGCGAATAGTCGGCTTGCAGATGCTGCAGGCGCGAAGGCTCGATCGCAGCCGTGGGCAGCTTGAACGCCTCGAACGCGCCCATGGCGGAACGCATTGCGGCAGGGTTCATCGCGGCACTAAACGCCGCCTGCGCGGGATTCGCTGCCCCGTTGGCCGCGCCCGGCCAGAACGCGCCGGGCTGCGCCGCCGCCTGGCCCCAATGCTGCGCGCCCGATTGCTGCGCGGCATCCATGGCGCTGCGCCATGCCTGCGTCCACGCATCGAGCATCTGTTGCATGCCAGCGGCGTCCGGAGTGAATTTCGGAATGAAAGACTGCGCACCGTCGGTTGAAGCGCCCGCACCCGGGGTGGTCGTGGAACGTTGAGATGCCGTCATGCCTGCTTTTGACCGATGTGTCCCGGAGGACTGGTTGAGAGGCAGGTGGTCCGCACTGGGCGCACTGCTGCTAACGTGAGCCTTGTCGCGTCCTGTCCCGTAGGTGAGGGACATTCTTGCTCCCCACGGTAAAACGTGTCAATGCTTGCGCCCGATTTTGCCGCACTGCGATATTTTTTTTATTATCGTTTTCCCGATGTAAGTCATTTTTAAATTGGCGGACACAATCTGCGGCGCATGACAGCGCTGAAAAAAGCGCCATGCACGCAAGTGCTTGCAGTGCAATGCGGGAATCGCCCGGCCGATTCGCATTGCATGAAACACCGAGCTTCGCACCGATGATGCGTTGCAGCAAAAATGCGGCCAGCCAAGCCTCGAAACCCATGATTGGAGTAACTGATTCGAAGTGCCGGGTTAAAGGCGCCGGATTTGCAATGCCGGATTTGTCATGCAAAAGCGGCGCCAAACGACGGCTCAGGGCGTGATCCAGATGAGCGCGGCCATGCGCCCCGTCACGCGCTCCCGGCGATACGAGTAGAACCGTTCGCGCTCCGTGAACGTGCACCGTCCGCCACCGCTGATGTGCGTCGCGCCGATTTCGGCCAGACGCAGGCGTGCGAGCCGCTCGAGGTCGGCGAGATATTTGCCTGGCGCCTCGGGACGCGGTACGAACGCCGCGGCGGTCGCGGCCCGCACCGCATCGCGTTGTGCGCCGGCAATGGCGTCCGTATGATCCATGAACGCAACACGCACGTCCTCACCCACTTCGAACGCCCGCGGGCCAATTGCCGGTCCGAGATACGCGTGCAGCTCGCTCGTTGCGCAGCCCGCAAGCTCGGCCACGCGTCGCGCGGTTTTCTCGATGACACCCGAGGCAAGCCCCCGCCATCCCGCATGCGCCGCACCCACCGCCCGGCCCGAGCCGTCGCAGAGCAGCACGGGCATGCAGTCGGCGACCATCACCGTGCAGGCGATGCCCGGCTGGTCCGTCACGCTCGCGTCGGCTTCGAGCGGCGCGCCCGCGCGGGCTGCATCCAGCGCGATGGCGGCGTCCACCACCACGGGACCGTGGACCTGCTTCAGCCATGCCGCCGGCACGCTCGCATAGGCGAGCAGGCGCGCGCGATTGGCCTCGACGTGCTCGAGGTCGTCGCCTGACGATCGGCCGAGGTTCAGGCCGCACGGCAGCTCCACGCCGCCTTCGTGCGCCGGGGCCTCCGCACTCGCCTGCCAGCGGCCGAACGGCGGCAGGCTCACGCCGCCGTTGCGCGTCGTCACGATGGCTCGCACGCGCGGCGCCACATTCCAGTCCGGATGCAGCAAATCGGCCGAAGTCAATTCTGGGCAGGTCGTCATGCGGGTTTGTCCTCCTCGCCTTCGTCGTCTTGTTCGTCTTGCGGTTCGCCGCCGTCTTCGTCGCCTTCGTCGCCTTCGTCGTCTTCTTCGTCGTAGTCGTCTTCGTCGCTGCCGATCACGTAGCCCTCGTCGGTGTACGCGCTATCGAAGACTTCGTCGTCGAAGCCGTGCTCGTCCTCGCCCTCTTCGCGGCCGAAGCCGAGCGCTTCGATCAGCGCGTCCATGTCGTCGGGCACCTCGGCGCGCCATTGCATCGCGCGGCCCGTGACCGGATGGATCAGACCGAGACGCCACGCGTGCAGCGCCTGGCGCGCGAAGCCGTCCGGCAACGCCGCGACCGAGCGCTTGCCGCGCGCGTGCCCGTAGACCGGGTCGCCGAGCAGCGGATGGCCGATGGCCGCGCAATGCACACGGATCTGGTGTGTGCGCCCCGTCTCCAGATCGCAATGGATGGCGCTCACGGGCTGGTTATGCCAGAGCGTCTTGTCGATGCGCCGGAAGTGCGTGCGCGCGGGCTTGCCCGAGGCGCCCGCCACGACGGCCATGCGCGTGCGCTCGCGCGGGTCGCGGCCGATGGGCGCGTCGACCGTGCCCTCGTCGCGAATGTTGCCCCACACGAGCGCGAGATAGCGGCGCTTCACCGTGCGCGCCTGCAACTGGCGCACGAGGTCGGTCTGCGCCTCGAGCGTGCGCGCGACCACCATCAGCCCGGAGGTGTCCTTGTCGAGCCGGTGCACGATACCCGCGCGCGGCAGGCCCGCCGCCGCCTCGCCGTAGCGATGCAGCAGACCATTGAGAATCGTGCCGCTCCAGTTGCCGGCGGCCGGGTGCACCACGAGCCCGGCGGGTTTGTTGATCACCAGGATGGCATCGTCTTCATAAATGACGTCGAGCGGCACCGGCTCGGGGGTAAAGGCGAGCTGCTCGGGCAGCAGGTCGGGCACGAGTTCGATGACCGCGCCAAGCGGCACCGGCTGGCGCACTTTGGCGGGCTTGCCGTCGACATGCACGCGCTGCGCCTCGATCCAGCCTTGTAGACGGCTGCGCGAAAATTCCGGAAAGATTTTGGCAAGCACCTTGTCGAGGCGCTCGCCGGCGAGTTCGTCGGGCACCTCGGCGCGGCGAACCTCCTGCTCTTGCTGGGCGCGACGCGTGCGCGGCTCATTGCCCGATGCGGCGGTGAACGCCTCGCCAATCAGGTCGTCATCGATCGCCTCGCCGGCTGCTGCGTCATCGGGCTCATCGCCCAGGCTATAATCGCTGATGCTGTTTTGGGCGCCGGGAGCGCCGGCCCCCCGAATAACTGAACGGGTCATTGAGTCTGGGTCACCTGTGGACCTGTAGCTGGACTGGATAAATGCGAGCCTTGAACACGATTACGAAACTGGCCCAGGAAACAATGGCCCGAAACGCAACGCGCGCGGCGCGAGCACAGATGCTCGGCAAGATCGGCAACGTCATTCGCATTGCCGCCTGCGGCGCTGCGCTCGCCGTGGTCGCGGCCTGCCACGGCCTGCCGCAAAAAACCGACGAAACGGCAACGTGGAACAACAACAAATTATATACGGAGGCCCAGGACGCGCTCTCCGGCGGCGACTGGGGCAAGTGCGCGAAATACTTCGAGCAGCTCGAAGGCCGCGACCCGTTCGGCCGTTTCGCCCAGCAGGCGCAGATCAACGTTGCCTATTGCAACTGGAAGGATAACGAGAACGATGCCGCCGACCAGGCCATCAACCGCTTCATCCAGCTGCACCCCGATCATCCGGACATCGCCTACGCGTACTACCTGAAAGGCATGATCCACTTCAACGACGACCTGGGTCTGTTCGGCCGCTTCTCCGGCCAGGACATGAGCGAGCGCGATCCGAAGTCGCTGCGCGAGTCGTATGACGCGTTCAAGGTCGTCGTGGACAAGTACCCGCAGAGCAAGTACGCGCCGGACGCCGCGCAACGCATGCGCTATATCGTGAACGCACTCGCCTCGCACGAAGTGCACGCGGCCGACTACTACTACCGTCGCGGCGCCTATGTGGCGGCCATCAACCGCGCGCAGCTCGCGATTCAGGACTACAAGAGCGCACCGGCGATTGAAGACGCGTTGCACATCATGATGCTTTCGTACCAGAAGCTGAACGAGCCGCAACTCGCCGAAGATACCCGCCGCGTGCTCGCTGCCACGTTCCCGGACAGCCCGTACATCACGGGTCACGCGCGCCCAGGCAAGGAAAGCAAGCCGTGGTGGCAGATCTGGTGATCGCCGCTTCAGCCCGATAAAAAAATCGCCACGGATCTCCGTGGCGATTTTTTTTGCTGCTATCCGGCCGTATCGAGCGGTCAGGGCAAGCCCGGCGCGCGCCGGGCTCTCCTTCTTCGTTCAGGCGCGCTCGAACAGCGCGATCGACTCGACGTGCGACGTGTGCGGGAACATGTTGACCACGCCCGCGCCCTTGAGCCGATACCCCGCTTCGTTCACCAGCACGCCCGCGTCGCGCGCAAGCGTCGCGGGGCTGCACGACACGTAGACGATGCGCGTGGGCAACGGGCCCTCCCCGCTCTGCGCGATTTCGGCCAGCGCCTGCGAGACCGCCAGGGCGCCTTCGCGCGGCGGATCGATCAGGAACTTGTCGAAAGAGCCGAGCGCGCGCAGGTCGTCGGCGGTGACTTCGAACAGATTGCGGCACGCGAACGATGTATGGCCGTCCACGCCGTTGGCACGCGCGTTCTCGAGCGCGCGCGCCGTCAGCGTGTCGCTGCCCTCGATGCCCACCACCTCGCGCGCAAGCCGCGCGAGCGGCAGCGTGAAGTTGCCGATGCCGCAGAACAGATCGAGCACGCGGTCGCCGGCCTCGGGAGCGAGCAGGCGCAGCGCGCGGCCCACGAGCACGCGGTTGATCTGGTGATTGACCTGGGTGAAATCCGTCGGCTTGAACGGCATGCGGATATCGAACTCGGGCAACGTGTAGTCGAGCGCCTTGTCGAGCGGATAGAACGGAAACACCGTGTCCGGGCCCTTGGGCTGCAGCCAGAACTGCACGTTGTGCTCGTCGGCGAAGGCGCGCAGCAAATCTTCGTCGGCAGCGGTGAGCGGCTCGAGGATGCGCAGCACGAGCGCCGTCACGCTCGATCCGACGGCAAGCTCGATCTGCGGCATGCGGTCGCGAATCGACAGCGCCTCGACCAGCCGGCGCAGCGGCACGAGCATGGCCGAGACGTTGGGCGGCAGCACTTCGCAGCTCGTCATGTCGGCGACATAGCTGCTCTTGCGCTCGTGGAAGCCCACCAGTACGCCGCCCTTCTTCGGCACATTGCGCACGGTCAGACGCGCGCGATAGCGATAGCCCCACGACGGCCCGTGGATCGGCCGGAACATCGTCTCCGCGCGAATCTTCGAGAGATGCGTGAGGTTGTCCTCGAGCACGCGCTGCTTGACGGCGATCTGGGCGCGCACGTCCAGGTGCTGCATCGAGCAACCGCCGCAGGTGCCGAAGAACTGACACTGCGGCCGCGTGCGGATCGCGCTCTCGCGCAGCACGTTCACGACCTGGGCCTGTTCGAAGCTGGGCTTCTTGCGATAGCTCAAGTACGTGACACGCTCTCCCGGCAACGCGCCCTCGACGAAAATCACCTTGCCAGGCTCGCCCGTCTCGGTGACGGTGCGGCCCACGCCACGCGCCTCCATGTCGAGGGACTCGATTTCCAGAATCGGGGCATGAGCAACCGACGCTTCCATGGCGGCGCGTTTCTCGGCGCGGCGCTCGCGCTTGCTGAGCTTCTTCGCGGGCGCGGGCATGGGTGCAGCGGCGGCGGGTTCGGCGTGGACGGGTTCGGCTTGAGGGTCGGGGGCAGCTTGAGACACCAGCGGGTTCCTGACAGACAGTGAGGGGAATTTTTCAGGCGAAGGCGAGATTGTAGTCGATTCGGCGTCGGCTTCCCTGCGCGCGCCGTGGCCCTGACCGTTCACGCTGGCACTCGCGCGCTTTGCTGTGTAGCCGGTGCCCGGCATTCGTGTCCGTGCGCTTTCAAACTAGTCCGATATTCGGCGCCAGCACCGGTCAGTACGATGGCCCCGCGACCGGCCACATGAGGCCGGCGCCCGAGCCCCGACACCATGGACATACTCCTCTCCGATCACAGCCTTGCAATCCCGCTGGCCGTGCTTTGCGCTGCCGTCAGCTTGCTCTCCCCCGTTCTGGAGGCGCCGCCTCGCCGCGGCGTCGCGCGGCGCCGGGCGTATGCCATCGCCGTAATCGTGCCAGCCGGCCTGCTGCTGATGATCGGCGTCCTCTATCTTGTCGCTCGCTTCCGGTTCACTTGAGCGGCCGGCTGAGTAGCCGACTGGGCGCCGGCTCATGAATCACCCGATTCACCCTGCGTCGCCCTGTGCATGCACAGGGTGCTTTGGATTCCCTGGCACATGGGTTTGAGATAAATCCGATAGGAAGTGTCGCACCGGGAGCGTACAGATAGCGCACCCACCATGATCTTCTGGTTTGACATGAACAAACTGCTTTACGCGATGCTCGCCGCTGCCGTCTTCGGTGCGAGCGCCTGTACATCGCCGACGCCCTCGCCTGACGTGACGATTTCCTACGTCACTGAAGGCATGACACAAAACGATGTCGTCAAGCGCATCGGCCCGCCCGACCGCGTACTCGGCGAAAACGGCAACGAGTGCTTCCAGTACGCGCTCGGCCCATACGGAAACGTGCCGTTCGCCGTGTATTTCAGGCAGCACATCGTGTCGGCGAAGACCCGCGCGAAGTGCAATCTGGCGCAAGTACGCGCGGCGACCGGACCGGCCGTGGCCTATCATTCATCCGACTACGCGGTCATGCGCCGATAGCCCGCTCGCGACACGCCCTCGCGAAACCGTTCCGGAGCCCGGCGCCATCCATCGTTCAACGTTGTGTGAGCGGGAGCCAGTCATGAGACTCGTCAGCTGGAACGTGCAGTGGGGGCGCGACGCCTCGGGCGTCGTGGATCTCGCGCGCACGGTGCGAGAAGCCCGCCGCCTCGCCGACTTCGACGTCCTGTGCCTTCAGGAGATCACGCGTGGCTTTCACGCGCTGCCGGGCGGCCCCGGCGACGATCAATTCGCCGAGCTCGCCACGCTTCTGCCCGGCTTCACAATAATCGAGGCCATCGGGGCCGATCTGGGTGCCGATGTGAGTGCTGATGTACCCGCCGATCCGGCCGCCGCGCCGGGCACGGGACACCCGCAGCGCCGGCAGTTCGGCAATGCGCTCGCCACGCGCTTGCCCGTCGCCCAGGTGTTCCGCCATCTGCTGCCTTGGCCCGCCGATCCAGCCGCGCCGTCGATGCAGCGTGTCGCGCTCGAAGCGGTGCTCGACGTGTCTGGCGCGACGTCCTCGGGAGGCGCGTTGCGCGTGCTCGTGACGCACCTGGAGTTCTATTCCGGGCGCCAGAGGCTCGCGCAGGTCGATGCGCTTCGCCATTCGCAAGAAGAAGCCGCTGCCCACGCGGCACACCCGGCTCCCGCGGAAAATGCCGACGGACCGTTCGCATGCACCGCGCGGCCGGTGAGCGCAATCGTCTGCGGAGATTTCAATAGCGCTTTCGGCAGTGCCGCGTACGCACGCATGCTCGAACCGCTTGCCGGAAGTCCGGCGTTCGTCGATGCCTGGACGACGCTGCATCCCGGCGCGACGCCCCCACCCACAGCCGGCGTCTACGATAGGGAGCAATGGGCCGACGGGCCGCTCGCCTGCGACTTCGTATTCGTGACCGAGGATTTGCGCGGACGGCTCAAGCGCTGTGAGATCGACGGCGCCACCCGAGCCTCCGATCATCAGCCCATCGTGCTGGAACTGGACTGACAGCACGCGTGCGGGTATCGCCGCGCCCGCGCGGTCACTGGCCGAACGCCTCCAGATATTCCTTCCAGTGCTGCGCGGGCTCGGCCGCAAGCGACTGCTTCACGAACTCGATTTCATCGGAGTATTCCCGCTCGGTGAAGCCGCCGCGCATCATCTGGAAGCGGCAATAGAGCAGATACGTGTTGACCACGTCGGTTTCGCAGTAGTTGCGGATTTCCTCGATGCGGCCCTGCTGAAACGCCGTCCACACCTGGCCGCCATCCATCCCGAGCTTGCCCGGAAAGCCGCACAGCTTCGCGAGCGCATCGAGCGGCGCGTTGGCGCGCGGCTGATACATGGCGAGCAGGTCCATCAGGTCGGTGTGGCGCGAGTGGTAGCGGCTGATGTAGTTGTTCCACTTGAAGTCGCGGTCCTCTTCGCCCATGTCCCAATAGCGCACGGCGCGGATGCCGTGCACCAGCGCCCGGTAGTGCAGCACCGGCAGGTCGAAGCCCCCGCCGTTCCACGAGACGAGCTGCGGCGTGTACTTCTCGATGGTGCGATAGAACGAGTCGATCAGCTTCGCCTCGCCGTCCTCGGGCGTGCCGAGCGAGCGCACGCGAAAGCCCTGGCCGTCGCGGAACACGCACGAAATCGCCGCCACGCGCTGCAGGTGGTGCGGCAGGAAATCGCTGCCGGTTTTCTCGCGGCGCGCGGCGAACGCATGCTCGGCCACTTCGGCGTCGGTGAGCGAGGCAGGCAGGTCTTCGAGACGGCGAATGCCGTCGACATCGGGAATCGTCTCGATGTCGAATACGAGTACAGGAGCTGTCATTCAGATGAGCTGCGAGGTGAGCAGCGGAGTTTTATAGAACGGCGTCCTTGCGCACGCCGTTCGAGGCAAAAAAGCGCTTGAGGCGCACCAGCGCTTCCTGCTGGATCTGCCGCACGCGCTCGCGGGTAAGGCCCATTTCGTCGGCCAGCTCTTCGAGCGTGGCGGGCTCGATATGGTTCAGTCCAAAGCGCCGTTCGATGACGTGGCGATGCTTGTCGGAGAGCCGGCCGAGCCAGGCGCGCGTGAGCGTTTCGAGCTCGCGGTGCTGCACCTCGGCGTCGGGCGACTGGCTCTGGTCGTCCGACAGCAAATCGAGCAGGCTGCTCGCCGGATCGAGATCGAGCGGCGCATCGAGCGAAGCGGTGTGCTCATTGAGCGCGAGGATGTCGGTGACTTCCTCGGTGGTCTTGCCCGTGAGGTAGGCGATGTCGTCGATGCTCGCGTCGCGGCGGTCGGAGGCCGAGTCGGCGTTCAGCGAATTCTTCTCGAGATGGCGCTTGGCGCGCAGCACCTGATTGAGCTCGCGGATCACGTGAACCGGCAGCCGCACCGTGCGCGCCTGGTTCATGATCGCGCGCTCGATGCTCTGGCGGATCCACCAGGTGGCGTAGGTCGAAAAGCGGAAACCGCGCGTGGGATCGAACTTCTCGATCGCATGCATCAGGCCGAGGTTGCCCTCCTCGATCAGGTCGAGCAGCGGCACGCCACGGTTCAGATAGCCCTTCGCAATGCTGACGACGAGGCGCAGATTGCGCTCGATCATCACCTGCCGCGCCTCGAACTCGCCCGCCTTGGCGAGGCGCGAATAGCGCTGCTCTTCCTCGACGGTAAGCAGCGGCTTCACGCTGATGCGGTTCAGGTAATGCTGGATGGTGTCGGCCGTGAGCTCGGCCTGCAGGATCGCGCGGAAGTCGTCCGCGTCGGACGGCGCTTCCGCAGCCTCTTCGTTTTCGCGGCCGCCCTCTTCGGACGCGGTCTCGCGTTCGTCGAACTCGCGTGCGTTCTCGAGTTCTTCGTCGTCGCCCTGCCGAGCGCCGTCCTCCACCGAAACCTGGGCGGCTTGACTGTCAGACTCGGACTGCTGCAGACGGCGCTTCGATTTCGGCATAGTCGGCTCGCTTTATTGCGGCGGCAAGTACTTCATTGGGTCGACAGGCTTGCCCTGGCGGCGTACTTCGAAATGCAGCATCACACGGTCGGAATCGGAATTGCCCATCTCGGCAATTTTCTGCCCCTTCGTGACCGTATCACCCTCTTTTACCATCAAAGCCCGATTGTGTGCGTACGCGGTCAAAAACGTGGCGTCATGCTTGATGATAATGAGATTGCCGTAACCGCGCAGCCCATTTCCGGCATAAACCACCCGGCCATCGGCCGCGGCCTTGACCGGGTTGCCCGCGGCACCGCCGATATTGATGCCCTTGTTCTTCGAGTCGTCAAAGCTGTTGAGCACCGGGCCGCGCACCGGCCACGCAAGCGCAATGCTGCCGGACGCCGCAGCCGTATCGGCGCCGCTCGCCTGCGGCGGCACGGCGGCGACGGGCGGCGCCGATGCTGCACCGGCGCCCGAACCGTAGATGGGCGGCAGCGCGGCCTGCGAGCCCGGCTGCTGCGCGCCCGGCACCGGCGCGGCCACGCCGCCCGGTGTGGTGGCCGCCGCCGCATTGCTCGCACCCGGAGGCACGACGCGCAGCAACTGATCCACCTCGATCTGGTTCGGATTGGTGAGATTGTTCCACGCGGCGACGTCGCGGAAGCTCTGACCGTTTTCGAGCGCAATCCTATAGAGCGTGTCGCCCGGTTTCACCCGGTAGTATCCCGGAGGCGGCGGCCCGAGCGGCACCGCTGGCTGTTGTGCCCCCGCCGTCCCGAGCGGCGCGGTGCGGTCCACGACAGGTGCGTTGTCGAGACGCGTCGCACAAGCCGTCAGCAGGCAGAGCGCGATGACCGAGGCACCGTTACGGGCCGTGGTCAGGTCGATATTCAAACGTTTTCTTTGCATCGCGCGCAACATACTCATCGGTTTCAAATTACTCCGGATTTTAAAGGGACAAAGAAAACGCGATCAAGCCGCGATTCCCGCCACTGTGCAGGCCCCGTGCGCTCGACAAGCGTGAGCACCTGGGTGGCCTCGCCCTGCTCCGCGACCGGCGCAACGAGCCGTCCGCCAATGGCAAGTTGCTCGAGCAGTGCCTGCGGCACCTCGAAGCCGGCGGCGGCGATCACGATCGCGTCGAACGGCCCCGCCGACGGCAAGCCGAGCCGTCCGTCGCCGTAATGCAAACGGATGTTCGGGATGCGCAGCGGGCGCAGGTTCGTCTTCGCGCGCTCGTATAACGGCTTGATGCGCTCAATCGAATACACGTCGCGCGCAATCCGGCTCAGCACGGCGGCCTGATAGCCACAGCCCGTGCCGATCTCGAGCACGCGCTCGAGGTTGCGGCCCGCGCCCGCGAGTTCGAGCATACGGGCGACGACGGAGGGCTTCGAGATGGTCTGGTGATGGCCGATCGGCAGCGCCGCATCTTCGTAGGCCTGGGTCGCGAGGCCCGGGTCGACGAACATGTGACGCGGCACGCCCGCGAGCGCCTGCAGCACGCGCGGGTCCGCAATACCATTCGCACGCAGGCGTTCGACCATGCGCTCGCGAACCCGTTCCGAAGTCAGCGCGTGCGCGCCGTTCAGCGCGACACCCGGCGCCCCCGAACTGGGCGTGCCGCCCAGGCGCGGGTTGGCCGCGGGCCTCGCCTGGGCGCCCTTGCCCACGGAGGTTGCAGCGGAAAACGACGATGCGGAGCGCGGCGCCACTTCGCTGCGGCGCACTTCGGGCTTGCGCACGGGCGACGCCGCGGCGTGCGTGCCAGGCGATGCGCTTGCCGCGCCGGTCACGGCCTTCACGCCAGCGCTTTTCGCCGGCGTGGCCTTCGCCACCGGGTTGACCGCCCGCTTGGACGCCCCTGGCTGACCCGGACGTCCATCGTGGCGATCCTGGCCGTCATGGCGCCGCGGCTCGCGCACGAGATCCGCGAGGCCGAGCGGAAAACGCTTCGCGCGCTCGCCCGTCATGAAGCGCTGCCGCCCTGGCGCACCCAATCGTGCGTCGCCGGCAACATCTGCGTATGTGTCAGGTCAAGTTGCAGCGGCGTAATCGATACATGGCCGTGCGACACCGCATGAAAGTCCGTGCCCTCGCTCGCGTCGCGCGCGCTGCCGGAAGGGCCGATCCAGTAGATCGGCTCGCCGCGCGGATTGGTCTCGCGGATCACGGGTTGCGAGGGATGGCGTTTGCCAAGACGCGTGACGCGCCACTCGCCCAGTTCGTCGTACGGCAGATTCGGAATGTTGACGTTCAGCAGCGGATTGCCCGGCAGCGGGTGCGCAAGGTAATGCGCCACGATGTCGGCGGCCACGCGCGCGGCGGAGTCGAGGTGCACCCAGTCTTTGTCGACGAGCGAGAACGCGATGGCCGGCACGCCGAACATGATGCCTTCGGTGGCCGCGGCGACCGTGCCCGAATACAGCGTGTCCTCGCCCATGTTCTGGCCGTTGTTGATACCGGACACCACGAGATCGGGCTTGTGATCGAGCATGCCCGTGAGCGCGATATGCACCGAGTCGGTGGGCGTGCCGTTGACGTAGTAGAAGCCCGTGCTCGCCGAGCGCAGCACCGAGAGCGGGCGCCACAGCGTGAGCGAGTTCGAAGCGGCGCTGCAGTTCTGCTCGGGCGCCATTACCGTGACCTCGGCGAGCGGCTTGAGCGCTTCGTAGAGCGCGGCAAGGCCGGGCGCGAGATAACCGTCGTCGTTGCTGATCAGGATTCGCATCCGCCGATTGTAACCGAGGAAAGAAGGCAGGCGAACGACATCCCGGCATGTGGCGCGCCGCCGTGCACGCC
>JAITTX010000159.1 GCA_031286755.1 Paraburkholderia sp.
TGTAGCGGCACAAGTCATGGCATAAGTCATGACACGAGCGCCGGACACCGAAATCAATCTGCATTCCTGATGGATGGCGCCAGGGCCGCGCCGCGCGGGTGGCGCATGCATGCTTCACATGCGCCACACTGCCAGCATTACTGCACGATTCGAACGTCCTGAACCTTGACCTTCGGCTGGCCGAACATCTCCTTGTCGTACTTGCCCGTCAGCTCGACCGGGGTCGTCTCGCTCACCTGCTGACCCGAGGGCCAGCGCTTATGGTCGATCTTGACCACAATCTCGCCGGTGCCGTCGCTGAACGTGTATTTTTCGTCGCCCATGGCTTTCAGCACCCGGCCGCGCAGCACCACGCGCTGGTCGTCCTTGCCCCCACTGGTCAACTGCTGGACCGTCGTGGCCGCGGGTTGCGCGCCCGGGCCCGTGTATTCGGCATGCGCGGCGGCGGCGAAGGTGGCGATCAGGCCGGCGATAATGAGCTTTTTCATGGGTTCTCCTTGTGGAAACAAGCGGCCTGCAAGCCGCGACAGGAGGCAGTCTACGGACCCGAGGCTGAAGCCCGCGTGAAGTGGGGGCAGTAACTCGGGTCGTCGCGTTAATGGTCCGTTAACCTGCGGGAAGGTAAGCTCGTGGACCTTGGCGGCGAGGTGGCGGCGAAGTGGCGGCGAAGTGGCGTGAAACCCGGCCGGAACAGGAGATGACGAGAGGATGCGAATACTGCTGGTTGAGGACGATCCGCTGATCGGCAATGGGCTGCGTATCGGCCTGCGCCGGGAAGGCTTTGCCGTGGACTGGGTGCAGGACGGCAACGCCGGCGCGCTGGCGCTGCGCACCACGGCCTATGGGCTCGTGCTGCTCGACCTGGGCCTGCCGAACCAGGACGGCATGACGCTGCTGGGCACATTGCGCAAGCGCGACGACGCCACGCCGGTGATCGTCATCACCGCGCGGGACAGCGTGCCGGACCGGGTCGCGGGCCTCGACGGCGGCGCCGACGACTATCTCGTCAAGCCCTTCGCGCTGGAGGAATTGCTGGCGCGCATTCGCGTCGTCAACCGCCGCCAGGCCGGGCGCGCCCAGGCCATGCTGGCGGCGGGCGCCTTGCGGCTGGATCCGGCGCGGCATCGCTGCTGGATACGCGATCAGGAGATTTCCATCACGGCGCGCGAATTCGCGCTGCTCGAGGAGTTGATGCGCGACCCGGGCGCCATCATCACGCGCGAGCAGCTCGAAGAACGCCTTTACGGCTGGAACGAGGAAATCGAGAGCAACGCCATCCAGGTGCACGTCTACAACCTGCGCCGCAAGCTGGGCGCCGACGCCATCCGCAACGTGCGCGGCGTGGGCTACGGGATCGGGAAGGTCGAATGAGCACCTTGCGCTCGCGGTCCGCGCGCTGGTTCATGTCGTCGCTGCGCCGGCGTCTGCTGCTGTGGCTGTTGCCGGCCACGCTGCTCGCCGGCATGCTGGCGAGCGCGGCCACGTGGTGGGGCTCGCTCGGCGAGATCGACGAGATCCTCAACGACCAGATGAAGACGATTGCACAGCACGTTGTGGTGGATGATGACGGCCGGCTTTCGCTCACCGGCACGGACCGCAAGGGCCGCCTCTCCGGCCGGAAGTCGCATGGCGTGCTGCTGCAGGTGTGGGAAAACCGCAAGCTCGTGTTCAGCAGCGACCCGGATGCCGCGCTGCCGCCGCCGCAAGGCCCGGGCTATGCCGATGTCAGCGTCGACGGCCAGGTCTGGCATACCTGGGTGAGCACGAGCGGCGCCATGCTGGTGCGCGTGGCCCAGGCGCGCCTCGCGCGCTGGGAGGCGCTGGCCGAAGTTTCCATGCATCTGTTCTGGCCGGTGCTCTCGCTGGTGCCGGTGGTGGCGCTGCTGCTGTGGTTCGGGATCGGCTATGGACTGCGGCCGTTGCGCCAGGTGGCCTCCGGGCTCAAGCGCCGCGACGCGAACAACATGCGGACGATCGAAACATCGCAGATGCCGAACGAAGTGAAACCGCTCGTGGACGCCCTGAACGACCTGCTTGTGCGGCTCGATCACGCTTTCACGCTGCAGAAGCATTTCATCGCGGACGCCGCGCACGAATTGCGCACGCCAATCATGGGGCTTGGTTTGCAGGCCGAACTATTGCCGAAGGCGGAGAGCGCGCAGGAGCACGACGAGATCGTCATGCAGATCCGCTCGGGCACGGAGCGGCTCGCGCACCTGGTGGCGCAGTTGCTCACCCTCGCGCGGCTCGACCCGGATACCAGCCGCGAAGCGAGGCAGGAGGTGGACCTGACCGCGCTCGCGCGCTCCGTGGTGGCCGACCGCGTGCATCTTGCCGAGGCGAGCCAGATCGACCTCGGGCTGGCGGGCGGGCAGGCGGTGAGCATGATCATTGGCGGCTACGGCGAGAACCTGCGCGTGCTGCTCAACAACCTGGTCGACAACGCGATTCGCTATGCCGGCGCGCACGCGCGCGTCGACGTCGCCGTGCGCCAGGAGGGCCCGTGCGCGGTGCTCGAAGTGAGCGACAACGGCCCGGGCATTCCCGAAGCGGACCGCGCGCGCGTATGGGAGCGCTTTTACCGGGGCAGCGGCCATGCCGCGTCCGGCAGTGGGCTCGGGCTCTCGATCGTGCGGCGCATCGCCGAGCAGCATCAGGCGAGCGTCACGCTCGACAGCGGACCCGACGGCCACGGCCTCACGGTGCGCGTGCGCTTCGCGCCGCAGCCGCCGCTCGCGCGCCCCGCCCCGGGCGCCAGCGTCTGCACTTCATCAACTTCAACTTGAACTCGACTGACCCGACTTTGTAATGGAAACACTCGAAGCACTGAACCGTTCACTCTTTCTCGCAATCAACGGCACGCCGGCCACGCCGCGCTGGCTCATCGAAACGGCGCTCGTCATCGCGAACGACTTGATCTTTCTGGTGCCGCTGGCGCTGGTGCTGATGTGGCTTTCCGGCGATGCGCGGCAGCGCGCCATCGCCGTTCGTATGTGCGTGGTCACGCTGCTGGCGCTGGGCGCAGGCCAGGTCATTGGCGTTCTCTGGCCGCATCCGCGGCCGTTCGTGATCGGGCTCGGGCACACCTTTTTCGAGCATGCGCCCGACCCGTCGTTTCCGAGCGATCACGGGACCGTGTGCTCGGCGTTCGTGCTCACGCTGTTGCTGGGCGGCATGGTGCGCGCCGGCCTGGTCGCGCTGGTCGGGGGCGTTGCGATTGCCTGGTCGCGGGTCTTTCTGGGCGTGCATTTCCCGCTCGACATGATTGGCGCGTTGGTGGTCTCGTGCCTCGCGTACGCGGTGGTCGCGCCGCTCTGGAATGCGTGCGGCACGGCGTTCATGCAGTTCGCGGTCAGGCTATACCGCATGTTGCTCGCGGCCCCCATCCGCCACGGCTGGCTGCGGCCTTGAGCGGGTAACTGAACGGGGCAACCGCGCGCAGCCGCCGCACGCGGGCACGCCGGGCTTTTCTCACTTCTTTCGCTGCACGCCGCGCGGGCGTGCTGGCCACTGGTCCGCGGACGTCAGTGGCCAATCATTGGCCGGTCAGTGGCTAATGAGAAACTTCGTGCGGTCCGGCTCGTCCTTGATCCAGTTCGGCGGCTTGCCGCGCCCCGACCATTCGCTGCCGGTTGCCGGGTCCCGATATTTGGGCGGGACCTTATTGGCTTTCGCCGCTGGCGCGGGGCCGCGGATTTCATCGAGTGTAATTCTGTGGAGCTTCATCTTGCGGATGATCTCCTCGAGCACGTTTACGCGCTCTTCCTTGAATGCTTCCTGAAGCTGGGCTTCGAGCTCTTCGCGCTGGGCGATCAGTTCTTTATAGCTGGACATCGATGGGGGCGGTTTGGGGATAATGCTCGCATTTTAACGCGAGCAGGCGTGCGTTCGTGCAATCTCGCGCTGTCGTACAGCGCGCCGGGTATCCAGAGGGCTAAATGCACCGTGCCGATGGAGATCCGAATGGCGCGACGCACCAGTTGACGGCATAAGCCCGGCCTCGTTCTATCGGGGAAGTGCGGTTTGCAAATCGTAAGGTGAATGAAAAAAGCCGGATTATCAATAATCTGACTTTTTCAGGTATTCAGACATTGTTCCGCATTTTTGCCCGGCGTGCTGTGAATAATCTGGTCATTTTTCCCTGGGGAAGCGTGGGTTGTATTGCCGTATTCCCTGAAAGCCGCCGTTAATTGAGTGAGCCATATCCGTGATATTGCTCGAGCCAGTCTTGCGATAATCGATCGCCCGGTGCTATAAACCGAACCACGCACCCGATTGCCGCTGTAACGCTCAATTACGTGGATGAGAAAAATGAAAAAAAATGCGTGGAATATGCGTCTTGGAAGCGTGGCCATTCTCGCCGGCGCCGTGCCGTCCGGTGTTTACGCCGCCTGTTCTTCCAGCGCGCCGGCGAGCAATACCACCGTCGTTTGCACGGGCACGGGCATTGGAGCGGTCAACGCGCAGAGCGCCAGCAGCAATGTCACGATCGATATCGACAGCACCGCAACGGGAAGTTTCGCGCTGACGAGCACGCCAGTGCCGTTTTCCGTCGATACCTCGAGCACGATCACCAACAACGGCAGCCTCTCCTTGTCGGGCAACGGCACGGGCGTGGCCAATCGCGGCGCGATGCTGCTCGGCGTGAACGACGGCAACACGATCACCAACGGCGCGACCGGCGCCATTTCGACCACAGGCGCGTACAACGACGGCCTCGCCGCGAACGGCAACAACAACACGCTCGTCAACAACGGCAAGATCACCACGACAGGGGCGAACTCGTATGGCATGACCGCCGCGTGGGGGCAAAGCAACCTGGGCGCGTCGGGCAATGTCCTCATCAATACGGGCACGGTATCGACATCGGGCAGCAATGCGCGAGCGGCTTCCATTCTGGGCGGCAGCGGCACGATCGAAAACAGCGGCACGTTGACGGCGGGAGGCCGGGACAGCCCGGCCGTCTACATGCAGGGCAACAACGACACGCTCATCAACAGCGGGACGATCCAGACCACCGGCACGGCGTCGAGCAGCGGCAGCGTGGACGCCGTTGTCTCGAACACCCTCGGCAGTTCGTTCACGGCAACGATCACGAACCAGGCGGGCGGCAAGATCGTCAGCAACAACGGTATTGGCGTGCGCTCGACCAATGGCAGCACGACGATCACCAACGCGGGCCTGATCCAGGGCGGCGGCGGCACGGCCATCAAGAACGGCAACGGCAATGACACGCTGATCCTGCAAACGGGCTCGCAGATCGTGGGCGCGGCCGATGGCGGCGGCGGCAACAACATCGTGCGGCTGCAGGGCAGCGGCACGGCGTCGAACCCATTCGTGAACTATCAGAGCCTGACGATGGAAGGCGACGCCTGGACATGGGCCGGCACCGGCACGTTCTCGACGGCGCTCGTCAAGACCGGCACGCTGAATCTCACGGGCACGCTCGGCACGACCACGGCCTCGGTGATCGCGACTGTCGATAGCGGCGCGACCTTGCAGGCGAATGCCGCGAATCTGCCGCTTTCCGTGACCGACAACGGGCTCGTGCGCTTTCAGCAAGACAGCGACGGCGCGTACACGGGGTTGATCGGCGGCGCGGGCGCGGTGGAGAAGACCGGCGCGGGCACGCTGACGCTCGCGCCGTCGGCGTCTGGCGGCAATACCTGGTCGGGCGGGACGACCCTCACGCAGGGCACGCTCTCCGTGGCCGCCGATAATGCGCTGGGCGCATCGTCAGGATCCCTGACCTTCAACGGCGGCACGCTGCGGCTCGGCAGCAGCTTCGATCTCGCGCCGGGCCGCGCCATTTCGATTACGGCCAACAACGGCACCATCGACACGCAGGGCTTCAATTCCACCATCGCGCAGGGTATTGCGGGCGCGGGCTCGCTCACGAAGCTGGGCGCCGGCACTCTGACGTTGAATGGCGACGGCAGCTACACCGGCGGCACGAACGTGAACGCGGGCACGCTGATCGTGGGCGATGGCGGCGGCGCGGGCGACCCGCCTGCGCTGTCCGGTGGCGGCCCGGTCGTGATCGCCGCCGGTGCGACGCTGGGCGGCTACGGCAGCGTGACGGGCAACGTCACGAACAACGGCGCGATTGCCGTTGCGAACGCGCTGGCGAGTCTCGCGGGCGGGGCCACCGGCAACTTCCAGATCAACGGCAATCTGGCGAACGCGGGCCTCGTGCAGCTTGGCGGCAGCGGCGTGGGCAACACGCTCACCGTGGCCGGCAACTACGTTGGCCAGAACGCGACGATCGCGCTGAACACCTATCTGGCCGGCGATGGCGCGGCGTCGGACAGGCTGGTCGTGAGCGGCGGCACCGCGAGTGGCGCGAGCACGCTGAAGGTGACGAACGCGGGCGGCCCCGGCGCGGCCACGCTGACCGACGGCATCCAGGTGGTGCAGGCCGCGAACGGCGCTACGACGGGCACGGGCGCATTCTCGCTCGCGGGCGGGACGATCAAGGCGGGCGCCTACGAGTACTACCTCGCCAAGGGCGGGGTGAGTGCGGGAACGGGGGAGAGCTGGTACTTGCGCAACACGATTCCGGGGGTGCCTGAGGTGACGCCGCCGCCGACGTCACCCACCTCACCTACCTCACCCACGTCACCTACCTCACCCACGTCACCCACGTCACCCACGTCACCCACAGCGCCGACGACACCCACAACTCCGCCTTCGTCGGGCAATCCGTCCACGCCGACGACGCCCCCGTCCGGCGCGACGCAGCCGCCCATCGTGGCGGCTCCGGGCACCCCGGCGCCGATCGCCGATGCGCTGGCAGCCGCGGAGGCCGGCGCCGGCGCGAATCCTGGAGCGAATTCCGGCGTGAGCGCGCCCGCGGTGCCGGTCTACCGTCCCGAGGTGGCGCTCTACGCCGAAGCACCGAGCGTCGCGCGGCAATTGGGTCTGCTGCAGATCGATACCTTCCACGACCGCCAGGGCGAGCAGGGCTTGCTGACCGAAAGCGGCTCGGTGCCCGCCTCATGGGCGCGCGCGTGGGGCGCCTATAGCAACATCGCGCAGGGCGGCGACGTGAAGCCTTCGTTCGACGGTTCGGTGTGGGGCATGCAGGTCGGTCAGGATCTGTACGCCGACAACCAGCCAGGCGGGGCGCGCAATCATTATGGTTTCCTGATCGGTTTCTCGCGCGCGGTGGGCGACGTGAACGGGCTGGCGCTGGGGCAGTACGACTATGGTGCCGGTTCACTGCAGGTCAACGCGTACAACCTCGGCGCGTACTGGACACACATTGGCGCGGGCGGCTGGTACACCGACGCCGTCGCGATGGGCAGCGCGCTCACGGTGCGCACGCACTCGAACGAAAACGTGGGCGGCTCCACCGACGGCAACGCCTTCACCGGCTCGATCGAGGCGGGCCTGCCGATCGCACTGGGGTACGGCCTGACGCTGGAGCCGCAGGCGCAACTCGTGTGGCAATGGCTTGCTCTCGACAAATTCAACGACGGTATTTCCGACGTCACGTGGAATAACGGCAATACGTTTCTGGGCCGCATCGGCGCGCGCCTGCAATGGGCGTTCGAGGCGAGCGGCGTGAGCTGGAAGCCGTATTTGCGCGTGAACGTGCTGCGCTCGTTCGGCGCCGACGACAAGACCACCTTCGGCGGCGTCACCACGCTCGGCACGCCGGTGGGCCAGACGATGGGGCAGATGGGGGCGGGCGTGGTCGCGCAACTCACGAAGCGCGGCAGCGTATTTGCGACCGTGAGTTATTTGACGAACTTCGGCGGCGAGCACCAGCGCGTGATTGGCGGCGATGTGGGAGTGCGGTGGGCGTGGTGAGCGCGCGGGCACGTCATAACGAGGCGATGCTCACCGAAAGAGAAACAGAAAAAGTCTGAGCGCCGGATCGCCGCGTGCGCGGTTGCCTGAATCGGGAAGCTCGAAATAACAGGCCCTGCATTGCGGGGCCTGTTGCTATTCGAATTAAAAAAGCGGCACGGCATAAATCGAAATCGCAAAACTAAAAGCGCGCTTCCAGTGATTTCTGAACGGTTTCGGATGGGTTTCAAAAATATTGCACAGGCGGCAGCGTTGGGGCGCCTCATTCGGCCCTGCTGTGCAATGAAGCATTGAATAAAAATGATTCCTGTTGATGGGCGCGCCGCTCATCCCGCGCTTCATGGAAATCCCCCATATTTCCCGGCCTTGCGCGAAAGCATCGGGAAGGGTTCCGCTCGCTAGAATGCCGCCATTCAACGAGGCAAGCGGTATCGTGCCGCAGGCCCAAAATAATGGAGACAATCGATGCAACCCACTTCTCGCGCATTGCGCCGCCGTGCGCCGGCCATGGCGATCGCCTGCGGCCTGCTGTTCGGCGCGGCGCTGCAAAGCGCGCACGCCGCCGAGGCACCCGGCAAGAT
>JAITTX010000184.1 GCA_031286755.1 Paraburkholderia sp.
TAGTTCCCCCAGGTAGAGCGCTTGGCCTGTTTGTCGGTAACGCGCGTAAGTGCCTGTGCTGTAAGCAATTTGGCAACTTCGACGAGACGTTTGAAGACGTCGCTCATGTCCCTTTCAGAGATGCGCTCGGTGTTTTCCCCAGGAGCCGTGGATTTCTGTTTTCTCGCTTCTCGAACGTTTCTATAATGACCATACATAAACTAATGTTCCTTATATGGAACACGGTTGATCGGGAAAGGTGAGAAATGTCTGAACAATGGCGCTGTGCCGGGCATGCCGGCGATCTGTCCGAAGACGCGCCGCTCGAGTTCAAGCTCGACGGCACGGAGATCGGCATCTACAAGGTGGGCGACGAGCTTTACGCACTCGAAAACGTCTGCCCTCACGCATACGCGTTGCTGACGCAAGGCTTCGTCGATGGCGACACCGTCGAATGCCCGCTGCACGAAGCCGTGTTTCACATCCCAACCGGGAAGTGCCTCAAGGAGCCGGGCGGCCGCGATCTGAAGACGTACGCGGTGCGACTCGCCGGCGAAGAAATCCAGATCAAGGTGGAATGACATGCGAGAAGTCCCCGTGAAATTCAATCCGTGGCTCAAGCCCTGGCTCGCGCCGCAGCCGAACAACGTGGCCGGCAAGGGCGTGATCGAGCAGCCGGGCCAGACCGAAAACATGGTCTGGCAAACGCGCAAGGCCGAGCCCACGCAATACGAGAACGATTTCGGCGACGCGCTCGAACAGGTGTTCGAAGCCGGCGCGAGCGAACTCGACGAAGTGGTGACGGGCCTGAACCGCATCGGCTTTCGCACGCCGGAAGGCACGCCCTGGAATGCCGAGCGCCTTGCCGCCGAATTCCGCCTGCTCGCCGAATAAGCCAGCGCCCGGATCTACTGAACACGGAGACCCCACATGACGTTCCCCATGCCTGAAGCCGCCGGCGGCGCCGACCCGATTCGCGCCTATCTCGACCGCGGCATCAAGAACTACTGGTATCCCGTTGCGCCAAGCTGGCAAGTGGGCGACGCGCCCATCGGCATCACGCGCCTTGGCGAGCAGATCGTGCTGTGGCGCGATCAGGACGGCCAGATCCACGCGCTCGAAGACCGCTGCCCGCACCGTGGCGCGCGCCTCTCGCTGGGGTGGAACCTCGGCAACCGCGTGGCGTGCTGGTATCACGGCATCGAAGTCGACGGCAGCGGCACCGTGCAGAACGTGCCGGCCGTTTCGGCCTGCCCGCTCGAAGGCACCCAGTGCGTGAAGTCGTATCCGGCGCAGGAGCATGCCGGCGCGGTCTTCCTGTGGTTCGGCGACGAAGCGCACAAGGAACCGGCGCCGCTGCAATTGCCCGAGGAACTGGTGGGCGAGGAGTACGCGAGCTTCCTGTGCATGTCCAACTGGAAGTGCAATTACCAGTACGCCATCGACAACGTGATGGACCCGATGCACGGCGCGTATCTGCACGCCACCTCGCATTCGATGGCCGAAGGCGACAAGCAGGCCGACATGCGCGTGCGCAAGACCGAGAGCGGCCTGATGTTCGAGAAGGTCGGCCAGCGCGATGTGAACTTCGACTGGGTCGAGCTGGGCGAAACCGGCTGCCTGTGGATGCGCCTCGCGATTCCATACAAGAAGAAGTTCGGGCCGGGCGGCAGCTTCGGCATCATCGGTTTCGCGGTGCCCGTCGACGGCGATAACTGCCAGGTCTACTTCTGGCGCACCCGCAAGGTGCAGGGCTGGCAGCGCGACGCATGGCGTTTCATGTACCGCAACCGCCTGGAAGGCCTGCATTGGGACGTGCTCGAGCAAGACCGCTACGTACTCGAAAGCATGGCGCCGAACGCACGCGATCACGAATTCCTCTATCAGCACGACGTGGGCATGACGCGCGTGCGCCGCATGCTGCGCCAGCGCGCGCAGCAGCACTTCGCCGAACTCGACGCATTGCGCGCCCAGCAGGGCGACGCGGCGCAAGCGGCAGGGCACAGCCATGCATGACGCCACGATTGCGGCGCAGGCCACATTGGCCGGCCGCCGCGTGATCGTCACGGGCGGCGCGCGGGGACTGGGCGCGGCGTTCGTCGCGGCGCTGGCCACGGCCGGCGCGCGCGTGACCTTCGGCGATGTGCTGCACGAAGCGGGCACGGCGCTCGCGAAGTCGCTCGCGGCCGCGGGCCACGACGTGGCGTTCGCGCCGCTCGATCTCGCACAGCCCGAGAGCATCGCCGCATTCGTCGATGGCGCCGCGCAAAGCATGGGCGGCGTGGATGCGCTCATCAACAACGCGGCCATCACCAATTCGGGCGGCAAGTTCGCGCACGAGATCAGCGTGGCCACGTGGGACGCCGTGATGGACGTGAACGTGCGCGGCACCTGGCTCATGTGCACGGCGGCGCAGCGCTGGCTGCGCGAGTCGGGCCGGGGCGCCATCGTCAACATCGCTTCGGACACCGCGCTCTGGGGCGCGCCCAAGCTGCTGGCCTACGTGGCGAGCAAGGGCGCCGTGGTGGCGATGACGCACTCGCTCGCACGCGAGTTCGGCACGGACGGCATTACCGTGAACGCCATCGCGCCGGGCCTCACCGAAGTGGAAGCCACGGCCTACGTGCCGGCCGCGCGCCACGCGTATTACCTCGAAGGGCGCGCGTTGCCGCGCGCCCAGGTGCCCGAGGATGTCACGGGTCCGGTGTTGTTCCTCTTGTCCGACGCGGCGCGTTTCGTGACCGGGCAACTGCTGCCGGTGAACGGCGGCTTCGTGATGAACTGATTTCGTAGAACTGAAGACGGGTTCGCAAGAACCCGGGCGAAAGAACCCAAGGAGAAAGCAATGGCCGATGTCGAAATCGAAAGCAAGTCGTGGGACCGTCCCGTTGAAGCGAGTTTTGACGACTGGATGAACAGCCGCGTGGCGCGCTATGAAACGCGCCGCTACGACTGGGACGCGCTGAAGTTCCAGGCCGACTACGATCCGAAGTACCGCCGCGCGCAAATGCGCTACGTGGGCACGGGCGGCACCGGCGTCGCGAAGGACACGAACACCGTGCCCGCGGGCGGCTTCACGTTCTCGACCATGGTGATCCCGGCCGGCAACATCGGCCCGAGCCACATCCACATGGACGTCGAAGAAATCTTCTTCGTGCTGCGCGGCAAGATGAAGGTGATCTGCGAGAAGGACGGTGAGACGTGGGAAGCCGTGCTCGGCGAGCGCGACCTGATCTCGGTGCCGCCTGGCGTGTACCGCACGGAAATCAACATCGGCGAGGAAGACGCGCTGATGTGCGTGATGCTCGGCTCGCCCAAGCCCATCACGCCGACCTACCCGCCCGATTCGCCGCTGGCGAAGATCAAGCGCGAAGCGAAGTAAGGCAAGGCAGCCAGGCAATCACTCACGAAGCAGCAACGGATACCGAAGTCATGAACGAAGCGATAGGCACCGCCGCCTCATCAGCCGCCGCGCTCGAAGCGCGTCTCGCGCGCTTTGCGTTGCGCGACGCCCGGGTGGGCGAGGCGCGCGTGAGCTATCGCGAGGCTGGCAGCGAGAGCGGTAAAGAGGCACGGCCACTCGTGCTGCTGCATGGCATTGGCTCCGGCGCGGCTTCGTGGGTGCAGCAGTTCGAAGCGCTGGGCGCGGCGGTGCAAAAGCCGCGCCGCGTGCTTGCGTGGGATGCGCCGGGTTATGGCGCGTCCACGCCGGTCGCGAGCGCGTCGCCCGTTGCCGCCGACTATGCGCGCGTGCTGGCCGGTTGGCTCGATGCGCTCGGTATCGAGCGCTGCGTGCTGGCGGGCCACTCGCTGGGCGCGATCATGGCGGGTGCGTTTGCCGCCGCGCATCCGGAACGCGTCGCGGGCCTGCTGCTGATTTCACCCGCAGGCGGCTACGGCGCGGCCGACGCCGCCGTGCGTGAAGAGAAGCGCGCCGCGCGCCTCGCGATGCTGGCCGA
>JAITTX010000192.1 GCA_031286755.1 Paraburkholderia sp.
AATATCATCGCGCGCCGCCAGCCGGCCGCGCGCGACTTGCGCCTCGTGCTCGCGATTTCGAAGACCATCACGAACCTCGAGCGCGCCGGCGACGAGGCCGAGAAGATCGCCAAGCGCACGAAGCGCCTGATGGAAGACGGCGCCTCGCGCACGGTCAACATCGCCGAGATCAAGGTCTCGGGCGAGATGGCCGTCTCGATCCTGCGTCGCGCGCTCGACGCGTTCGCGCGTCTCGACACGGTGGCCGCCGCGCAGATCGTGCGCGACGACAAGGCCATCGACGAGGAATTCCGCGCCTTCGTGCGCAAGCTCGTGAGCTACATGATGGAAGACCCGCGCACGATTTCCGTGGGCCTCGACTATCTGTTCATCGCCAAGGCGATCGAGCGCATTGGTGACCACGCGAAGAACATCGCCGAATTCATCATCTACATCGTGAAGGGCACCGACGTGCGGCACAAGTCGCGCGATGCGCTCGAACGCGAAGCGCTCAGCTAACAGCGTATTCAGGCGCGTGTTCCAGGCGCGCGGTTTTAACCGTCTCAACAGGTTTTAAGGTCAAGAGGTGCCGATGCCCAGCAGCATTCTCGTCATCGAAGATGAGCCCGCAATTTCCGAGCTGATTTCCGTGAATCTGCAGCACGCGGGTCATTGCCCGATCCGTGCCTACAACGCGGAGCAGGCGCAGAGCCTGATCAGCGATGTGCTGCCCGATCTCATCCTGCTCGACTGGATGTTGCCGGGCAAATCGGGTGTGAACTTCGCGCGCGATCTGCGTAACAACGAGCGCACGAAGCACATTCCGATCATCATGCTGACCGCGCGCGGCGACGAGCAGGACAAGGTGCTCGGCCTCGAGATCGGCGCCGACGACTACGTGACGAAGCCGTTCTCGCCGAAGGAACTGATGGCGCGCATCAAGGCGGTCCTGCGCCGCCGCGCGCCGCAGCTCACGGAAGATGTGGTGGCGATCAACGGGTTGAAGCTCGATCCGGCCACGCACCGTGTGGCCGCGCATGCGGAAGGCTCCGAGATCAAGCTCGATCTCGGCCCGACCGAATTCCGCCTGCTGCACTTCTTCATGACGCACCCGGAGCGCGTGCACAGCCGCACGCAGTTGCTCGATCAGGTATGGGGCGATCATGTGTTCGTTGAAGAGCGCACCGTGGACGTGCACATCAAACGTTTGCGCGCGGCGCTCAAGCCGGCGGGGTGCGATGCTATGATCGAAACAGTGCGGGGCAGCGGCTACCGTCTCGCGAAGGGCGCATGAGGCTTGCGCGAAGCTCGCTTCAGGTTTGCCCGAAATTCGCTGGTGTGGGTCATTCGCTTCAAGCCTGCCTGAATCACGGCAGCAGCACGCTGGCGCGGCGTTTCGCGCGGTGCCGGCGCTCCGAATCCGCAGCGCCCCGGTCCGGACCGTCATTCTCTTCGATCGCAGGAACATGAACATCATCTGGGTGCGCGCCCTTGTATCGATCGTGCTGCTCGCGCTCGTTTGCGCAGGCCTCGGCGCGCTCTTTGGCGTCAGTATCGCGCTGGCCGTGGCGGTGGTCGCGCTGATCGGCCAGATGCTCTTCAGCACCTTTCACAAGCAGCGCCTCTGGCGCCTGCTCGACGCGCCCGTCTACGGCGAAGTGCCGAGCGCCCCCGGCATCTGGGGCGAAATCTATTACCGCCTGCACAAGCTCGCCAAGCGCTGGCACGCCCAGGTGCGTCAGGTGGAGCAGCAGCATTCGCGCTTCATTCAGGCCATCCAGGCATCGCCCAACGGTGTCGCCATGCTCGACGATCACGATCAGATCGAGTGGTGCAACGCCATCTCCGAGGTGCATTTCGGCCTCGACGCAAAGCGCGACCTGCGCCAGCACATCACCCATCTCGTGCGTCAGCCCGACTTCGTGCGCTACCTCAATTCGCACGATTACAAGGAAATGCTGATCATGCGCGGCATGGGCGAGAAGCGCCAGAACGTGCTTTCGGTGCAGGTGTTTCCGTACGGCGAGAACCGCAAGCTCGTGCTTTCGCAGGACATCACCGAGCTGGAGCGCACCGACGCCATGCGGCGCGATTTCGTGGCCAACGTCTCGCACGAGCTGAAGACGCCGCTCACCGTGCTCTCGGGCTTTCTGGAGACGATGCGCGAACTGCCGCTCTCCGAGGACGAGCGCGAGCGCTATTTCGATCTGATGGAGCAGCAGGCCTCGCGCATGCGCCATATCGTGACCGATTTGCTCGTGCTGGCGAAGCTCGAAGGCGAGGGGCGCCAGCCGGGTGAGCAGATGATCGACATGCGCGCGGTGCTCGGCCACGTGCGCGAGGACGCGGAAAGCCTCTCGGGCGGGCATCACCGGATCACGGACGAATTCGACGACGCTCTGAGCGTGACTGGATCGGAGACCGAAATAATGAGCGCGCTCGGCAATCTCGCCACGAATGCGGTGCGCTACACGCCGGACGGCGGCGCGGTGCACCTGTCGTGGCGCGCCGAGGGCGCGCAGGCGGTGTTCTCGGTCACCGACAGCGGCTACGGCATTCCGGCGAGCGACATTCCGCGCCTGACCGAGCGCTTTTATCGCGTGGACCGCAGCCGCTCGCGCGACACGGGCGGCACGGGGCTGGGCCTCGCGATCGTCAAGCACGTGCTGCAGCGCCATGACGCGACGCTCGAAGTGAAGAGCGAGGAAGGGCGGGGCAGCACCTTCACGGTGCGCTTCCCGGCCGCGCGCACGGCGCGCCGGCAGCCCGCGCCGGTGTGATGCGCACGCACAAGCCAGAGCGCAATGTGCTCTGGTTTGCAGAATAAAAAAATGCCGCTTCGATAAAGCGGCATTTTTTCTTGCGGTGCGGGCGCACAACGCGCCGCAACATCACAAGCCGAACTTCGCCAGCAGGTTCAGTTGCGCATTGCGCACGGCCTTGCCGGCGCGGCGGCGGCGGTAGTGGCCGTCGCTCTGCATGAGCCACGCGCACTGGTTGTCGCCGAGGAACATCGACAGGCCCTCGGCAATCACGCGCCGCTTCATGCGCCGCTCGCGGATCGGGAACGCCACTTCGACGCGCCGGAACAGGTTGCGGTCCATCCAGTCGGCGCTCGACAGATAGACGTGCTCCGCGCCGCTCGCGTAGAAGTAGTAGATGCGATGATGCTCGAGGAAGCGCCCGACGATCGAGCGCACCGTGATGTTCTCCGAGAGCCCCGGCACGCCCGGTTGCAGCGAGCACACGCCGCGCACGATCAGGTCGATCTTCACGCCGGCCTGCGATGCTTCGTAGAGCTCGTCGATCACCGTGGGTTCGAGCAGCGCGTTCATCTTCGCGACGATGCGGGCTTTCTTGCCGGCGCGCGCGGCGGCGGCCTCGGCGCGAATCGACTCGACCAGCTTCGGATGCAGCGTGAACGGCGACTGCCACATCTCGTGCAGTTGCAGCTCGCCGCCGATACCCGTGAGCTGCTGGAACACGTGGTGGACGTCCTCGCACATTTTCGGCTCGGAGGTCATGAGGCCGAAGTCGGTGTAAAGCCGCGCCGTGCGCGGATGGTAGTTGCCCGTGCCCAGGTGCACGTAACGGCGCAGCACCATGCGGCCGTTCACGGACGTGCGGCGCACGATCAGCATCATCTTGGCGTGGCACTTGTGGCCCACCACGCCGTAGACCACGTGCGCGCCCACGGCCTCGAGCTGCGAGGCCCAGTTGATGTTGGTTTCCTCGTCGAAGCGCGCGAGCAGCTCCACCACCACCGTCACTTCCTTGCCGTTGCGCGCGGCCTGCATGAGCGCGTCCATGAGCGGCGAGTCGGTGCCGGTGCGGTAAATGGTCTGCTTGATCGCGACCACGTTCGGATCGTTAGCGGCCTGCAGCAGCAGCTCGAGCACCGGCTGGAAGCTCTCGTACGGGTGATGCAGCAGCACGTCGCCCTGATCGATCACGTCGAACATGTTGGTGTTCGCCGCGATGCGTTGCGGAATGACCGGCACGTGCGGCACGAACTTGAGGTCCGGGCGGTCGACCTTCTCGGGCAACTGCATGAGGCGCACGAGATTCACGGGCCCGTCGACGTAATAGCAGTCCTTTTCCTTCAAGCCGCTTTCATCGAGCAGACGCTTGACGAGATGCGGCGGCGTCTCCGCCGAAACCTCGAGCCGCACCGCGTTGCCCAGATGGCGCGCGGGCAATTCGCCCTGCAGCGCCACGCGCAGGTTCGTGATTTCGTCTTCGTCGACGAACAGCTCGCTGTTGCGCGTGATGCGGAACTGATTGCAACTGCGCACGACGAGGCTCGGGAACAATTCGCCCACGAAGCGCTGCAGGAGCGAGCCGAGCAGCACGAAGCCGTGCTGGAAGCCCGACAGCTCCTGCGGCATGCGCACGAGGCGCGGCAGCGCGCGCGGCGCCTGCACGATGCCCATGACCGCCTGGCGCCCGAAGGCGTCCTTGCCTTCCAGCTCGACCACGAAGTTCAGGCTCTTGTTGAGCACGCGCGGGAAGGGGTGCGCTGGGTCGAGCCCGATGGGCGTGAGCACGGGCAGCAGCTCGTCGATGAAGTACTTGCGCGCCCACGTGGTTTGCGCCTCATTCCAGGCGTCAGTGCCGTGGAAATAAATGCCTTCCTCTTCGAGCGCTGGCAGCACGGTGTCGTGCAGCATGGCGTACTGCCGATGCACGAGGCGCTGCGCGCGCTCGACCACGAGTTCGTAGACGTGCTGCAGCGACATGCCGTCGGGCGAGAGCGCGCCCGGGTTGTCGCGCATCTGCTCTTGAAGCCCGGCCATGCGGACTTCGAAGAATTCGTCGAGATTGCTGCTGGTGATGCAGATGAAGCGCAGACGCTCCAGCAAGGGAACGGACGGGTCGGCGGCCTGTGCGAGCACACGCTCGTTGAATCCCAGAATGCCCAGTTCGCGATTGAGTAGGGGATAGCGGATGGACATTGGTATTGAATGCGGAATTCCAGGGGATGATTCGAACGGACGCTCGGAAATTCTCACAGTTTCGTGACGTTATTATGAAATTTGGTGTGTCATAAATTCTACGCCCCATTTTCACGTATCCGACACCTTGCGCGGCAAAGATGCAGCCTGGGTCAGGGCGCCCCGCGAGGGGCGCTCGACCGCAACTGGCGCGAGGAGCGACATGGGGAAGTCGGGTACGCTTAAAATGGCATATTTGGACAGCGCGGCGGCCGCCCAGCGAGACCGGATGGCCGCGTTCGCACGTATGGAGCCCGCCCCCTCGATGGTCACCAATCCGCAACTGCTTGCCGCCGTCGATCTCGGTTCGAACAGCTTTCGCCTGATCGTCGGCCGGGTCGAGGAAACCGACGCCGGCAGCCAGATCTACCC
>JAITTX010000199.1 GCA_031286755.1 Paraburkholderia sp.
GCCGGTTTCTTTCAGGATCGCGAGCAGTCCGCCCGTGGGCACGTGCTGGAGCGCCAGTTGCCGCGCGCGGGCAATATCGACGTCCTCCGTCTCGTAGGCGAGCGACTTGATGCCGAGGCTGTTGAGCAGCACCGCATAGGCATGGAAGCCGATGAGCACGGCCCCGGCCTGGAAGCGGCCGTGGTTGTACAGCACCCCCATCGTGGCACAGGTCTTGTTATCGGCGATCTGAAATCCCAGCTTCGCGAGTTAGCGGATGCGGTTCACGAGGTCCTTGCCTTGCAGGATGCGTTCGCGCATCGCCTCTACGCGTGCTTCCACTTCCGGGTCACCCTGCGGGCCGCCAAGGCTTTCCAAATGGCCAGCAGCGAAAATTTCAGTAATTTTCCGATAATTACTGAAAACCGCGCGGCATGGACGAGGGGGCCGGTCTGCTATACGCGCTATTCGTCCGCCATCCCCGGCGCCGCCAATTGCACCGCCGTTGGCCGGGTAAAATGTGCAGCCATGGCGCCCGGCTGGTTTCCGGGCCAACGAACACGGCGGGACTCGGGCGGAGGCGTGGCAAGGTGGTGATCGATTATTTTCTGGCGCTGCGAGCATTTCTTCAGGCCGCGGAGTTGGGTAGCTTCAGCAAGGCGGCCGAGAGGATCGAGGTCAAGACGTCCACGGTCTCGCGCTATATCTCCGAACTCGAAGCCGACCTTGGAATCTCGCTGTTCAACCGCTCGACGCGCGGCCTCACGCTGACCGAGGGCGGGCGCGTCTTTCGCGAGCGCGCCGTGCGGGTGATGCAAAGCCTCGACGAGGCGCGCGAGGCGGCTTCGTCGCTCAATAGCGCGCCGCAGGGCGTGCTGCGCGTCACCATGCCCACCTCGTTCGGGCGCCGGCATGTGATCCGCCATCTGCCCGAATTCATGGCGCGCTATCCCAAGATCAACGTCGATGCGATCCTCACCGACGAAATCGTGAACATCATCGACGCTGGCATCGACGTGGCCGTGCGCATCGGCGTGCTGCCCGACTCGCAACTGATGGCGAAGCAGCTCGCCACGCACCGGCGCATCGTCTGCGCGAGCCCCGAGTACCTCTCGCGGCGCGGGCATCCCGCCACGCCCGCGGAACTCGCGTCGCACGAGGCCATCCGCTTTCCGTTGACCGCCGAGGACAAGTGGGTGATCGTGAGCCCGTCGGGCCGCAGCAGCACGGGCGAAGTCACGGTCAAGCTCGGCGGGCGCCTGCGCGTCGACGACACCGAGGCTGTGCTCTCGCTCGCGCTGGCCGGCATGGGCGTCGCGCTGCTGCCCGAATGGGCCGCGGGCGGCGCGCTGCGCGAAGGCAAGCTGGTGCGGCTGCTGCCCGGCTGGGAGGCGCGCACCTCCACCGCGACGCCGGGCGTGTGGGGTGTCTACCCGCCGAGGAAAACCGTCTCGCCGAAGGTGCGGGCCTTCCTCGACTTCTTCGCGGGACTCTACGCGCGCGAAGGCTATTGGCAGGAGCCGTCGGCCTAGCGCGGATGCTGTAGTGCCGATGTCGTCAGTGCAGGTGCCGCAGCTTGTCCGGATTGCGCACGACATACATGGCCGTGATCTTGCCGTTCTCGATCTCGAGCGCGGTCGTCTGCAACTCCCCGTCGGCCTCGAGCGTGACGAAGCCGGGCAGCCCGTTGATGAAGCCCGCGCGCACGAGCGTCGAGCCGTTCTTGCGGAACAGCTCCGCCAGATACGCGTGCACCTTCATCACCGGCTCGAAGCCGAACAGCGGTTTGCCGGCCGCGGGCCGCTTGCCGCCGCCATCCGCGTGCAGGCTCACGTCGGCGGCCAGCATGGCGCCGAGCGCGCTCATGTCGCCGCTGCGCGAGGCGGCGAAGAACGCCTGCGCCAGTTCCACGCCACGCTCTTTCTCGACGTGAAAACGCGGCCGCGACTCGCGCACGTGAGTGCGCGCCCGCGCCGCAAGCTGGCGGCACGCGGCGGCCTCGCGCTGGATAGTGACGGCGACTTCGTCGAAGTCGAGGCCGAACACGTCATGCAGCAGGAACGCCGCGCGCTCGAGCGGCGAGAGCCGTTCGAGCGCGAGCATCAGCGGCAGCGTGACGTCCTCCTGCTCGTCCTCTTCGACGACCGGCTCGGGCAGCCACGGGCCCACGTAGGTTTCGCGCTGATGCCGCGCGGACTTGAGCTGATCGAGGCACATGCGCATCACCATGCGGCGCAGGAAGGCCTCGGGTACACGAACTTCCGCGCGATCGGCGTGCATCCAGCGGATGAAGGCGTCCTGCACGATGTCCTCGGCATCGGCGACGGAGCCGAGCATGCGGTACGCCACGCGAATCAGCTTGCGCCGCAGCGGGTCGAAACTCGCTGCGGCGTCGCCGGCATCCCCGTCGTTTTCCGGGGCGCTCAGGCTGGCGTCCGTCATGCGGCAGCCTTCGTTGCCATGGCTTTCGCCATCGCCGGATCGACCCACAGGCCGAAGCCCACCGCGAGACGGTTCCAGCCATTGATCACGTTGATCATCAGCGTGAGCTTCACCTGCTCCTCCTGGGTAAAGTGGTCGTTGAGCGCGGCGCGCTCGCGCTCGATCGCATCGTGTCCTTCGGCAATGCGCGTCAGCGCCTCGGTCCAGGCGAGCGCCGCACGCTCGCGCTCGCTGTAGCAGGGCGCCTCGCGCCAGGCGGAGAGCAGGTAGAGGCGCTGCTCGGTCTCACCGGCCTCGCGCGCGTGGGTCGTGTGCATGTTAATACAGTTGCCACAGGCGTTGATTTGCGAGGCGCGCACTTCCACGAGCGCGATGAGGCTCGGGTCGAGGCTGCCGGCTATGGCCATCGAAGCGCCCATCCAGGACTTCATTTGAGCGGGGGCGGCAGCGAACGGGTCGAGCTTTGCAGTCATGGTTCCATCTCCTTTCGTGTGGGTTCCACTGACATGACGAGCGAGCCCGCCCCGCGTGTGACATCGGCGCGAAAAAAATTTAGCGCGGCCCAGCCTTTACATCAGCCGGAGCACGATTCTCTGGAGCAGCGCCTGCAGGTCGCGTCGCTCATCGGCCACGAGATGAATGAAAACGGTGTCGTCGCGCACCTGATAAATGATTCGATTTTTCCCGGAAAGGACCTGTCGAAAGCGGTCATCGGCGAAGCCTTCGAGCTCGGCAGGCACGTGGCCGCTGCCGGGGAACTGGCGAATGTGCGCGATCGTGGCCTGAATCTGCGCCGAAGTCTGGCGCCATGTCTCCCATCCGAATGCGCGGACGATATAGCTTCTCAACTCGTCGATGCCGACGCGGGCGGTCGGCAGGATGCGGTACTTCAGCAACGGAGCCTGCATCAGCGAAGCTTTTCGTCGCGGTCGAGTTCGTCGAGCTCCGCAAAGAAGTCGTCGCCGTCGACGTGGTCTCCGCGTTCGATTTGCTTTTGACCGATCGCCAGGATCTTCAGGAGCGCGAGGGTCTGTTGCGTGGCTTCGTAGGTTCGCACGTCCTGAACCACGAGTTTGGCCTCGCCGTTCTGCGTGATGACGAGCGGCTCTCCGGAGTCGGTCAGATCCTTGACGATTTTCGCGGCTTCGCTTTTGAGGTAGCTGATAGGCTTCACGCGATCGTGGAGATGCATCAGATGCTCCGCTGCAGGGTGATGAGACCGAATATAGACCATTATCGGTCTGGTCTCAACGGGCCATGAGGGACCTGGACGAGCGTTTCGTTCAGCCCTGCGTCGGTTCCCCGCCATCAGGCCGTGCTTTCAGGCGTGCTTCAGGCCCCCGGCGCCGGCCGCGCATCGAGTTTCAGCTGCATGAACGCGAGATCGAGCCACGCGCCGAACTTCATGCCCACTTCCTTCATGTGCCCGGCATGCTCGAACCCGAGCTTTTCGTGCAGCCCGATGGAGCCGGCATTGTTCGCCTCGATGCCCGCCACCATCACGTGCTTGCCGATCGAGCGCGCCCGGCCGATCAGCGCCTGCATGAGGGCCATGCCGATGCCGCGCCCGCGCTGGTCGCCGCGCACATAGACCGAATGCTCGACCGTATGCCGATAGCCCTCGAAGGCGCGCCAGTCGCCGAACGAGGCATAGCCGAGCACGGCCTCGTGCTCGTCCACGGCGACCAGCACCGGATAGCCGGCCTTTCGGCGGTCGGCTAGCCACGCCGCGCGGTTGGCCGCGTCGACCGTCATATCGTTCCATATCGCGGTCGTGTTCTGCACGGCGTCGTTATAGATTGCCGTGATACCGTCGATGTCCTCTGGACCCGCATCGCGGATTTCCATGGCAGCCCCTTCGTCTAGTCCACTATAATGGATCGAGTGTACACGATATTGGACAACATAGATCAGCGCATCGGCGCGCGCATCCGCGGCGAGCGAGAGAGGCGCGGCTGGTCGCTCACCGACCTCGCCGGCAAGTCCGGCGTCTCGCGGGCCATGATCCACAAGATCGAGCGCGGCGAGAGCAGCCCGACGGCCTCGCTGCTCGCGAAGCTGGCGGGCGCGTTCGGCATGAGCATGTCGGCGCTGCTGGCGCTCGCCGAACTCGAAGAGGGGCGCCTGCTGCGCGCGGCGGATCAGCCGCTGTGGGTGGATCCGCAGAGCGGTTACCTGCGGCGCCATGTTTCGCCCAAGTCGGCGGCGCCGCTGAATCTGGTGGAGATCGACTTGCCGCCGGCCGTGGCGATCCCCATGCCGGCGTCGGCCTATTTGCAGACCCGGCAATGGATCTGGGTGCTGGCCGGCGATCTGGTGTTCATCGAAGGGAGCGAGCGCCACGAACTGGGCGCGGGAGACTGCCTCGAACTGGGGCCGCCGGCCGACTGCGTCTTCAAGAACGAAAGCGCGCGCACGTGCCGGTATGCGGTGGTCGTTCTTCAAAAGGGCTGATTGCGCGAATGGAATCCCTTCCTTTCATATCGCGTTGTGATATATGATATATCACAACAACCGACAATAGCCGCGGCGATAGCGGCTGCGACTCCCTTCCACCTCCAGGTCCGTCATGTTCGATCCATCGCTGTTCGGCCGCCTGTCCTTTGCCCACGCCGAGCCCACCCGGGGCCGGTTGCCACCGGGCCGCCATTCCCTGGGTCTCGCCGATGAGCGCGATGCCATCCTGTTCGTGCCGGAAGGCCTCGACGACTCGGGGCCGGTTGCGCTCTTCGTGATGTTTCATGGCGCTGGGGGCTTTCCGGAGAAGGTGCTGCCTTTCATCGAAGAACATGCGCAGCAGCACAAATTCCTGGTGCTGGCGCCGCATTCGACTTATCCAACGTGGGATATCGTGATCGGCGGCAACGGCCCCGATCTCGAACGCCTGCAGCAGGCGCTCGCCGCAGTCGCGTCGCGCTACCGCATCGATCCCGCGCGCCTCGCGTTCGCCGGGTTCTCGGATGGCGCGAGCTATGCGCTTTCCATCGGCGTGACGAATGGCGACATCGTGAGCCACGTGATCGCGTTTTCGGGCGGCTTCATGTCGATTTTCCAGCAGGAAGGCGCGCCGCAGGTGTTCATCGCCCACGGTCTCGTCGACGAGCAGTTGCCGATCGAAACGAGCGGCCGCGCCAATGCCACGCGGCTGCGCTCAGCCGGATACGATGTTCAGTACGTCGAATTCAATGGCCTGCATGTGATTCATCCGCCCATCGTCAGCATGGCTGTCGAATTCTTCCTGAAGTGATGCGCAAGCGCGCCGTCGCGATGGCGGCGGCCGTCAACGGGAGTCCTGCCCATGGATTTTGAAATCCCCGAATCGCTGATTCATCCGCTGCTCGGGATGATCGAGACCGAATCGCCACTCGCCACGCGGCTCAAGGAGCACGGCGTGTGCCACGGCAACATGATCGTGTCGAGCAAGCTGTTCGACGCGCGCTCGCTCAATACGCTCTATTCGCTGAGCAAGACGCAGAACGAACGCATGCTGATGTTTCAGATGCTGGCGCTCGATAACATCTATAACGCGCCGCAGGCGCGCGTCATTCCGGCGCTGGACCAGTTGGTGCCGGGGCTGGTTGCGTACCTGTCGCGCGACCCCATCGACGGCTGGCTCTACCAGCGCAACAAGGACGGCACGCTGCTGCCGTGGCTCGTGCACCGGATTCGCCATGTGGAGCCGGAGCAGGGCACGCCGTATGTCGTGGTCGACATGCTGGCCAATACGATGCTCTCGGCCAATTCGGATCTGACCGACTATCACAAGCGCCGCTCCGGCATGACGACGTCGCTCGTGATCAACCGCCACGATATCGTCAACCGCACGATTCCCGAGCTGCTGGCCGAATTCGGCTTCTACAAGGAATGCGCGGAGTTCAAGCGTGAGTACGAGCACCATGCGCAGCGCTTCCTGAAGTTCCAGCGCCGCTTTGGCGCGCAGTTCATCGTGACGAAGGCGGCGTTCACGATGGGCGAGAAAGGCGCGGCGGAGCTCACGCGCATCGTCGACGGCATCAGTTCGAGGTGCGTGAACGACGAGGAGCGGCTCGAGCGCCGCTTCGAAATGATTTGCGATCCTGAATTCTGGCGTGCGGCCGGCGTCGAGAGCGGCTTCGAGAAAATTCCGCTGCATGGCTATGTGCACGTGTTTCATCTGGAATGGCACCGCAATATCTGGGTGCACGTGCAGAACCTGGAGGAATATCGATACCAGCCCGAGTTGCGCAACAAGCTGGTTTTGCCGGCCCATCATCACGATCTCATCGACATTCTCACCTCGAACATGAATGTGTTCGTGCAGGACGTCGTGCCCGGCAAATCGGGCGGCACGACGATACTCTGCCAGGGCTCGCCCGGTCTCGGCAAGACACTGACCGCCGAGGTCTACGCGGAAGTGGTGGGCAAGCCGCTTTATCGCGTGCACTCGGGGCAGCTAGGCACGACGGCGTCCTCGGTGGGCGCGGCACTCTCGAGCATCTTGCGGCGCGCGATGCGCTGGGACGCGGTGCTGCTGCTCGACGAAGCCGACGTCTACATTCGCCGCCGCGACAACGATCTCGAACACAACGCGATCGTCGCGGAGTTCCTGCGCACGCTCGAATATTTCACCGGGCTGCTGTTCATGACCACCAATCGCATCGACGATGTCGACGATGCGATCCTCTCGCGCTGCATCGCGACGATCCACTACGAAACGCCGCCGAAAGCCGATGCGCTGCGCCTCTGGACAGTGCTTTCGGAGCAGTTTGGCGCGGCGCTCGGCGACGAATTGATCGAGACGCTCACGCACACTTATCCGAAAGCGAGCGGGCGCGATATCAAGGAGTTGCTGAAGCTCGTCACGCGCTATTGCAAGGCGAAGCAGATTCCCGTTTCGGCGGAGACGTTCAGGTTGTGCGCGAGCTTTCGCGGGCATGCCTGAACGCGTCAGCCGTGCGCTTGCACTTGGCGCCACTGGCGATAGCGCGTGGTCAACCGGCGCGTGCGCAACTGATCGATCGCGAGACTGTAGACGGGCGAATAGCAGCGCGCGGGACGCCCGCCCGCCGCGATGGCGCGCAGCCGGCGCTTGATGAGCGCCATGGTCGCGAGGCTGGCCATGGCCTTGTCCCGCCATCCCACGGCGACCACGGGTGCATCGGCGGATTGACCGTCGCGCCAGCGCCGTGGCAGGTCCGGCATGCAGGCGAGCGCGCTCGCCATGCCCACGACCGCGACGCGTTCGGCGAGCACGGCCTCGGCCACGGCTTGCCGGCGAATGCCGCCCGTCGTCATGACCGGCATGCTCGCAACCGCGGCAATCTCCTGCGCGAACGTCAGGAAATACGCTTCGCGCGCGAGCGTGCGGCCGTCCGCCGTGCGCCCCTGCATGGCGGGGCTTTCGTAGCTTCCGCCCGAGAGCTCGACCAGGTCGACGGCTTCGTGGTTGAGCCATAGCACGATCTGCCGCGCGTCCTGCTCGGAAAAACCGCCGCGCTGGAAATCGGCGGAGTTGATCTTGACCGCAACGCTGAACGACGCGCCAACGCGCGCGCGCACCGCGCGCACGACGTCGAGCAGCAGCCTCGCGCGGTTCTCGAGCGAGCCGCCCCATGCGTCGTCGCGCCGGTTGGTGAGCGGCGAGAGAAATTGCGAAATCAGATAGCCGTGCGCCGCGTGGATCTGCACGCCGTCGAAGCCGGCTTGCTGGGCGGCCTGCGCGGTAGCGGCGAAGCGTTCGATCACTTCGTGGATGTCCTCGCCGGTCATTGCGCGCGGCGCGGCGAACAGTTTGCTGTGGCGCCCGAGATCGAGTGGAACCGCGGAGGGCGCCCACGCATCGCGGCCCATCGCCGCCATGACCTGGCGCCCCGGATGATTGATCTGCATCCAGAGCCGCGCGCCGTGCTGGCGGGCGCCGGCCGCCCAGCGCCTG
>JAITTX010000263.1 GCA_031286755.1 Paraburkholderia sp.
TCCATGAGATCGGGCAGGCGCGCCATCGTGCCGTCGTCCTTGATGACCTCGCAGATCACCGCCGCCGGCGTGAGGCCCGCGAGCGCCGTGAAGTCGCAGCCCGCCTCGGTGTGGCCCGCGCGCACGAGCACGCCGCCCGGCTGCGCCATGATCGGGAACACGTGGCCCGGCTGCACGATGTGCTCGGCGCGCGCGTCGTGCGCGACGGCCGTCTGGATCGTGCGGGCGCGGTCGGCGGCCGAGATGCCGGTGGTGACGCCTTCGGCCGCCTCGATGCTCACCGTGAACGCCGTGCCGTACTGCGTGCCGTTGCGGTAAGTCATGAGCGGCAGGTTGAGCAGCTTGCAGCGCTCCTGCGTGAGCGTGAGGCAGATCAGGCCGCGGCCATACTTCGCCATGAAGTTGATGGCCTCGGGCGTGACGAATTCCGCTGCAACGACGAGGTCGCCCTCGTTTTCCCGGTCTTCTTCGTCGACGAGGATCACCATCTTGCCGGCTTTCAGTTCGGCGATGATTTCAAGGGTGGAGGCGAGCGTCATGGTGGGATTCTGGCTGGAAAGCGCACATTTTACGCCACGCGGGCGGGCGCGTCGCCCAGAACGGGAGGCACATCGAGAGTTTCGAGGCTGACGCGCGCCCAGCCGGGCCCGCTGGCGCCGGGCGCTTGCGCGGCCGGGCGCGGATCAAGCGTGCACGAGAGCTGGCCGAACGGCCAGCTAGTCCGTGAGTGGCGCCTTCGCGACAATAGTAACGGTTGGCGTTATTAACGTGAGGCGTTACTATTCATGGCGCAGTGGCGCATCTGCTTCTGTTTCGCGCATGGCGAGGCCTCGCAGGTCCGCATCGTCGACTATCACTGAGGAGTACTGCCATGGCACGGGAAGTAGCGCTTGCCACACCGGGCGAAATTCTGAACGAAGACTGGCTCAAGCCTATGGGCATCAGCCAGTACGCGCTCGCGAAGGCGATCGGCGTACCGCCGCGCCGCATCAACGAGATCGTGCTCGGCAAGCGTGCGATCACCGCCGACACGGCCGTGCGGCTCGCGGTCTATTTCGGCACCGACGCGCGTAGCTGGATGGAGCTGCAAACGCACTACGACACCGAGATCGCGCGCGAGGCGCTTGCTGACATACTGGCGAACATTCAGCCGCATGCACGGGCGGCGGCGGCCTGAGCGCCGCCGCCGTTGTGCTCTGCAGCTTTGCACGCTCAGCGCAGGACCACGTCGTCGGCGAGTCCCTTCGTGAGCTCCAGCGCCTGGCGCTCGAACAGGCGCCGGTATAGCCCGTTCTCGCGGCGCACGAGTTCGTCGTGCGTGCCTTCTTCCGCAACCCGCCCGCGCTCCAGCACCAGCAGCCGGTCGAGCGCGCGCACGGTGGAAAGCCGGTGCGCGACCACGACCGTCGTGCGGCCCTCCATCAAGCGCTCCATCGCCTGCTGGATCAGCACTTCGCTTTCGCTGTCGAGGCTGGATGTCGCTTCGTCGAAGATCAGGATCGGCGCGTTCGCGAGGAACGCGCGCGCGATCGCCACGCGCTGGCGCTCACCGCCCGAGAGCTTCACGCCGCGCTCGCCCACGAGCGTGTCATAGCCTTTCGGCAGCGCCATGATGAAGTCGTGCGCGCTCGCGAGCTTCGCGGCGCGCACGATCTCGTCGTGGGTCGCGCCGGGCCGCGCATAGGCAATGTTCTCCGCAAGCGAGCGGTGGAACAGCACCGGCTCTTGCTGCACGATGGCGATCTGCGAGCGCAGCGAAGCCTGCTGGACCTGGGCGATGTCCTGGCCATCGATCGTGATGTGGCCTTCGGAAACATCGTAGAGGCGCTGGATCAGCTTGATGAGCGTGGTCTTGCCGGAGCCCGAATGGCCGACGAGACCCACGCGCTCGCCCGGCGCGATGCGCAGCGAAAGATTCGCGTAGAGCGGCCGCTCGTGTGCGCTGTAGCGGAACGTCATGTGCTCGAAGCGGATGTCGCCTTGGTCGATCACGATGGGCGGCGCGTTGCGCTGGTCTTCGATGCCGAGCGGCTGGGCCTCCTGCGTCACGAGCTCTTCCATGTCGTTGACCGAGCGCTGCAGGTTGCGCACGTGCATGCCCACGTCGCGCAGATAGCCCTTGAGCAGGAAAAAGAGCGTGAGCGCGAAGGTGATGTCGCCCACGCTCGCGAGCCCGCGCGCCCACAGCAGCAGTGCCGCGCCGAGTATGGCGGCCTGCATGGCCACCAGCAGCGCGCCCTGCACCCCGCCGTTGAAGGTGCCGCGCCGCCAGGTGCGGCGGGTGCGGCTGTCCCACTTGTCGATCACGCGCGCGAGCCGGGCCTCTTCGCGCGCTTCCGCGCCGAAGGCCTTGACGACGGCGTTGCACGAGACGGCGTCGGCGAGCGCGCCGCCCATCTTCGTGTCCCATTGGTTCGCGAGACGCGCGGAGGGCGCGACGTAGAAAAGCGAGAGCGAGACGGTGATGGCGAGGTAGAGCGCCGAGCCGACCCCGACCACGAGGCCCATCACGTGCCACTGCAGCGCGAGCAGAATGGTCGAGCCGACCAGCATCACGAGCGACGGGAAAAGGGCGACGAGCAGCGTGTCGTTGAGCAGGTCGAGCGCCCACATGCCGCGCGTGATCTTGCGCACGGTCGAGCCGGCGAAGCTGTTGGCGTGCCAGTCGGTCGAGAAGCGCTGCACGCGATGAAAAGCGTGCGTGGCGACCTCGCTCATCATCCTGAGCGTGAGCACGATGATGTTCTGGAACGCGGCCTGGCGCATGAGCGTGCCGCCGAGCCCGAGCGCCGTCAGCGCCCAGAACGCCGCGACGGCGGTGTGCCAGGCGACGGCGTTGCCGCTCGCGGCGTCGTGCGCGAGCGCGTCGACGAGCCGGCCGGCATAGTGCGGCGTGAGCACGTCGGCGAGCGCGCCGAGCAGCGCGGCGAGGGCGACCGCGCCCACGCGCCACGGCTGGCGCGACCAGTGCCGGAACGTGAAGCCGAGGACATGGCGGAACGTCTGTCCGCCTGAAGCGAGTTGTTTGTCTTGGTCTGCCATGGACAGATGCTTCGGGCGCGAGGCCCGAAGACTTTTCAGGGATGCAATGAGCGGGAAACGGGGGCAGCGCGTTCCGGCACTGCGTGCCGGACGTCAATCCTCGAAATCGCTGGAAAGCGGCGCAGCGGCAAGCATGCCGCCAAAGACGCGCCGCGCGGTGCCGCGGACGCGGTCAGCGCGCCGGAAGCGGGGTGTGCGTGAAGTGTGGCATCACCCGAACCGGCGGCATGACGGCGACCATCTCGATTACTGTCATCTCTGCCTCCTTCATTGAGTTCGGGTGGGAAAAGCGCGGCCCGCTTGAGGACGGGCGCGAGGGACCAGGTCGGATTTTATCAGCGCTGCCGAAGTTGCGCTCGCGGCGCGGCGCTGGCCGGCCAGTGGACAACGGGCGTGGTGGGCTGCCAGCCCGGGATGGGCCAGCCCGGGATGGGCCAGCCCGAGATGGGCCAGCCCGAGATGAGCCAGCCCAAAATGGGCCAGCCCGGCATACGGATGCGGATCAGGCTGCGGCGGAGCGGGAAGCCCCCTCGCTCGCGAGCATCCGCTCCACATACCGCGCGATCAGATCGATTTCGAGATTCACTTTCGCGCCCGCCACAAGGTGCTTGAGCGTGGTCACTTCAACTGTGTGCGGAATCAGGTTGATCGAGAATTCGCAGCCGTCGGCGCGGTCGTCCACGGAGTTCACGGTGAGGCTCACGCCGTTGACCGTGACCGAGCCCTTATAAGCGAGATAGCGGCCGATTTCCGCTGGCGCGAGCACGCGCAATTCGTGCGATTCGCCCACCGGCGCGAAGCGCGTGACGGTGCCGAGGCCGTCCACGTGGCCCGAGACGATATGACCGCCCAGGCGGTCGTGCGCGCGCAGCGCCTTCTCGAGGTTGACTTCGCCCGCGCCGGCGAGGCCCACGGTGCGGTTCAGGCTCTCGCGCGAGACGTCCACGTCGAAGCGGGTTGCCGACTTTTCGATGACGGTCATGCACGCGCCCTGGATGGCGATGCTGTCGCCGAGCTGCACGTCGTCGAGGTCGAGGCCGCCTGCGTCGACGGTGAGGCGCACGCCCGCGTCGGCGTCGCTGCCGAGCGGCTTGATCGATTCGATGCGGCCCACGGCCGCGACGATTCCGGTAAACATCTGGCTGTCCTTAGTGTTCAGGTCATTCGAAAGAATCATGATGCATCCCTATGCGCGTGCGCATCCGCGTCCGCATTGCGGTTCGCGTTCGCGTCGTCGGGCACGAGGCGCGCAAGGATGCGCAGATCCTCGCCAATGCGATCGACCGCGTGGAAAGTGAGGCGCGTGCGCTGGTCGAGCTTCGCGGGCGCGACGAGGTCGAACATGCCGAGCGCGTTCGTGCCGAGCAGCGAGGGCGCGAGATAGACGAGCAGCTCGTCCACGC
>JAITTX010000277.1 GCA_031286755.1 Paraburkholderia sp.
ATCGCCCACATGGCCCGCACCGCGCAGCCCGTGCTGCATTCGTTGCCGCACGACCGCGCGGCGCTGGAAGCGCGCATCGCGCTTTCCGAGGACTCGTTTCGCGCCCAGGTGGATTTCCCAGGCGAGGAGTTCTACCTCTTCGTGCTCGAAGATTCGGCCACGGGCAAGCTCGTGGGCACTTCGAGCATCGTCGCGGCGGCGGGCTATTCGGAGCCGTTCTACGCGTTTCGCAATGACGCGCTGATTCACGCCTCGCGCGAGCTGCACGTGAACCGCAAGATTCACGCGCTCACCATGTCGCACGAGCTCACGGGCAAGAGCCGGCTCGCGGGCTTTTATATCGATCCCGCGCTGCGCGGCGACGCGGCCGCGCACCTGATGTCGCGCGCCCGCATGATGTATATCGCGATGAACCGGCGCCGCTTCACGCCCGAGGTGTTCTCGCTGCTGCTCGGTGTGACCGACGAGGCGGGTGTCTCGCCGTTCTGGGAAGCGGTGGGGCGCAAGTTCTTCGGGCGCGATTTCAAGGACATCGAAATGGTTTCGGGCGGCCGCAGCCGCACCTTCATCGCGGAGGTGATGCCCGCGTATCCGCTTTACGTGCCGCTCCTGCCCGAGGCCGCGCAGCGTGTGCTGGGCGAGCCCGACCCGAGCGCGCTGCTCGCCTACGAGATTCATCTGGAAGAGGGCTTCGAGACGGACCGCTATGTCGATATCTTCGACGCCGGTCCGGTGATGACCGCGCAGGTGGACCGCACTTCGTCGGTCGAGGGTAACCAGACATGCACGGTGCGCGAGAGCGCCGGCGCGGCCCAGGGCGCGAAGTATCTGGTCGGGAGCCAGCACGGCGGCGAGTTCCGCTGCACGCTCGCCACGCTGCCGGAAGCGATGGCAACGGCGGGCGCAGGTGCGGCGCGCCACGGCGCGCACGCGCCGGCCGCGGCGCCGCTCGACGCGGCCACGCGCGCGGCGCTCAATGTGCAGGACGGCGAGCCGGTGCGCTGCGCGCCGCTTTATCGCCCGAGCGTGGACGGTGCGCAAAACGAGGACGAATCGATGGGACAGGCGGCAGGACAATCGACGGGAGAAGCGCAATGATCGTGGTACGCGTCGTGCAGACGGGCGATGTGGACGCGCTCGTCGCGCTTGCCCAGGAAACCGGCCCCGGCCTCACCACCTTCAAGCCCGACCGCGAGGCGCTCGCGGCGCGCATCGAGCGCACGCGCCGCACGCTGGCGGGCGAGGCTGCGCAGGGCGAGGCGGGCTACTTCTTCGTGATGGAAGACACCGCGACCGGCGACGTGGCCGGCGTGTGCGGCATCGAAACGGTGGTGGGCCTGCAACAGCCGTTCTACAACTATCGCGTGAGCACGGTCGTGCACGCGAGCCAGGATCTTGGCATCTGGACGCGCATGCGCGCGCTCAACATCTCGCACGACCTCACGGGTTATGCGGAAGTGTGCTCGCTGTTTCTCTCGCCGCGCTATCGCACGGGCGGCATGGGCAGCCTGCTCTCGCGCTCGCGCTTCATGTTCATCGCGCAGTTCCGCGAGCGCTTTCCGGAGCGCATCTGCGCCGAGTTGCGCGGGCACTTCGATGAGCAGGGCACCTCGCCGTTCTGGCGCGCCGTGGGTTCGCACTTCTATCAAATCGACTTCAACGCCGCCGACTACCTGAGCTCGCACGGCCGCAAGGCGTTTCTCGCCGAGCTGATGCCGCGCTTCCCGGTGTACGTCGAGTTGCTGCCCGAGGATGCGCAGGCCTGCGTTGGCCTCACGCACGCGGACACGGTGCCGGCGCGCCGCATGCTCGAAGCGGAAGGGCTGCGCTACGAGAATCACGTCGACATCTTCGACGCGGGTCCGGTGCTCGAATGCCATACCGCCGACTTGCGCACGGTGCGCGAGAGCGTGCTGGTGCCGGTGCGTATTGATAGTGCTGCGGATAGTGCCGCGGGCGCCGCGCAGGTAGCGGGAGAGGGTGTGCGCTCGCTCGTGTCGAACACGTCGCTGACCGACTTCCGCGTGGGCTTCGCCCCGGGCGTCGTGCACGACGGCGCGTTCACGCTGAGCGCGCAGGAAGCGGCGGCGCTGGGCGTCGCCCAGGGCGAGCCGGTGCGCGTGCTGGGCGCGACGCACAAGCCGCGGCAAGGTTAAGCGCGTGACTTGCAGAAGTCACGCTGAAAGACAAGGATGACCATGAACGAGCTTTTCATCGATGGGCAATGGTGCGCGGCTAGCGGCCCCGCCTTCGTTTCGCGCAATCCGGGCACGGGCGAGACCGTGTGGAGCGGCAACGCCGCGAGCGCCGGGGACGTGGACCGCGCCGTGAGCGCCGCGCGCCGCGCATTCGTCGCGTGGTCGCAGACGCCGCTCGAAGCGCGCTGCGAGATCGTCAAGCGCTTCGCGGCGCTCGTCACCGAGCGCAAGGAGCAACTCGCGCAGGCGATCGGCCGCGAGACCGGCAAGCCGCTCTGGGAAGCGCGCACCGAGGCCGCGTCGATGGCCGCCAAGGTCGCGATCTCGATCACGGCCTACGGCGAGCGCACCGGCGAAAAGCGCAGCGAAATGGCCGACGGCGTGGCCGTGCTGCGCCATCGCCCGCATGGCGTGGTGGCCGTGTTCGGGCCGTACAACTTCCCGGGCCATCTGCCCAACGGGCACATCGTGCCGGCGCTGATCGCGGGCAACGCGGTCGTGTTCAAGCCTTCCGAGCTCGCGCCAGACGTTGCGCGCGCAACGGTCGAGATCTGGCATGAGGCAGGGCTGCCCGCAGGCGTGATCAATCTCGTGCAAGGCGAGCGCGACACCGGCATTGCACTGGCGAATCATCGGCAGATCGACGGGCTCTTCTTCACGGGCAGCTCGGATACGGGCACGCTGCTGCATCGCCAGTTCGGCGGCCGCCCCGAGATCGTGCTCGCGCTGGAGATGGGCGGCAACAATCCGCTCGTCGTCGCGCCCGTGGAAGATATCGACGCCGCCGTGCATCACACGATCCAGTCGGCGTTTCTCTCGGCGGGGCAGCGCTGCACCTGCGCGCGCCGCATCCTCGTGCCGGCCGGCGCGTTCGGCGACCGTTTCATCGCGCGCTTCGTCGAAGTGTCCGCGCGCATCGCGGTGGGCGAGTACAACGCCGATCCGCAGCCGTTCATGGGCGCCGTGATCTCGGCGCGCGCAGCGGCGAAGCTGATCGACGCCCAGGCCCAACTGCTCGAACGCGGCGCACAGGCGCTGTTGCGCATGGAGCAGCGCGACCCCGCGCTCGGCTTCGTCACGCCGGGCGTCCTCGACGTGACCAACGTGGCCGATCTGCCCGACGAGGAACACTTCGGGCCGCTCGCGCAAATCATCCGCTACACCGGTTTCGACCACGCCATCGCGCAGGCCAACAACACGGCCTACGGTCTCTCGGCGGGCCTGCTCGCCGACGATGCCGCGCTCTGGCAGCGCTTCTCGCGCGAGATCCGCGCGGGCATCGTGAACTGGAACCGGCCCACCAACGGCGCGTCGAGCGGCGCGCCTTTCGGCGGCCCGGGCCGCTCCGGCAACCATCGTCCGAGCGCGTTCTACGCCGCCGACTACTGCGCCTGGCCGATGGCCTCGGTCGAGAGCGCACAGCTCACCATGCCCGCGAGCGTCTCGCCGGGCCTTCAATTCTGAGGATCGACGATGACCCAACACTCAACGGCACCCGCAGTGGCTTCCGCAGGGACCCTGGAGGCCAACTTCGACGGACTCGTCGGCCCCACGCACAACTACGCCGGGCTCTCGTTCGGCAACGTCGCTTCGCAGCACAACGAGAAGTCGGTCGCGAACCCGCGCGCCGCCGCGCAGCAGGGCCTGCGCAAGATGAAGCGCCTCGCCGACCTCGGCTTCGCGCAGGGCGTGCTGCCGCCGCAGGAGCGGCCCTCGATTCGCTTGCTGCGCGAACT
>JAITTX010000330.1 GCA_031286755.1 Paraburkholderia sp.
GGTGGCGGCAAGCACGTGGACATTGCTCTCGGCCAAAATCGCGCTCATCTGGCTATGCAGAAGCGTCTTCGAATTAGCCTTATTAAGCAAAATTGCGAATTTTCCGGCAGGATTAGCCACACGTGTACGCTCAACCAGCTCCATCATCCCTTCGCTACTCCAGATGTCGATTGGAGATGCATCAGTCGGAATAATGGTTGCGTCAGCAACGGCAAGCACGCGCGCGGTGGTCAGATCGTTGATATTCGGCGGGCAATCGACAATAACGACGTCGTAATCGTTCGCAAGCGCGGCGATCTCCGGCCCAATCATCTTGTCGAGCTTGTTGATGCTACCTACGCGGAAGGGAAGCGGTGTATCCGGACCAGACGCCGCGCACCAACTCATGCACGATTGCTGACCGTCGGCATCAGCGACATAAACCTTATAGCCTTCGGTCTGGAATGCACCCGCCAGATTCATGCTGGTCGTGGTCTTCCCCACCCCGCCCTTTTGGTTTGCTACCGCAATGACCAGTCCCATTCAGTTCTCCATGCAATGTTCGACGCCGGCATCCGCTTTACGCACACTCTCCACGTGGAGACTCTCCAGCGAGCCAGTTGGCAGTCTAGCGGCAAGTTAAAGTAAATTCTAGCTTCAGCGCTGGAATCGTTGTCAGCTCACAACCAAACTGGCCATTTGGACAAGAGATTCGATGAATTGAGGGTGTCTTGGAAGCTGGGATGCCGAAGATTGTCGATCAAGCACAACGAGCAGCGATATGTGATCTCCACGTGGAGGCTCGACGACATAGAGCATCCTGCGATACCCCTGAGCGAGTTTCTGCTCTAAATAGCCTTGTTGATGCTTTTCAGCATGCCATCAACGTCGTGAAAATTTCGAGTCGACCTTGCACATTGATGAAGATCATCCCGGAGCCAGCCGCTTGCAAGGACATAAGCATCTGTACTCTGGATTAGCTCAACGCGATGATCTCCACGTGGAGATTGTGACGAGACATGCCAGCGGCCCATATCCACTTCAAATGAAGCGCTCTCTAGGGCGAGACTACGACAGCGTAGTGCTTTAAGCGCTTATCTCCACGTGGAGAGTCAATCGGAGATAAGCCAGGCACGTTGTGCTGGTAATCAAAATTCACAGCCCTGGATCTGCGCTGCACTAATCCCACACAAGACGGGATCTATATGAACTCACTTGTCCTGAATCGGCGAAGCCTCCTTGATTACCTTTGCCGCTTCAGTCTCCACGTGGAGATTTGCAGGAGGCTGCTGACGAAGTGACAAATTCATCTCATGCATACAGGCACCCGAGTTCGTTACACAGGCAAGCAGTCGCTGCAATTTATTCTTGGCATCAGCGTATAGATATTGCCTGGGATGTTGACGGCGTAGACGCCAATGTGCTCCGTCACCATCGGCTCGATCATGGCAAGAGCCCACCAACTGCACGCAATGTAAGCAGACTCAGGCACACGCGAGCTGCAGACATCATCAAGGAAAAAACCCATCGTTTAACTGGCAGTCTAGCGATCTGGCTGGATAATCTATGCGCGTAGCTCGCCCGATCTCCACGTGGAGATCAGATAGCTGCGAAGAGTGGGGGCAGGCTACCTGGCGTTCACAGCCAGCGGGAAGAGCAACATATCGGCACCCACTCAGCATCAATCGCCCGGCAGCGCACCAACGCATGAAATCGCATCGAAGTGAAATTTATTTATCTTTCTGTAGTGTTTAAATTTCACCAAATTGGCTGGAAAGCCATGTCCAGCCACCGAGCAGAGAAAACCATCACTCCGGGCGGGCCTTCAACGCCAGTTCGGCATCGCCCATGGCCTGGAGATCGGAAGCTGCCGGCCCCTGCTGCCCGCTCAACAGGAATTCGAGCAAATCGGCGGCAGTCGGTTGCCCCCAGGTATCGAGAACAACCCAACGGAAGAAATTCGTCGACGCCATCTTGCTCGGCACCTTGGCCATCGAAACCTTGAGCTTGTCCATACCGACCGTTTCGTTGTAGCGCTTGATAAGCGCCGTCTGATCGTCGTGCTCAAGCTCGTTGAAGTAAGCCCGCGCCTCGGTAATCTTCGCCGCAATATAGCGATCCTTCACCTGGTCCTGGCTTTCACGCGCCTTGGGCGAATCGGGACTCGCGCCGCCCGCCGCGTTGGCGCCGGGCAACTGGTAACCCTGCATCAGCGCCTTGCGGAAATATGCAGCCACATTTGCCAGCGGTGCAGCATTCTTCTGGGCTACGCGTGCGGTCGTATAAGCCACGGCCGTGCGAATCTTTTCCTCGCCGTACTGCTTCAGGAGACGCCGGGCCTCCGAAACCGGGACATTGAACTTCGACATCTCGCCGATGAGCACGGTCTCATTCGCGCGAAGCTCCTGGGACGAATCCGTCTCTGGCTTGCGGGTCACCCGAAACTGCAGGGCGACAACCGAGCGGCCCACCTTGTGCTCGATGAGCTCGAAGTTGTGGTCCGAGATCTCATTGACTTCCTTGATGCAAGGCACCAGCACGCGGCTCTTGAACTGCTTGTAGAGTTTGTACGACTGTGCGGAGGTATCCTGGCCGAGAATGAGATCGCGCAGCGTCGCAAGCGGAAAGCGCGCCGTCATCCCGACGGCTTCGTAGCGGACAACGTTTTCCCAGAGGGCCAGCGAATGCGCCTTGCGGAATTGACGCGTGATCCGCATGTCGATCATCGCGTAAATTTCGGGGTTCAGGAGCTCGCCGCGAATCTGCTCGGAGAAGGTGTAGCGCAGCACCGAGCGTTCGAGTTCGGCACCGGCGAGCAAGCCCGAAGCCTTCCAGATGCTGCGTTTGTCTTGCGTGAGATAGTCCCAGTTGACGACCGTGCTGATCAGCGAATTGATCGTCTCCTTGACGTACTCGGTATTGTTGCTGTTGAGATCGACGTCCTGCGAGAGGGCGGAGATTGTGATCTCGAACGAAGAACGGCCGGATTCAAGCGAATCCTGGCGAATCGCGTTCTTGATCAGCGAGCTGAACATCTTGCGCTGCTGAAGACTGATCGACCCGGATTTCGGCGCGATGTGAATCGCGGGAACCGCCTTGCGGAAAAGGTCGGGCGGCTGGCCTTGCTGGAATACGAGGGCGCCTTGCTTATCGGCATCGCCGGCGTCGGCCTTTTTTCTTGCCATATGATCCACGTTATAAGGGAACCTGGTCGGTTGGTAACTGTATACCAACCGACCAGGTGACTCAAGGCTGCGCGCGCGCTTGTGCGGGAGCACGACACTGCATGTAGGAAAAGTTGACAGCCAGCGATTTGGCCGCCGTTCCAGACAGCCAGATGAGCACCGAAGCGCGTTGCAGCAAGCCAGAAGCGATCCCATATCCGGTAACCATTTGATGCAGCCGCCCCAAAATAGCTCCCATAACACGTTACCTTAAGAGCCCTGGTGAGTACTCACTTCGAATTGAGCAGTTCAAAGGTGCCCATTTATGGGAGCTTCAGAGTTGGCGTCACCGCAGGGAATTCTGGGTGGCAGCATGTAAAAGATGTCCCATAAGAAGTGACCTGAAGGCTATCCCATAAATGGAGACCCAGACTTGCCCGAATCACGGCCCTGCGGGACCGAGTGTCCGAGTCAATCCACCATAAATGGAGACCCTGGATTCATCCCATAGAACGGTACCTGGTCGTTTCCCCCGGCCTGCTCAGCAAGTCTCCATGCGGGACCAACATAACTACCTGTAGGTACCTCGAAAACAGCGCATGGCAAGCACCCATAACCGGTTACCTCAAGAATTCCCCATAATTGGATACCTTTCTGGCAGCCCTGGCGCCTGCATTCTTAGCTGGCCAGCGTCCCTGCGCCCCATAGATGGTTACCCCGGTACGTTCCCATAGCGAGTGACCTAAGCGGTTTCCGGCAATTTTTCCCATACCGGGCAACCTTTTTCCCATATCCACAGACCCGAATCCCCATCCGAGGATACCGATCCCCCATATCCACAGCCCCGGGTTCCCATAGACGGCACCCGGCTCCCCATAAGGTGTAACCCAATCGCCCGCAAACCCTTGCCAGGTAAGGCTTTGAGCTGCCTAAAGGTTTACTAAAGGTTCTAAAGCGTAAAAGGTAAACACTGAAACCGGTGTCCGAGAATAGACACGTTTCCCAAAACCGGGACCCTATGGAAATGTAAGTGGTCACCAACCTACGTTGTCCCAAACCCAGTGACCTTCGAGTCATAGGACGTGAATAGCGCTCCCAAAACACGGGACCTATGAGCCAATTCTTGAGAATCATCATTCAGAATATGAGCTAACTATATGAATTCTTTAAATTACATGAGATAGGGTACATCGCTATGGGATGGTCAACCACTCAAAGGTAACCCTCTATGGGATCAATGCATCGCCTTAGAAGCTCATCGCGTTGCCAGACACCTGGTGACCGAAAAACTGGAATCCGTCTGCTTTGCTGCTTCTCGCTGCGCGCTCGCGTATTTATCCGAGGCCTTCGTCCATAGGTCACCACTCCCCATATCCGGTTACCTGCACCAGGTCACCAGATATGGGAAAGCTGCAGGCAGGGCACCGGAGAGCCCCCGGCTGTCGCTGCAAGGTGCACTGCAACATTCGTTTCAGGTGACCTCAGGGAGAGGACTTGATAACCGTTACTCCGCTTGCGCCTGGGTCTGTGTTACTGGCGTCACGGACCGCGCAAGGCAGTCGTGACGATACAGGCTGTCGAGCCGCTGCTGCGCCGCCTGGAGATCGGACGGGTAATCGTTGTCCACGGCGTGCTCCTGGTAGCCAACCAGCGAGAGATCCTTCAGTTCCTGCATGAGTTCGCCGTGTGTCACTTCGTGAGCCGGCCGCACGAACGGGTAGCTATGGCACGCCTGCGGCGTGAGATGGGGCGCGGCGAATGCGCTTGCGCTAGCAACGCCAAGTAATGGGAACAATGCGAACCTGAGCCAACGCTTCATGGTGACCTCCAACTGTCGACTGTCTATGCGGTAAACGAGCCGGCACGAGTGCCGGCGAACCCGTGGCATGCCGGCGACGCGAACAGCGGCGTCGCGCCCATGACATGCCAACGCGCGTCGAGCATAAGCAGCGGGCCAATCAGTAAAGCGCTCAACAACATGAAACAACGTTCATCGATTCAACGGACCTCACGAGTCACACGGTCATCACGGCACACGCGATGGCGTTCCCTCGGATTGACAAACCGACAGCCGGGCGTCATGCGCCGGTAAGAACATGACTCGCTCTTCATCGTGCTGATGCCTTTGCGGCGCAGCGCCCTCACTATGATGGCCGGACACGCGCGTAGCGGCCCTCGATGGGGCGCTGCCGCGCGCATCGTTCATCGTCGGCGGGGATCGCCATTGGGAGAGTCATGTCGATCAGCAACATCGCGGCGCACCTGCATCAAGCATCATTGCGGCGCGAGTGCGGCCAGAAACCCTGCGCTGCGCCGCGCCCGGCGCGAGGCGCGCAATGAACCTGCCGGGCTGGGTGGCGGGCCGCACGGGCTCGTTCGTGCCCGAGGCCCAGCATGCCCAGGCACCGGCGGCCGATGTCGGCCACGATCGCTGGCAGACCACGACTTTCCGCTGGTTCGCTGCCTACGCAACGATCTTTTCGGTGTCGTTCATGGTGTTGCTCGGTTTCATCGAGTATTCGGTGACTCACGCGATGATCCGCGAGACCGACAGCGGTTTGCGCTGGCAATTGCGCTACTTCGACTCGCGCAGCGACGCCTCGCTCGGCGCTACGATTGACGCCCGGCTGCGCCGCGAAAACCGGCGCCAGAATTTTTACGGCCTGTTCTCGGCCAACGGCCACTGGATCGCCGGAGACATTCACGCCATGCCCGCCGAACTCGTGCTCGACCCCTGGGGCCGTTCATACGAGCACGTGCGCGGGCAAACCATGATGCTCGACGTCGGCGCCGCGCAGCCTGCGTTGCGCGCGATGGGAGAAGTGCGGGCGGACGGTTCGCGGCTCGTCGTCGCGCGCTCGCTGGCCGATGTGCGCCACGTGCACGGCGAGTTGTTGAAGGCGCTGTTTGGCGGCGGCCTGCTGTGCCTGGGCGGAAGTCTCTGCGCCGGGCTGCTGCTGAGCATGCGGCAGATCCGGCGCGTCGCGGAGATTCGTCGCGCGACCGGGCGCATCGCCGGTGGCGATCTCGGCGAGCGGCTGCCGGTGGCGGGCCGCGACGAGCTCGACATGCTGGCCCATCTCGTGAACCGCATGCTCGATGAAGTCGAGCGGCTGATGGGCGAGGTCAAGAGCGCGTGCGATGGCATCGCGCACGACCTGCGCACGCCGCTCACGCGCTTGCGTCTGCGTCTTTCGCATGCGGCCGAGGCGATGCAGCGCGGTGGCGAGCCCGCGCTGGCCGGTGTGCTCGTGAACGCGCGCGAGGAGGCCGATACCGTCCTCGCCCGCTTCTCGGCACTTCTGCGCATCTCGGAGATTGGAGCGGTCAAGCGGCGCAGCGCATTCGCGCCGGTGGCGCTGGCCGGTCTCGTGGCCGAACTGTGCGAACTGTACGCACCGCTCGCCGAGGAAAAGGCCATCGACCTGCGCACCGTGCTGGCCGACGTCGCCCCCATCCACGCCGACCGCGCGCTGCTCTTCGAAGCCTTCAGCAACCTGCTCGACAACGCGATTAAATTCGCGCCGCACGGCGGCGCCGTGCGCGTCGCCCTGCACGCGGCACACGCGGGCGCGCAGCTCAGCGTGACCGACAACGGCCCCGGCATCGCGCCCGAAGAGCGCGACGCGGTGCTCGGCCGCTACTACCGCGGCGCCGCCGCCCGCTATGTGCCCGGCAGCGGTCTTGGGCTCGGGATCGTCGCCGCGGTCTTGCGGCTGCACGACTACCGGCTCGCCATCGGCGCGGCGCTGCCCGACTTTGCGCCCGAACTCGCCTGCGCCGCCGAGTCATGCATGACAGAGCCCACCGCCACGGGCACCACCGTCACTGTCGATTGCTGGGCTGCGCATGCGCGGCCCGACTTCCGGCACGACGCCTGGCTTGACCCCCGGCCCGGCACGCATCGTCGATGAGAGTCCTGCTGTGTTCCTCGTCCGCGGCGCAGCGGAGCTATCTATACAAGGCCTTGAGCGAGAGCCTCAATAGCGTCGAGGTTTCCGACAACCTTCGCTATGCCGCATACCTTGCTTCCCAGGAGCCGTTCGACACGGTGATGCTGTGCGCGGGCGACGTGCACGCGCACGATGGTCTCGCCGATGCGCTCGGCGCGTTCGCGGGCCTGCCCGATGCGCCGGCGCTTGTCGTCGCGCTCGCACAAGCGACGCCCGCCGATTGCGCGAAGCTGCTGCGCGCGGGTGCCGATGCCTGCTTCGTGCAGCCGTGGTCGATGCTCGAGATTCAGGAGCGCATGCTGGCGTTGCGGCGCACCGCGCTCGCGCATGCGGGACCGTGCGCGGCGCGGCTCGACCCGTTCACGCGCGACCTGATCGTGAACGGGCGGCGCATCGCGCTCACCACGCGCGAATATCTGCTGGTGGAATGCCTGCTGCGCCACGCGAATGCGCCGGTCGCGCGCGAGCAGCTCATTCGTTATGCCTGGCCGGAGAAGGGCGACGTGGAGCCGTCGAGCGTGAATCTCGTGGTGTCGCGGCTGCGCCGCAAGCTCATCACGCACGGCGCGCGCACGCGGATCGAGACCCTCAACCGCTACGGCTATCAACTCGACTTGCGTGGCGATGCCGGGTGCGCTCTCCCGTCATGCGGCGACTCGCAAGACAATTGAAAGCAGGCGGCGCGAGGCCGGGGCGATGGCAGGCGTTTGCAAACCTAAATTTAATTTCATGAAAGCAAGCGCGGGCACGGCGGCCTTGCTTCGGTAAACTGGCGCTTCGAAACAGGCCGCGCAAATGGCGCGCGGCGGAGTGCGAGGAAATGAGCGAGGTGCGAAGCCAGGTGCGCGTGTTGACGGTGGAGGACGATGCCGTCACCGCCAATGAAATCGTCGGCGAGCTGACGCAACGCGGCTTTGCCGTCGACTGGGTCGACAACGGCCGCGATGGCATGGCGCGCGCGATGAGCGACGAGTACGACGCTATCACGCTGGATCGCATGCTGCCGGGTGTCGATGGCCTGTCGATCCTCACGGCCATGCGCACGGTCGGCATTCAGACGCCGGTGCTGATGCTGAGCGCGCTCGGCGACGTGGACGAGCGCGTGCGCGGCCTGCGCGCGGGCGGCGACGACTACCTCACGAAGCCGTTCGACCCGGAGGAGCTTTGCGCGCGCCTCGAAGTGCTGCTGCGCCGCCGCCAGAGCGCGAGCGTCGCGCGCGAGACCGCGCTGCGCGTGGGGCCGCTCGAACTCGATCTCATCTCCCGCAAGGTGCGCCGCGACGGCGAAGAAGTCGCGCTGCTGCCCACCGAATACCGCGTGCTCGAATTCATGATGCGCCACGCGGGCAAGACCATCACGCGCACCATGTTGTTCGAGGCGGTCTGGGGCTACCACTTCGATCCGGGCACCAACCTGATCGACGTGCACATGGGCCGCCTGCGCAAGAAAATCGACCCGCCGGGCATGCCGCCGCTCATCCAGACGGTGCGCGGCTCCGGCTACATTCTCGGATAATCCCGCGTGCCGAGCCGTTCTTCCTCCCCCGCGCCCGCGCTGCCGCACCGGCGCTGGCACACCACGACGTTCCGCTGGCTGTGCGCCTACACCGCGCTGTTCGGCGTCTTTCTCACGCTGCTGGTGGGTTTCATCGCATGGACCGCGACCAGTTCGATCGAGCACGACGCCGACACCATCATGGGCTGGCAGCTCATCTACTTCGACTCGATTCCCGATGCCCAACTGCCCGCCGCGATCTACCAGCGGCTCGAGCACGAGCGCATGCACGCGAACTACTACGGCCTGTTCACGAGCGATGGCCGCTACGTGGCCGGGGATATCGTCGAGGCGCCGGCGAACCTCGCCTATGACCGCGTGGGCTCCACGCTCAAGCATGTGCTGCAGCCGGACGAGCACTCGCAGTCGCCCATCGTGCGCATCGTGGGCGAGGTGCGCCCCAACGGCATGCGCCTCGTCGTCGCGCGCGACATGACGAGCGTGCTGCGCATCCGCGAGATCGTGGTGCGCACGCTGTCCGTGGGCGCGGTGTTCGCGCTTTGCGCGGCACTCGCGGGCGGCCTCGTGCTCGGCATGCGGCAGATCCGGCGCGTGCGCGAGATCCGCCGCGTCACGCAGTGCATCGCGTGCGGCGACCTGGACCGGCGCCTGCCCGTGGGCGGCGACGACGAGCTCGACATGCTCGCGCATCTCGTGAACCACATGCTCGATGAGGTCGAGCGCTTGATGGGCGAAGTCAAAGGCGCCTGCGACGGCATTGCGCACGACCTGCGCACGCCGCTCGTGCATCTGCACACGCTGCTCGCGCGCGTGGCCGAGCGTGAGAGCCTGCGTGCCGACGAAGCAGGCGCGCAACTCGTGGAAAGCGCCCGCGCCGAGACGGCCCAGTTGCTCGAACGCTTTCGCGCGATGCTGCGCATCTCCGAGATCGGCACGCTGCACCGGCGCGGCGGTTTTGCGACAGTCGACCTGCGCTCGCTCGTCGCCGAGCTGGCCGAACTCTACGAGCCGCTTGCCGAAAGCCGCGAGATCGAATGGCGCGTGAGCGCGGAGCCGGTCGGCGAGATTCACGGCGACCGCGCACTGCTCTTCGAAGCCTTCAGCAACCTCATCGACAACGCCATCAAGTTCGCACCCGGGCAAGGCGGGGTCGTCAGCGTGACGCTGTGCGCCACGGCGCTCGGCCCGCTGCTCGAAGTGGCGGACAACGGACCGGGCATCGCGCCGGGCGATCGCGCCGCGGTGCTGCAGCGTTTCTATCGCGGCGACGCGGTGCGCCATATCGCCGGCTCGGGGCTCGGCCTGAGCGTGGTGGCGGCGGTCATGCGCGTGCACGATTTCACGCTGCGCATGGACGACGCGCGCGAGCTCCCGAAACCGGACCCGGCGCATGCCCCGAATCGGGCGGATGGCCCGGGCACGCGCATGAGCGTCGAATGCTGGCCGCGCGCGCTGACCTGAACCATGCGAACCCGGGCAAGCGACGGCAAACCAAGGCAAACAACATCACGAGCCCATGCGCATACTCCTCATCTCGCCCTGCCATACCGAAGGCGCGTGGCTGCAAAAAGCCCTGCAGGAAAGCGCCCATAGCCTGCAACGCGCGCACGAGCTGCGCGACGGCCTCTATCTCGCGGGCGAAGAGCATTTCGATGCGGTGATCGCCGTCGCGCTCGACGGCACGTTGCTGCTCGAACTGCTCGGCTTGCTGCCCGCTCTCGCGAAGGCGGCGCATGGCGCGACCATCATCGCCGTGCCCGGCATGGGAGCCGGCGCGCATGAACGCTCGCAATTGCTGCGCGCGGGCGCCGACGCATGCTTTCGCTATCCGTTCTCGTTCATCGAGATGCACGAGCGCATGCTCGCACTGCTGCGCACGGGCGCGACGCCCGTGCCGCCAGGCGAGCAGGACACCTCTGCCGCGCCACTGCTCGACGCGCGCACCCGCGAGATCGTGGAAGGCGCGCGGCGCGCGGAGCTCACGCGCCGCGAGTATCTGCTGATCGAATGCCTGCTGCGCCAGGCGAACATGCCGGTGCCGCGCGACCAGATGATCCGCTACGCGTGGCCCGAGAAAGACGAAATCGATCCGTCGACCGTGAATCTCGTGGTCTCGCGCTTGCGCCGCAAACTCGAGCGCGAAGCCATTGAAGTGCGTATCGAAACGATCAGCCGTTACGGCTATCAGCTCACGCTGCCCAAGCCGGCTTGAGCACGCGAGGGGCCTCGCGGCGCGAAGGTAACCGTTTGTGGGATTTCAGGTCACGTGCGCGGCAACGCACGGGTACCTGTCGCGCGAAAAACAGAAACGGCACGCGCGCGGCGTGCCGTTTTCCCGTGTCCCGTTCGCGGGCTGCGCGCGAGGCGCAGCAAGGCTTCAGTGTGCGTAGAGCGTGGAATTCAGGTAGGCGAGCTGGCCGTCCTGCTCCGCTTGCACGAGTTCGTGATAAACCTGCGCGCGCGTCTTCGGAGCGGTCTGCACACCATCGGGCGCTACCCAACCGCCTTGCTGGAAAGCCGTTGCCGTGTTGTTCATGGCGACCGTGGTGGTGTTGGCCGGGTAGGTGTTTTGCGCCGGGGCGGCGGTTTGGGCGAAAGCGGACGTGGTGACAACGGCACCGGCGAGAGCAGCGACGATCATGAGCGACTTCATGGAACTATCCTCCAGAGAACATATTCGGTTGGCCGGTCAGCGAATGCGATGGATCGCATCCCGGTGAGGAGAGAATAGTTAGGTCAGCCTATCGAACCCGATGCAGCAATATGAAGAAATGTTTATCGATGTGCGAGATCTCGTTGAAAGAGCAATGGCGTCGCGCATATCGGGCCTCGCCCGGGTGCCCGGGCAAGGCTTGCGGCTAGCGGCACGGGAACGTGCTTATCAGCGCCTTGTAGAGGACCGCGCCGGTGGGTTCGAGAATGTATTGAAGGTGACCTTTCATCCAGGCGAGGACCGCGCCGAGCTGATCCTTGCGCGTCAGACTGGACGGGATGCAGTAGCGCGGCGGCTGCTTGTCGATCAGCGTTTGAACCAGCGCGCCGTTCGTGTAGCCGGCGAAATACATGACGCATGCGTCAAGGTTCTCCGGCGTCTGGCATACCTTCAGAAAGACATCGGCCTGATCGATCGAGGGCGCGGCGGCGGGAGCCTTCTGCACGGGTTGGGCGGGCTGAGCGGACTGAGCGGCCACGCTGCCGGCACTGAGCGCGGCAACGATTGCCAGCCCGGCAAGGAGAGGTTTTTTCATGTGAGGATGGGAAGGGTTTGTCAGGAGGAGCTCGGGGACCGAAGGTGCGTATGGCGGTGCGCGCTACGTTGCGCACTGCGGCGCACGCGCGCACCGGCCGTAAACTTAGCGGCTGGGCGGGTCTCAAAATTTGCCTTGCATCAAGCAGGGCAATGACCGCCCGGGCCCTTAGTCCTGTAGCTGATTTGAATCGGAAAACTCCATCGTTCGGATTTGCCGGGTCGCTTCGTAGAATCGGTCGAACTTCCTGTCACGACCGCCAATACGAATCCACGAGCGAACCCATGAGCGAATCCACGAGTACCCGCCGCGCATTTCTCAAACTTTCGCTGGGTGCGGCTGCTGCTGCGCTGCCGGCCCTGAGCGCACCCCGGGCCTTTGCGGCAAACGCCGCGCGCACCCTGCGCATCGGCAACCAGAAGGGCGCGCTAAGCCTGCTGAGGGGGCGTGGCACGCTCGAGCAGCGTCTCGCGCCGCTGGGCGTCAAGGTGACGTGGACGGAGTTCAATGCGGGCCCTGTGCAACTGGAGGCGCTCAACGTGGGCTCGATCGATTTCGGCGACGTGGGCGAGGCGCCGCCCATCTTCGCGCAGGCCGCAGGCGCGCCGCTCGCCTACGTGGCGGCCACGCTGCCGCGGCCGCAATCGGAGGCCGTGCTGGTGCCGCACAACTCGCCGCTGCGCGAGGTGGCCGACCTCAAAGGCAAGCGTGTCGCGTTCAACCGGGGCAGCAACGTCCACTACTTCCTCGTGCAACTGCTGCGCAAGCACGGGCTCGATTATCGCGACGTGAATCCCGTGTTCCTCGCGCCGCCCGATGCGCGCGCGGCCTTCGAGCATGGCTCCATCGACGCCTGGGTCATCTGGGACCCGTTCTTCGCGGCGGCGCAGGCGAGCTTTGACGCGCGCGTGCTCGCCGACGCGAGCGGCGTGGTGGTCAATCGCGGCTTTTACTTTTCCTCGCGCGACTACGCGAGCAAGAACCCGGACGTGATCCGCGTGGTGGTCGACGAAGTCGCCAAAGTGGACGAGTGGGGCAAGAACAATCGCGCGGCCTATGCCGCCGAGCTCGCGAAGCTCTGGGGGCTGCCTGCGCCCGTGGTCGCGCGGGCGGTCGATCGCACGCAGTTCGGCACTGTGCCGATCACGAAGACCATTCTCGGCGAGCAGCAGAAGATCGCCGATACCTTTCTCGATCTCGGCCTCGTGCCCAAGCGCGTGGACCTGCAGCAAGCGGCGGCGCCGGGGCTTGCCTGAGCACCGCCGCCATGCCTCGGGTCAGGGCGTTTATTTGCGCGATTTCGCGAGCGTGACCGTCTCGAAGAGCTCGTAGTTTGGCGTGGGCGTCTGGTCGGCGCCCGGCGCGTGATAGTAGTTCATCGTGATGGTGGTCTTGCCGCCATGCTGGCCGGGGTCCACGTCGAACACCGCGATCCCATAACCGGTACCCGTATCGCGCTGCGCGGACCAGATGGCGTCTTCGAGCGCGTCGGCATTCGCGCGCACGTAAGTGCCCGGCGTCGTGCCCGGCACGGGCCGGTTGGGCTTCGTGAACACCTTCGCCTGCGGATTGCCGTTGCCCGTGTCCACGCCGTAGACGTCGAGCGGCGCGCTCGTGCCGCCGCCGCCGAGGATCAGGTGGATCGTGCCGTGGCTCGTGTCGAACGTGTTGGCGCCCGCCTGCGCGTTCGTAACGGGCTTCGGCTGCAGCGTATCCACGGGCGTGCCCGTGGCGGCATCCATGCCCGCGTGATGATTGCAGCCGCGCACCGGATCGCTGCGCTCGTAGTCGTGGTCGTGGCCGCACACCACGAGGTCCACGCCGTAGCGGTCGAAGAGCGGCAGCCAGGCCTCGCGGATGCCCTTGTCCGAGCCATTGCCCGTTTTCGACGAGCTCAGCGCGTCCTGATGCATCTGCACCACGATCCAGTCGATGTCGTCGTCGTGCGAGGCGTGGCGCAGCGTCTTTTCGAGCCAGCGCGTTTGCTCGCCGTTGCTGTAGCCGCGCACGTAGAACGACGTGCCCGCGGCGATGGGCGCGTTGCCCGTGCTGGCCACCGGCACGAGCGGCGCGGGGCCGGCCACGAATGCGGCGGCGTCCTGGTACACGACATCGTCGGCGTCGAGCGAGACGAACAGCACGTTGCTCACGCGGAAGCTGTACCAGCGGCCCGCAAAGCGCGTGCCGTTCTCGGGCAGCGCGTAGCGCGCGAGATACGACTCGAGCCCCTGCGGGCCGTTGTGGAACTCGATCTCGTGATTGCCGGGGCAAGGCATCCACGGGCGGTTCGACGCCGAGCTCTGGTTGTTGTTCGCGAAGTCGCGCCACACCTCGGTCTGATGCGCGGGGTTCAGGTTCGCGTAGCAGAGGTCGCCGTTGAGCAGGTGAAAGAGCGGCTGAAAGCGCTCGACGGCTTCCACGGCGAAGCGGCTTTGCGGCGAGGAGAGCACCCAGCCCGTGTTGGGCGTGGCGAGGTCGCCGTAGCTCGTGAAGCGAAACGGCTTGCGGCCGCGCGGCGCGGTGGTGAAGCTCGCGCCAAACGGGCTGCCGGCGTGGCTGTCGTTGTCGGCGGTGACTTCGTAGCGATAGGTCGTGCCGGCGTGCAGGCCCGAAAGGCGCGCGTGATAGGTGAACACCACGACGCCCGTGAGCCCGTCCGTGTAGGTGCGCTGGACCGCGTTCACGACTTCGCGACGGCCACGGTCGGCGGCATAGGTCACGCGCGGATGCGTGGCGGCCGCGAGCGAGGCCCACGAGACCACGACTTCGCTTGTCGGGTCCGCGCCCCAGGTGAGGTGGATCTGCTCGGGCGTGCCGTCTGGCGTGGCCGCCTGGGCCTTCGTCACGCCCGTGAGCGTGGCTGCGGCACCCGCGGCGCTCGCGAAGCCCGATGCGCCGGCGAGCTTGAGGAAGCCGCGGCGCGAGACGCCGGCGGTGGGGTCGGTGGGGGATGCGTCGGGAGTGTTCTTCTTCGTCATGTCGAATCGCCTCGTGACTGCGGAGCCTTGGCGTTTGCGGCTCGTCGCAAGTTTTGCAGGATGGGTGTGGGCGAAACGATGGCTTCCTTACATGACCCTGCGATGACACCGCCATGACACGGTGTGTGGCGCTGGAAACGCCCTATGACGCTGCCGCTGTTTTCGCGGCGGCCGTTGCCGTGTTTCCCGTGGCTTCCACGGCGCTCGTGGCCGGCTTCGGCGCCGCCGCATTCGCGCCGGACGGCCGCGTGCTCCAGCCGCCGCCGATCGCCTGAATGAGCCCCACGGTGGCATCGAGCCGCCGCGTGTCCAGTTCGAGCGAGGCGATCTGCGTGGAGAGCTCGGTGGTCTGCGCGGTCACCACGTCGAGATAGCTCACCACGCCGTCGCGATACCGCGACATCGAGAGCGTGAGCGTGCGCTGCGCCGCCGTGAGCGCCTCGTCTTCGCGCTGCGCCTCGTCGCCCAGATGATGGAGCAGCGCGAGATTGTCCTCGACCTGCTGGAACGCGTTGAGCACGGTGGCCTTGTAATCGGC
>JAITTX010000386.1 GCA_031286755.1 Paraburkholderia sp.
TCGGCGTCGAGCGTGATGACGATTTCGCCGCGCGCCTGCTCGAAGCCCGCGAGGATCGCCATGTGCTGGCCGTAGTTGCCGTTGAGCAGGATCGCGCGGGTGGTGTCGGGCCGGGCGCGAAACTGCTCGGCGAGCATCGCGGCCGAGCGGTCGCGGCTGCCGTCGTTGATGAAGATGATTTCGTACGAGGTGCCGAGCGCGTCGAGCGCCGGGTACAGGCGCGCGAACAGCGCAGCCAGTCCTGCTTCCTCGTTGTAGACCGGAATGATGACCGAGACTTCCGGCGTTTCCGGGGTCAGGGTGCGTTGTTCCGTTTGGGTCATGAGTGCGTCTTTTCCGTTCTGATATTGCGTGTAATTGGCGTCGATATGGCCGCTCTCAAGCGGATGCAAAGCGGATGCGTCCCCCCTGGGCTGCCGCACCCGCGCGCCTGAACCACGTGTGAAGCGATGGATCAGGCAGCGGCCCCGACTGCGTGCTGCTTGCAGATCTCGTCCACGGCGCGGCACACACGGGCCACGTCGGCGACGCTCATCTGCGTGAAGAGCGGCAGCGTGACCGTGGTCGCGCCGAACCGCTCGGCGTGCGGGAACATGCCCGCACGGAAACCGCGTTCGCGATAGAGCGTGAACAGGTGGATGGCCGGGTAATGCACGCCCGAGCCGATGCCGCGCTCCTTGAGCTGCTCCATGAAGCCCGCCCGGTCGAGCGTGAGCCTCTCGAGCGGCAGGGTGATCTGGAACATGTGCCAGTTGCTGTTGGTGAAATCCGCAACCGGCAGGCCCACGCCGAGCTTCGCCGCGGCGCTGCCCTCGAAGCCCGTGAAGTACGCATGCGCGAGCTTGCGGCGCTGTTCGGTGAAGCGCTCGATGTGCTTCAACTGGCCGAGGCCCACGCGCGCCGCCACGTCCGTGAGATTGTACTTGCCGCCGAGCACGTCGCAGTCCATGCCGTCGAAGCCCGTGCGCGTGATGCCCTGCAGGCGGTACTTGCGGGCGAGCTCGGCTTCGTCCTCGTTATTGAGCACGAGCGCGCCGCCTTCGATCGACGTGAGGTTCTTGTTGGCGTGGAAGCTGAACGAGACGATGTCGCCGATCGCGCCGATGCGCTTGCCGTTCCACGTCGAGCCAAACGCCTGCGCGGCGTCTTCGATCACGCGCAGCTTGTGCTGGCGGGCGATGGCGTAGAGGCGGTCCATGTCGACGGGCAGGCCCGCGAGGTAGACCGGGATGATCGCCTTGGTGCGCGGCGTGATGGCCGCCTCGAGCTTGTCGAGATCGATGTTGCGCGTGATGGGGTCGATGTCGGCGAACACCGGGCTCGCGCCCACTTCGTAGACCACGTTGCTCGTGGCGACCCACGAGGCGGGCGTGGTGATGACCTCGTCGCCGGGGCCCACGCCCGCAATGCGAAGGCCGATCTCGAGCGTCGCGGTGCCGGAATTGAAGGTGCGCACCGGGCGGCCGCCGCAGTACTCGGAGAGCGCGGCCTCGAACGCCTGGTTCTGCGGGCCGGTCGTGATCCAGCCCGAGCGCAGCACGTCGGCGACGCCCGCGATGGTTTCTTCGTCGATCTCGGGCTTGACGAACGGCAGGAACGGAACGGAGGACTGCGCGGATGACTGGGTCATGAGTGCTTTGCTCGTGAGAACGTCAGAAAAAATCAGAAACCGGATGCCCGTGCAAGGATGCCAGAGACGCGCAAGCGCGCCTCGATGCGTGCCCGGGAGTGCTTGTTGCGCGCAAGCGCGCCTGAGATGTCCTTTAACTGCGCGCGAGCACGAACACGCCGATCAGAATGATGCCTATGCCGACGAGGCGCTGCACGCTCAGCACCTCGCCAAACAGGTACCACGCCGCGAACGCGTTGACCACGTAGCCGAGCGAGAGCATCGGGTAGGCGATCGAGACGTCCACGCGCGAGAGCCCCACGATCCACACGACCACGCTGAACACATAGCAGGTGAGCCCGCCGATGATCGGCAGTTGCGTCGCGAGCTTCCAGCCGATGGGCAGGATGTTCGCACGGGTGAATTCGAAGTGTCCAACGGCATTGACACCGGCTTTCAGCAACAGTTGCGCACAGGCATTCAGGCTGACGCCAGCGAGAATGCAGATAAGGGAAATCGGGTTCATCGTGTTGGGTGGCTAATGGGATAGCGAAAATGAATTTGGGGCGGGATTGCCGTGCGGCTGGCGGTCTCGCTCTGGCTGAACTGCTGGCGCGGTTCTGGCCCGCTCCCGGCGCTCTGTTCCCGCGTTTGACCCCGCACTTGACCTTATGGCGGCTCCCGGCGCGCCTGCGAAGCCCGCCCAACGGTTTCCCGCCGCATACGGGCAGGTATTGCGCGGGACTGGCCGTCGCTGGCCGGCTACGCGGGCCGCTCGCGCCGGTTGCCGCGAAAGCGGCCCTCACAAGACCGGTGCCGGCCGACCGGTCCGGCGTCCCAGCGGGCGCTTGCATCGTTGGCGCCCAGCATTATCGCTCATGCGCGCAGCATGACCGCAGCAAACGGCGATTCGTCAGGGTTGCGGCTTCTCGACGATCACGCGGCGCGTGTCGCGCGCGATCACTTGCATCGGGAAACCCTGGGCGGCCAGTTCGTCGTAGCGCTGCACCGGCAGGAGCGCCAGTGCGTAGCGCTCGCTTTTCCAGCGCTGCTCCCAGTCCGCGATGGTCGGCACCCATTTTTGCGGCTCTTCGGAGATGCCGAAGGCCAGCTCGTCGGTGACCTGCACCATCGTCATCGTGTGGCGCACGTAGAAGGGCAGCGTGTGGTCGAGCACGCCCACCGAATAGAACGGCGTGTCGGGCGGCAGTTTGGCGATGGCCGCGCGCACCGCGGGCGCGAGCGGCGCGCCCGAGCTGAGCGTGCCGAACACGTCGTGCCCCGTGCCGGCGATGGTCGCGAGCAGCAGCCACGCGGCGCCGAGCGCCACGGCCGGCGCGCTCGCGCCCGTCTCGGGCGTGCGCTTCGCGCGGCTCAGGCGCAGGCCGATCATGGTCGCGACGAAAGCGACCGCGGCGGCCGCGAACACCCAGACCTGGAACTCGCGATAGAGCGCGTTGGGGTTGCGCGAGTCGCCGATGCGCGTGAGCACGAAGGAGCCGGCCATCAGCGCGACGGCGAGGAAGGCGTAGCCCACCAGATGACGGTTCCACTGCTTGCGCGTCATGAGGGGCAGATACAGGCCGATGATGAGCGCGAGCGGCGGCGCGATCGGCAGCGTGTACGAAAGCAGCTTCGAGTGCGAGGCGCTGAAGAACAGGAAGATGAACACGCTCCACACCAGCATCAGCGTGACGGGGGAGAAGCCGTTGGTCTGGCCCGGCGCGCGCAGCGCGTGGCGCACGCTCTGCACGCTCACCGAGAGCCACGGCAGGAAGCCCACGAGCATCACGGGCACGAAGTAATAGAACGGGCCGGGACGGTTCTGCGCGGGCGTGAGATAGCGCTGGAATTGCTGGACGATGAAGAAGAAGTTGAAGAACTCGGGATTGCGCTGCTGCACCAGCACGAACCACGGCGAGACGATCGCGAAAAAGACGATCAGGCCGCTCACGAGGTAGAGGCGCTTCCAGAGCGCCCAGTCGCGGGCGATCACGGTGTAGAGCACAAGCACGGCGCCCGGCAGGATCAGGCCGATCAGGCCCTTCGAGAGCACCGCGAGCGCCATCGCGCCCCAGCAGACCCACATCCACAGGCGCGCGGCGCGCGCGGGCAGGTTCGGGCGCTGGGCGAGCAGCAGCGCGCAGAGCGTGAGCTCCATCCAGAACGACAGGGCCATGTCGAGCGTGTTGAAGTGGCCCATCAGGTTCCAGTACGGCGCGCAGGCGAGCACGAGCGCGGCACAGAAGCCCGTGGCGGCGTTGAAGACGCGCGCGCCGGTGAAGCCGATCAGCAGCACGCCCGCGAAGCCCGTGAGGGCCGTATAGAGCCGCGCCTGCCATTCGCCGAGGCCGAACCACGCGAACGTGAGCGCGTTCATCCAGGTTTGCAGCGGCGGCTTCTCG
>JAITTX010000328.1 GCA_031286755.1 Paraburkholderia sp.
GGCAGCAGATGCGCGTCGATGGCTCCCGGCTTCGCGTTGACGATCGACACCTTGCCGGCGACCGTGAAGCCCGCCGCATTGGGATTCTCATGGCCCGGCGCGGCGCCGGTGGCGCCCGAAGCAAAGGTCGTGGCGGAAGCCGGCGCAGCGCCCGACGCGCTCGCGGGTGCGCCGGCCGAGGCGATCCGCGCGGACGCCGCGGACGCGCCCCGAGCCGGCGCCGCCGATGCGCCATGCGCGCCGGACGCCGCCGCCTGCGCCGGTGCCTCGGGCACGAACGGCTTGACCCCGCCCTGCGCCGGCTCCAGATCGGCGCGCAGCGCGAGGTCGGCGAATGGTGCGCCCGGCGCGAACGCCTGCGGATTCACATGATCGAACGCCAGCGTCGCGCGCTTGAGCGGCACGGCAGCGAACGGCGCAGCCTCGACATGCGCCTGCCCCGCCAGCTTCATGCCGCTCGCCGCGATCTCGGCGCTGAGCGCCTCCAGCGATCCGCCAAGGCGCGCGTTCATCTGCACGTCCTCGTTGTTCACCTTGCCCGCGTAGCCGAGCTCGCCCGAGAGTGCGAACGGCCGCACGCCGTCGAGCTTCGCGCGCGCGTTCACCGCGCCATACGGCGTGTCGAGCTGCTCGACTGCGGCCTCGTGGTGCCGCCCGTCGCTGCGGCCGTGGAATGCGAAATTCGAGAACTCGGTGGCCGAGGTGCCCTGGCGCAGCGTGAGCTTCGCCACGCGCACATCGCGAAGTTCGAGCGCGAGCGGCAACCGCAGGTCGCCTGGCAGCGTCATCGGCGAGGAGGGCTCGGTGGTGGCCGACGGCACGATGCGCGCATCGACGTCGCCCACATGCAGATAGTCGAGCACGAAGCGCCAGGGCCGTCGCTCGTGAATCTCCAGCGCCCACTGGCTGCTCACGCGGTCGATCGCGAAGGTCGTGCCGTCCTTGCCGCGCCAGATCACATCGCGCAGGCGCAAACCCGTTGCGATGGTGCCGCCGTCGAGCGTGCCCGCGAGCTGGCCGCCCAGCACCTTCACCGCCGCGCGCCAGACCCAGGCGGTGCCGCGCTCGGTCGTCGCCGCGCCGTAGAGGAGCCCCGCCACCAGCGCGACGATCAGCACCGGCGCCGCAACCGCCCAGGCAAGCGACTTCCATAGCCGGCGCCGGCGGCGCGGCGGCGGTGCGCCCGGCTCCCGGCCTTCACCGGACGGCGGTGCGCCGGCGCCGCCTGCGCCACCCGTCCCACCCGCTCCTGCTCCGTTGGTGCCATCACCGCCCGGCTGCGGCGCTCCACCGCCGTCCGGCGGCACGGCAAACACCGCCCTGGCGATGAGCCAGCTCGCGCAACGGAAACGTCGGTGCGCGCTCATGCTGCGGCCCCTCCAGTGGAGCGCCCTCTGGCGGTGCGCCCTCCGGCGGCGTGCTCAGTGGCGAACAGCATCGAAGCGGCGCGGGGCGTGGCAAGCATCATGATCAGAAGGCAATTCCGAGAGTCACGTAGGGCCGCACTCTGCGGTCACGAAAACCGTACGCGAGGTCGAGATTGACCGGACCCACGGGGCTGCGCCAGCGCGCGCCGAAACCCGCGCCCGGATAAAAGATCTTTTCGCCCCAGGTGTCGGTGGCGGTGCCGATGTCGAAGAAGACCGCTCCACCCCAGTCGCGATTGAACCAGTGCTGATATTCGGCCGACCCGGTCACCAGATATTTGGTGGGCAGAATCGAGCCGTCGACGTTGTCGCCGATGCTCTGGAACGCGTAGCCGCGCACCGAGTTCGAGCCGCCCGCGCGAAACAGCAGCGAGGCGGGCACGTCCGACGAACTGCTCGGCGTGAACACGCCGCCCATCTCGGCACGAAACACCACGAGGTCATCGCGGCCGACCGGCAGATACTCCTGGCCGCGCGCGTAGGCACGGAAGAAGTTCGCATCGGAACCCGCGCCCTTCACGCCGAAACCCGCCTCCACGCGCACGACGTTGCCCGAGCGCGGAAAGAGCGGATCGTCGGTGTTGCGGCGGGTCCACGACCACTGCGGCATCAGGGCGCGCGCCATGGTGGGCGGCCCGGCGTTCTGGTACAGGCGGTCCTGGTAGTAGAGCAGCGAGTACGCGTAGTCGATGTTCTGCGAGGTGCGCGTGCGCTGCACGCCGGCGCGCAGACTGTAGATGGTGGTGTCCGAGACGTCCGTGGTCGTGTACGACGCGAGCACGCTGTTGGTCCACGCGCGCGGGCCGGGTGGCATCGACAACTGGATCTGGCCGTACTTCTGGATCTGGTCGAGCCGTCCCGAGAGCTGGAGCGGCCATGCCGAGCCAAAGGTATTGAGATACGTGTACGAGCCCTGGATATGCGCGCCGGTGTCGGTCGAGTAGCCCACGCCGCCGCGGAAGTTGTTGTACGGGTACTCGCTCACCTTCACGTGCAGCGGCGTCTGCTCGGGCTTTTGCGTGTTGTCGTCCACATCGATGGCCACGCTCGCGTAGTACGGCGTGTTCTGGACCTGGCGCTGCAGTTCGGTCACGCGGTTGACGTCGTAGATTTCGCCGGGCGAGATCGGGTTCACGTTGCTCACGATCTTCTCCGGATAGCGCCGCGTGCCCGAGATGTCGATCTGCCCCATCGTGAAGGTCGGGCCGCTGTCGAATGTCACGGAAAGCTTCGCGTCATGCTTGAGCGGATCGACCCGCGCCTCGGAGCGCACGATCTTCGCCCCCAGGTAGCGGCGCGCCTGCAGCGCCCTGAGCGCCGCATTCTTGGCGCTGTCCCAGTCGGACTGCGTGAAGGCATCGCCTTCGTGCAGCGAGAACGCGAAGCGCGTGGCGTTTTCCTGCGCGGGGTCCTCGGTCTGCACGGGCCCGGTAAAGGTCAGCGTCACCGCCGAGATGGTCGTGCGCGGGCCCTCGTCCACATACACGATCACGCGGCGCTTGCCGTTTTCGCCGGTGCTCACATCGGTACGCACGACTGGCGTGAAATAGCCGTCCGTGGAAGCAAGATCGCGCACCTGCTGCGGCGTGGCCGTGACGAGAAAGTCGAACTGGTCGTCGCTGACGCCGGAGCGCGTGGAAAAGCGCGCAATGTCGAGATGCGCTTCGAGCAGCTTGCGCAGTTCGCGCGGCGCGGTCCGGATCTCGACGTCGTAGTAGGTGCGCGGGTGCGACCACGGCAGCAGGCTGGCGAGGTCGGCCCGCGCGGGCTCCGCGCTCACGAGGCTGACAATAAGGCCTGCGGTGAGCCACGCGGCGAAGCGCAACGAAAAACGTGGCAGGCGTGAAACAAGGTGGACCGCGCCATGCCTGCGGGCAACGCGCCCGCCGACGGCGCGCTGCGCGGCGGCGTGCCCATGCTGCGCCCCCCGCGAGGGGCGCCTTCTTGCACGCAACGCTTCGATCACCCTGCCCGCCAAACAAGACCTCCAGCCGTCGTTCTTTTGCCCATTGCACACGTTTGCGCGGGAGCCTCTTGCCGCAGCGCGTGCGCAAACGCGTTATTTCACCACAACAGCGCTCGAAAACCCCAGGACGTGGCTCAAAAAGGGCCGCAAGGACGTTGTAACCGGACAGCATGACCGCCCGGCGCCCCGGGCAGGCACCTTCCACGCGCCGCCAGTCTGGATGTTCCGAGCCCCGCGCTTGCGGTAAAATTGCGGCCGACACGCACACGGGCACACGGGCGGCCGCATCGGATGCAGCCGTCTCATCGCAGCCTCTTACCGCCATCACGCGCACTAATCGCACTACTCGCGACGGACATTCGCCATGTATCAGTCGGAAATCACGCAGTTCCTGAATCAGCTCAAAGAGCAGAAGCCCGGTCTCGAAGAGCAGCAGCGCAAGGGCCGCTCGCTCCTGTGGGACAAGCAGCCGCTCGACCTCGACGAACGCGAGCGCCAGCAAGCCTCGCGCGTCAGGCAAACGCCGTACGTCTACTACCAGAACTTCTGATGGCCGAGGCCGACGGGGCCGACATGGCTAACGAGGCCGAAGGACGGGCCAACACGGGTCATGCCCTCCCGGCCGGCGCCGTAGCGAGCCATGCCGCGGCAAGCCCAGCCGGCCAGACGGCCAGCCCGGGCGAAGCGCTCGCCACCCCCGCCACGGATTCGACGCCCGACACGGTCGACGGCGTCGCGTTCGCGCGCCTGTACGGCGAGCCGCTCTTCAAGCTCCCGCAAGACCTCTACATCCCGCCCGATGCGCTCGAAGTCTTCCTCGAAACGTTCGAAGGCCCGCTCGATCTGCTGCTTTACCTGATCCGCAAGCAGAATTTCAACGTGCTCGACATTCCGATGGCGGACGTCACGACGCAATACCTCGGCTACGTCGAGCAACTGCGCAAGACCAATCTCGAACTCGCCGCGGAATATCTGCTGATGGCGGCCATGCTCATCGAGATCAAGTCGCGCATGCTGCTGCCGGTCAAGAAGGCCGACACCGGCGAGGAAGCCGAAGACCCGCGCGCGGAACTCGTGCGGCGCCTGCTCGAGTACGAGCAGATGAAGCTCGCCGCGCAGCGCATCGATCGCCTGCCGCAACTCGGCCGCGACTTCATGCGCGCCGAGGTCTATATCGAGCAGAGCATCACGCCCCGCTTTCCCGACGTGGACAGCAACGACCTGCGCGCCGCGTGGGCCGACGTCATCAAGCGCGCGAAGCTCGTGCAGCATCACAAGATCTCGCGCGAGGAGCTCTCGGTGCGCGAGCACATGAGCGTGATCCTGCGCCGGCTCCAGGGCACGCGCTTCATGGAGTTCTCCGAGCTCTTCGACACCACGCGCGGCGTGCCCGTCGTGGTCGTGAACTTCATCGCCATGCTCGAACTCGCGCGCGAATCGCTCATCGAGATCACCCAGGCCGAGCCCTTCGCGCCGATCTACGTGCGCCTCGCCTATTTGCCCGCTTAAGCGGTCCTTGCGTTCAGACAAGAGACCCATGCGCCGCCCCGGTAAAGGGGCCGGTTTGCCGCGCGCAATGCCCCAGACTGGCCCATCCGCTCGACTGCCGACACGACGAGCGCTTGCGGCCCGATCAGCCGAACGGCAACGGCGCGGGCATACGAAGAGCCTCCCATGCACAACCGAAAACTCTCCCGCTCGCGGGGGCGATTCATCGCGGCCGCGTCGCGAGCGGGCTGATCTGCATCTCGTCCGCGCTCGCCCTTGCGCAAACCTCGGCCGATGACGCCAACAAGAGCAACAACCCGCTCAGTCTCGCCGCCTCGTTCAACCTGCAGAACTATTTCACGCCGAGTCTGTTCGGCAGTAGCGCGCACACCAACGACTTTCTGCTGCGCTCCGCCATCCCGGTCGCCGCGAATACGTTCATTCCAGCACCGGAGATTTTTCGCGTGACGCTTCCCGTGAGCACGCGCCCGGGCCTGCCCGGCGGTTACACGACGGGGCTCGGCGACCTCAACCTGTTCGACATCTTCCTGCTGCACGGGGCCCGGTCGAAGTCGGCGCCGGCCCCCTCGTCACCGCGCCCACGGCAACCGACCCCGCGCTCGGCACGGGCAAATGGCAGGCGGGCCTTGCGGCGGGCGTCATGAATGTCGACCGGCAGCGGATGCTGGGCGCGCTGCTCCAATGGCAGCACTCCTTCGCCGGCCAGAGCGAGCGGCCCGACGTGCAAACGCTCACGGCCCAGCCGGTCGTCATCTGGAATCTGCCGCAAGGCTGGTATCTGCGTTCGACCGGCACCTGGACGTTCGACCTGGAGCACGGTGGCTACTACATCCCGGTTGGCCTCGGCGCGGGCAAGACGTGGAAAGCCCGCTCCACCATCTACACCGTGTTCGTCGAGCCGCAGTATTCGGTCGCCCACGCGGGCAGCGGGCCGCGATGGCAAATATTCGCCGGCTTGAACATGACGCTCGGCAAGTAGGCGCCGCGCGGGCGAGGGTCAGAGCACCGCGTCCGCAGCCGCGCTGCCCGGGCGCCGGCGTCCGTCTCCATGGCTCAATAGTCCGTGCTTCCCCGCAACGAGCACCGGCCGGCGCAATCCGGCCCTGTATCGTCTCCCCACGCAAGGCCGGGATCCCCCCATCCGAAGCGGCTGCGCAGCACGCCCAAATCCTCTACAATCGCCCGCGCCTGCCCCTGACGGGCCGGGCACACGCCATCCGGCCAGCCGCACGCCCCGGTGCGCCGCGCGTCTGGCCGCTTGCCGCAACCCGTCTTGCCCCGTGCGAGGCATAACGCATCCGATCATGAAAGTCATCAGCTCGATTCAGGAACTGCGCGACCAGTTGCGCGGCCAAAACCGCACCGCGTTCGTGCCGACCATGGGCAACCTGCACGAAGGCCACCTCTCGCTGATGCGCCTCGCGCGCCAGCACGGCGACCCGGTGGTGGCGAGCATCTTCGTCAACCGCCTGCAGTTCGGCCCGAACGAAGACTTCGACAAATACCCGCGCACGCTTCAGGACGACATCGAGAAGCTGCAGAAAGAAAACGTCTACGTGCTGTTCGCGCCCACCGAGGCCGACATGTATCCGCAGCCGCAGGAATACCGCGTGCATCCGCCGCACAATCTGGGCGACATTCTCGAAGGCGAATTCCGGCCCGGTTTCTTCGAGGGCGTATGCACTGTCGTCATGAAGCTGATGTCGTGCGTGCAGCCGCGCGTCGCGGTGTTCGGCAAAAAGGATTACCAACAGTTGATGATCGTGCGCGCGATGTGCCAGCAGTTCGCGCTGCCGACCGAGGTGATCGCCGCCGAAACCGTGCGCGATACCAACGGCCTCGCGCTCAGCTCGCGCAACCGCTATCTCTCGGAAGCCGAACGCGCCGAGGCGCCGCAACTGGCGCTCGCGCTGCGCGGGATTCGCGAGCAGGTGCTCTCGGGCCGCCGCGACTTCCAGCAGCTCGAGCTCGAAGCGATGGCCGCGCTCGCCGCACGTGGCTGGAAGCCCGACTACATCGCCATCCGCAAGCGGGTGGACCTCCTGCCCCCGGCCCCCGGCGTGACCGCCGACGCGGAGGCGCCCCTCGTGGTGCTGGCCGCGGCCAAGCTGGGCCCCACGCGCCTCATCGACAACCTGGAGATCTGAGCGCCGCGCTTCCCCCGCGCCGTTTCACGGTTTTTTCGGCGCGCGGGTTCCGGCCGCTGTGACGGCGCCATTTCCAGCGCCTCCAGCGCCTTATCCAGCCGCCGTTTTTCTGCCGCTTTTTCCCGCATCACTCGCGGCGGGCCGCGCGCCCGCCCGCCTGAGGAGACACACCATGCAACGCCATATGCTCAAGTCGAAGATCCACCGCGTCGCCGTCACGCACTGCGAGCTGCACTACGAAGGCTCGTGCGCGATCGACGAGAACCTGCTCGAAGCGGCGAATATCGTCGAGAACGAGCGCATCGACATCTGGAACATCAACAACGGCGAGCGCTTCACGACCTACGCGATCAAGGGCGAGCGCGGCAGCGGCATGATCTCGCTGAACGGCTCGGCCGCGCGCCGCGCGCAACTGGGCGACCTCGTGATCATCGCGGCTTTCGCGAACGTGGAAGAAGAAGAGCTGAAGGCCGGCTGGAAGCCGAGCCTCGTGTTCGTGGACGAGAACAACCGCATCAAGGGCAGCCGCGACCACGTGCCGACGCAAAGCTGGAGCTAAGGCCCGAACGCCCGGGCGGCGGCCGGGCTTGCCAGGCGGCTTCCCGGGCTGGTACCCCGTATCACCCGGGCGGCCATTCGGGCCGCGCCCAGTAGCCTCGCCCCGGTGCCGCCCGAATGCAACGCAACTGGAACGGCGGCGTTGCCTATTTGCCGTCCACCCACGCGATGATCGACTGCCACTGGTCGAGATCCTTCTCCACGCGGCTTTTCGCGACGTCCCACACCGTGAGGCCGTGGGCCGCGAGCTGCACATAGTTCTGCGTGTCGCGCAGATAGCCCAGCACGGGCAGCTCGAGCCCCTCGACGAAGCGCTGCAACTGCTCCGCCGAGCGTGTGCGCGCGTCCACCCGCATGCCCACCACGCCCACCTCGATGGTGCCCTTTCTCACCGCCTTTTCCTTGGCGAGCCGGTCGAGGAAGTCCTTGGTCGCGAGAATGTCGAACATGGAAGGCTGCAGCGGCACGATCACCTTGTCCGCGAGCGCGACGATCGCGGCCAGCCGGTTGCCGTGCAGGCCAGCCGGCGTGTCGATGACGGCGTGCTCGAGCCCCTTGGGCGGCTTCGCCGGGTGGTCGAGATCCACGCTCCAGCTCTCGATGGCCGGCAGCGTCTCGGGCCGCAAGTCGAGCCATGCGTGCGCCGACTGCTGCCGGTCGAGGTCCGCGAGCGCGACCCACTCGCCTTGCGCCGCGAAATAGCCGGCCAGATTGGTGGACAGCGTGCTTTTGCCGACGCCGCCCTTGGGGTTCGCCACCACGATCACCGTCATGAATACTCCCGTCAGGATGGCTGGCGCGCGGGCCAGCCGGTTTGCCGATTGTGCTGATTCTGCCGATTCCGCTTGCGCCGATGCCGCGGCGGCAGCCGCTGCGAGACTCGCTGCGCATCGACGCAACCGTCCGATAATATCGGCAAATGCGGCAGCGCCGAAGCCCCGGCCCGAGTCCGTGCCCCAATGTGCGCCCGTGTGGCGCACCGCCCTTGCGCGAAGCGAGGCACGCACGCCGTGCCGCTTCGGCCCCCTCTCCCCTTTTTTCCGACAATCAAGGAGACTTTCCTGTCATGAGCACGTTGCGCACCGATATCACCATCGATTCCCTGCACGAGCGCCAGCGCGGCCGGCTGCCCGGGCTGATCGGCTTTCGCGCGGTCGCGCTCGACCAGGGTCTGCTGCGCGCAGAGCTCGACATCCGCAGCGAACTGCTCGCGCCCAATGGCTTCCTGCACGCCGCCACGGTAATTTGTCTCGCCGATACGGCCTGCGGCTACGGCTGCTTCGCGCACCTGCCGCCGAGCGCGAAAAACTTCACCACCATCGAGCTCAAGAGCAACTTTCTGGGCACGGCGCGCGAAGGCACGTTGAGTGTGGTCGCCACAGGCGTGCACCTCGGGCGCAGCACGCAGATCTGGGACGCCACCGTGACGGGCCCCGACGGCAAGACCACGGCCCTGTTCCGCTGCACACAGATGGTGCTGTACTAAAACTACCGCACGAATGTTGCAATACAGGCTGTGCCTGCATTGCGCGAGCGCTTCGCCCATCGCGAGCACGGGCGGAACCGGCCGTCAGCCGATCGCGCCGTAAAGGCGCGCCAGATCGAGGCTGGCTTCGAGCGTGTCGGCGAGCCGCTCGAGCGACGCCTCGCGCAGCGCGGGGTAATCGACGCGTTGCGCCGCATCGAGTCCCGCCCAGCGCAGCAGCGCAGCGCAAGCCTCCGGGGTATCGAAGAGGCCGTGCACATAGGTCGCGAGTATCTGGCCGTCCGCCGACTGCGCGCCGTCCGCGCGCAGCGGCCCTGCATCGCCGTTGCACGCGCCGCTGCACACGCCGTTGTTCATATCGCCCGCGCGCTCGCCCGATGCGATGCGCAGCGCCGGCTCCGCCAGCGCCGGACCCTGCGTCACGCCCATGTGGATCTCGTAGCCCCGCACCGGCGCCGCAGCCGTTATTGCGTCGCCACGCAGCGCGAGGCACCCCTCCACGTTCTTCAGCGTCTTCTCGCGCCTGAGTTCGGTTTCGTAATCGAGCCAGCCGAATCCGGCCACGGCGCCCGGAGCCCCCTCCACGCCGTGCGGATCGGCAATCGCGCGCCCGAGCATCTGCATGCCGCCGCAAATGCCGATCACGCGCCCGCCGTAGCGCAGATGCCGCGCGAGCGCCACTTCCCAGCCCTGCGCGCGCAGCCACGCGAGGTCGTCGCGCACGTTCTTCGAGCCCGGCAGGATCACGAGATCGGCGGGTGGCGGCGCGCTGCCCGTGCGCACATAGCTGAACTCGACTTGCGGATGCGCGCGCAGCGCGTCGAAGTCCGTGTGGTTGCTGATGTGCGGCAGCGCCGGCACCACCACGCGCAGGGTCTCGCCGCCGGCCTGCGCCCGGGTGTGCGCGGCGCCGGGCAGCATGTCCTCTGCGTCGAGCGTCAGGCCGTGCAGATATGGCACCACGCCGAGCACCGGCTTGCCCGTCTGCGCTTCGAGCCAGTCGATGCCGGGCTTGAGCAGCGAAGGGTCGCCGCGAAAACGGTTGATGATGAAGCCCTTCACGCGCGCGCGCTCGCTTTCCGAGAGGCACGCGAGCGTGCCGGTCAGGTGCGCGAACACGCCGCCGCGGTCGATGTCGGCGACGAGCACGACCGGACAGTCGACGGCCTCGGCAAAGCCCATGTTGGCGATGTCGTTGGCGCGCAGGTTGATTTCGGCGGGACTGCCCGCGCCCTCGACGAACACGGTGTCGTAGCGCTCGCGCAGCCGCGCATACGATTCGAGCACGGCCTCGCGCGCGAGCGGCTTGTAGTCCTGGTAGGCACGCGCGTTGAGATTCATGCGCGCCTTGCCATGGACGATCACCTGCGAGCCCAGATCGCTA
>JAITTX010000426.1 GCA_031286755.1 Paraburkholderia sp.
GGGTGGTTCGAGGCGCCAGCAGCGGCACGACCGCCACCCCGATTCCCCCTTGCAGCCTCGTGCGCCCCGCCATGAAACAGGACAGCCGCTTTCCGAATCTCTTCATCCTCGATCACCCGCTGATCCAGCACAAGCTCAGCCACATGCGCGACCGGGACACGTCCACGCGCACGTTCCGCGAGCTGCTGCGCGAGATCACGCTCCTGATGGGCTACGAAATCACGCGCGAGCTGCCGGTCACCACGCGCCGCGTGCAAACGCCGCTCGTCGAGATCGACGCACCCGTGATCGCCGGCAAGAAGCTCGCGATCGTGCCGGTGCTGCGCGCGGGCGTGGGCATGTCCGACGGCCTGCTCGAGCTGATCCCGTCGGCGCGCGTGGGCCACATCGGCGTCTATCGCGCCGACGACCACCGCCCGGTCGAGTACCTCGTGCGCCTGCCCGACCTCGAGGACCGCACCTTCATCCTGTGCGACCCGATGGTCGCCACCGGCTACTCGGCGGCGCACGCCATCGACGTGCTCAAGCGCCGCGGCGTGCCCGGCGAGCGCATCCGCTTCCTCGCGCTGGTGGCCGCGCCCGAGGGCGTCGAGGTGTTCCAGCAGGCGCATCCGGACGTGCGCCTGTACGTGGCCTCGCTCGACTCTCACCTGAACGACCACGCCTACATCGTCCCGGGTCTCGGCGACGCCGGCGACCGCCTGTTTGGCACCAAGAACTGATGCTGCCGGGGGCCACCCCCCGGAAATCCCCGCCCCGAAGCCCCATCGAGGGGTGAGGCCGGGCGGGCCCGGCGTGATAAAATTCAGGTCCGCTTGACGCTCCCGTGGGGCTCCCGTGGGCTTCGCGAAGCGTGCCGGAATGCACCCGACGCGGTGCGGGGGCGGCTCCGGCCAGCCCCACCGGCACCGGCGAGCCGCCCGGCTGCGTCGCGCTCCCGGCCACGCGCCGAGCGAAACGGTAGCGCCACCGGGCCTCATCAGGCCCGGCCGCACGCGCCAGCACTGGCGACCGGCAGCGGGCGACCGGCGGCGGGCAACCGGCAGCGGGCGGACAGACATTCACGGATGGGCATGGCAGCACCGGCCGCGCACGCACGGGCGCGCCACGCCGTGCCCTGACATCGTATTGAAAACTGCAGCAACGACAACTGCACCATGCACGCTGCGCGCGTGCGACGGAGAAAGGTATGGCGGGTCATTCGAAATGGGCCAACATCAAGCACAAGAAGGCGGCTGCTGACGCGAAGCGCGGCAAGGTCTGGACCCGGCTCATCAAGGAAATCCAGGTCGCGGCGCGCATGGGCGGCGGCGAGATCGACTCGAACCCGCGCCTGCGCCTCGCCGTGGACAAGGCCTACGACGCCAACATGCCCAAGGACAACATCAACCGCGCGATCCAGCGCGGCGTGGGCGGCGTCGATGGCGCGAACTACGAGGAAATCCGCTACGAAGGCTACGGCATCGGCGGCGCGGCCGTGATTGTCGACACCATGACGGACAACCGCACCCGCACCGTGGCCGAAGTGCGCCACGCGTTCTCGAAGTTCGGCGGCAACATGGGCACGGACGGCTCGGTGTCGTTCATGTTCGATCACGTCGGCCAGTTCCTGTTCGCGCCGGGCACGCCCGAAGACAAGCTGATGGACGCCGCGCTCGAAGCGGGCGCCGACGACGTCGTCACGAACGACGACGGCAGCATCGAGGTGATCTGCCCCCCCAACGACTTCCAGAAAGTGAAGGACGCGCTCGAAGGCGCGGGCTTCAAGGCGGAAATGGCCGAGGTCACCATGAAGCCGCAAACGGAAGTCGAGTTCACGGGCGACGACGCGGTGAAAATGCAGAAGCTGCTCGACGCGCTCGAAAACCTGGACGATGTCCAGGAGGTGTACACCAACGCGTCGATCGACGAGGAATAATCGGCGCGAGCGCGGCGCGGAAAAGCGCGGGCGCGAGAGGCGACTGGCCGGGCACCGGCCGGCCGCCGCCAAGATTTAACGGCCGGCACATGGCGTGCCGGCCGCAACTGTTTCTGGTTCAGGTCTTTCGGGGATTCACATGAAGTTACTCGTCGTCGGTTCTGGCGGCCGCGAACATGCGCTGGCGTGGAAGCTCGCGCAGTCGCCGCGCGTCCAGCTCGTCTACGTCGCACCGGGCAACGGCGGCACCGCGCAGGACGAGCGGCTCGCCAACGTCGACATCACGGACATCCATGAGCTCGCCGATTTCGCCGAGCGCGAAAGCGTCGCCCTCACCGTGGTCGGGCCGGAAGCCCCGCTCGCGGCCGGCATTGTCAATGTGTTCCGCCAGCGCGGCCTGAAGGTGTTCGGCCCGTCGAAGGAAGCCGCGCAGCTCGAAAGCTCGAAGGACTTCGCCAAGGCGTTCATGAAGCGCCACAGCATTCCCACGGCCGCCTACGAAACCTTCTCGGACGCCACGGCCGCGCACGCCTACGTCGAGAAAAACGGCGCGCCCATCGTGATCAAGGCCGACGGCCTCGCCGCGGGCAAGGGCGTGGTGGTGGCGATGTCGCTGGAAGAGGCGCATCAGGCCATCGACATGATGCTCGCCGACAACAAGCTCGGCGACGCCGGCGCGCGCGTGGTGGTCGAGGAATTCCTCGCGGGCGAGGAAGCGAGCTTCATCGTCATGGTGGACGGCAAGCATGTGCTCGCGCTCGCTTCGAGCCAGGACCACAAGCGTCTGCAGGACGGCGACCAGGGCCCGAACACGGGCGGCATGGGCGCCTACTCGCCCGCGCCCATCGTCACGCCGCAACTGCACGCGCGCGTGATGCGCGAAATCATCCTGCCGACCGTGGCGGGCATGGAGAAGGAAGGCATCCGCTACACGGGCTTCCTCTACGCCGGCCTGATGATCGACGCGCAGGGCAATCCCAGGACGCTCGAATTCAACTGCCGCATGGGCGACCCGGAAACGCAGCCGATCATGGCGCGCCTGAAGGGCGACTTCTCGAAGGTCGTGGAGCACGCGATTGCCGGCACGCTCGACCAGGTCGAGCTCGAATGGGACCGCCGCACGGCGCTCGGCGTCGTGCTGGCCGCGCACAACTACCCGGACACGCCGCGCAAGGGCGACCGCATCAGCGACATCCCCGCCGAGACCGAAAATTCGGTCACGTTCCACGCGGGCACGCAGATCGCGGACGGCAAGCTCGTGACTTCGGGCGGCCGCGTGCTGTGCGTCGTCGGCCTCGCCGATTCCGTGCGCAGCGCGCAGAAGGAAGCCTACGAGACCGTGAACCGCATCTCGTTCGACGGCATGCAGTATCGCAACGACATCGGCTATCGCGCCGCCGGGCGCAAGCAGTAAGCGCCTGGCGCGGGAACGGCGCGCGGGCCGGCAGGGCTCGTGCGCACGCGGCGCGGCGCGGCGCACGGCGGCACCGGTCATGGCCGTCACCTCGCCGGCTGGTGACGGCGCATCGACCATGAAGTCCGGCGCGGGCCGCAACCCGCGCCATGATGCTGCCCCGTGCCCCTTCAGGCATGGGGCAGCGTGGCCGCGAAGCCACGCCGAACGGCGTAAACTTGCGGCTAGCGGCTGCGCCGCGCGGCCCGTACCCCGATTCCAAACCCAATCCTGGCGCAGTGCCGGCCCCGCCGCCTCGCCCGCCCCACCGATGACCGAACCGATCCAAAACGGCACAACCCCCTTGGCGCCCGAACGCGCAGCCGATGGGGCAGCAACCCACGACAGCGCAGCCGTGCGCGCCTGGCTCTCGGGCCTGCAAACGCAGATCGCCGACACGCTCGGCGCCTTCGACGGCACGCCCTTCGCCACCGACACGTGGCAGCGCGAGCCCGGCGAGAAGCTGCGCGGCGGCGGCTGCACGCGCATTCTCGAAGGCGGCCAGTTCTTCGAGCGCGCGGGTATCGGCTTTTCCGACGTCTCGGGCGACGCCCTGCCGCCTTCGGCCACGGCCGCGCGCCCCGAGCTCAACGGGCGCGGCTTCGAGGCGATGGGCGTCTCGCTCGTGCTGCACCCGCGCAACCCGTACTGCCCGACCGTGCACATGAACGTGCGCATGCTGCTCGCCACCAAAGCGGGCGAGGCGCCGGTGTTCTGGTTCGGGGGCGGCATGGACCTCACGCCCTACTACGGCTTCGAGGAAGACGCGCAGCATTTCCACCGCGTCTGCCGCGACGCGCTCGCGCCTTATGGCGTCGATCTCTACCCGCGCTTCAAGCGCTGGTGCGACGAATACTTCTTCCTCAAGCACCGCAACGAGGCGCGCGGCGTGGGCGGCATCTTCTTCGACGACTACGCCGAAGGCGGTTTCGACCAGGCATTCGCGATGCTGCGCAGCGTGGGCGAAGGCTTCCTGAAGGCATACGTGCCGATCATCGAAAAGCGCCGCGCGACGCCCTACGGCGAAGCCGAGCGCGAATTCCAGGCATACCGGCGCGGCCGCTACGTCGAGTTCAACCTCGTCTGGGACCGCGGCACGCACTTCGGCCTGCAAAGCGGCGGACGCAGCGAATCGATCCTCATGTCGATGCCGCCGTCCGCCCACTGGCGCTACGACTGGCAGCCGCAGCCGGGCACGCCCGAAGCGCGCCTGTACACCGATTTCCTGCCGGTGCGCGACTGGATCTGACGCCGTGATGCAAGACCTGAGCGCCCCCGCAGACGCATCGCCGCACGCCGGCACCAACGCCCTCGCACGCCGCGTGGGCGTGCTCGGCGGCACCTTCGATCCGATCCACGAGGGCCATCTCGCGCTCGCGCGCCATTTCGCGCGCGTGCTCGGCCTCACCGAGCTGATCCTGCTGCCCGCCGGCCAGCCCTGGCAGAAGCCCGAGGTGAGCGCGGCGGAGCATCGCCTCGCGATGACGCGCGCGGCGGCCGCCTCGCTCGTGCTGCCGGGCGTGACGGTGAGCGTCAGCACCGACGAGATCGAGCACGACGGCCCCACCTACACGGTGGAAACGCTGCGCCGCTGGCGCGCGCGCAGCGAGAGCAACGCCTGGGCGGCGCTCACGCTCCTGATGGGCGCGGACCAGCTACTGCATCTCGATTCGTGGCACGCGTGGCGCGAACTGTTCTCGCTCGCGCATCTGGGCGTGGCGAGCCGCCCCGGCTTCGATTTTGCGGCGCTGCCGGGCGCCGTCGCGGCGGAAGTGGCCGCGCGGCGCGCCGGCGCCGAAACGCTCGCGGCCACGCGCTGCGGGCATCTGCTGATCGACGAAACGCTCGCGCTCGACATTTCGGCCACCGAAATCCGGCGCGAGCTAAGCGCGTGCGTCGCGCGACAGGTAGCAACAGAACAACGCGGCGGCACGGCCGCCGACAAGGTCCCCGCGGCAGTGTGGGACTATATCCTTCAACATCATTTGTACAAGCACCACGGGTAAACATGGACATCCGCAAACTTCAACGCGCCATCATCGACGGTCTCGAAGACGTCAAGGCACAAGACATTCGCGTCTTCAACACGAGCCATCTGACCGAGCTGTTCGACCGCGTGGTCGTCGCGAGCGGCACCTCGAACCGCCAGACCAAGGCGCTCGCCAACAGCGTGCGCGAGAAGGTCAAGGAAGCCGGCGGCGACATCGTCAGCACCGAAGGCGAGGACATCGGCGAATGGGTGCTGGTGGATTGCGGCGACGCGGTCGTCCACATCCTGCAGCCCGCGCTGCGCCAGTACTACAACCTCGAGGAAATCTGGGGCGACAAGCCGGTGCGCGTGAAGCTCGCGGCCAGCACGGGCTTCACGGGTGCGCGCCCGAGCGAGCCGGTCGACGACGAAGACGAGGACGAGCTCGAAGCGTCGGCCGCGCCCGCCGTGAAAAAGCCCGCGCGCAAGGTCGCCTCGCGTCGCAGCGCGAAGTAAGTCCGCCCCCAACGCGAAGTGGATGCGCAGTGCGCTCGCCGCAAACACACACCAGCACGCAGCCGGTGCGCAAGCGCGTCACACGCATACGTTTAGCACTATGAAACTGCACATCGTCGCCGTTGGGCACAAGATGCCGGACTGGATCGCCGAAGGCTTCGAGGAATACACGAAGCGCATGCCGCCCGAGCTGCGCATCGAGTTGCGCGAGGTGAAGCCCGAGCAGCGCTCCTCGGGACGTTCGGCCGAAAGCGTGATGGCCGCCGAGCGCACGCGCATCGAAGCGGCGTTGCCCAAGAGCGCGCGCATCGTCGCGCTCGACGAGCGCGGCAAGGACTGGACCACGATGCAGCTTGCCCAGGCGCTGCCCGGCTGGCAGCAGGACGGGCGCGACGTGGCGTTCCTGATCGGCGGTGCGGACGGGCTCGATGCGCAGCTCAAGTCGCGCGCCGACACGCTCCTGCGCCTTTCCTCCCTCACCTTGCCTCATGCGATGGTGCGCGTGCTGCTGGCCGAGCAGCTTTACCGCGCGTGGACCATCACGCAGAATCACCCCTATCATCGCGTTTGAAGCGGGCCCGAATCACGCACGCGCGCCCGCCGCAGTGTGTGCCGCGAGAGCGGCGCGCCGCCGCGCGCCACCCAAACTCGCGCGAACCCGATTTCCGCCTCATCAAGACGTAAAGACGCCCCGATGACCACTACCGCGCCCTATCCGTTCGTCTATCTCGCCTCGCAGAGCCCGCGCCGCCAGGAGCTGCTGCAGCAGCTCGGCGTGCGCTTCGAGCTGCTGCTGCCGCGTCCCGACGAAGACGCCGAATCGCTCGAAGCGGTGCTGCCCGGCGAGTCCGCCGCCGTCTACGTCGAGCGCGTGTGCGCCGCGAAAGCCGATGCCGCGCGCGCCCGACTCGTTGCGGGCGCCCACGACTACGCGCCGATCCTCACCGCCGACACCACCGTGAGCATCGACGGCCACATCCTCGGCAAGCCGCACGACGCAGCCGATGCCTACGCGATGCTCGAGCGGCTCGCCGGCCGCGAGCACGAAGTGCTCACCGCCGTGGCCGTGGTCAATGCCGAAGGCGTGTGCCTGCCGCTCGCGCTCTCGCGCTCGCACGTGCGCTTCGCGAGCGCGCTGCCCGCGGCGCTCGCGCGCTACGTCGCGAGCGCCGAGCCGTTCGGCAAGGCCGGCGCATACGGCATCCAGGGACGCGCCGCCGAATTCATCGAGCGAATCGACGGGTCCTATTCGGGTATCATGGGTTTGCCACTTTTCGAAACGGCCGCCCTCCTGCGCGCCGCTGGCATCGACTTCTAAAAGCAATCATGAACGAAGAAATCCTGATCAACGTCACGCCTCAGGAGACGCGTGTCGCGTTGGTCCAGCAAGGCGCAGTCCAGGAGCTTCACGTCGAGCGCACGCTGTCGCGCGGACGCGTCGGCAACGTCTATCTCGGCAAGGTCGTGCGCGTGCTGCCGGGCATGCAGTCGGCCTTCATCGACATCGGCCTCGAGCGCGCCGCGTTCCTCCACGTGGCCGATATCTGGCATCCGCGCATCGCGGGCGAGGCGCATGCACCGGTGCATCATCAGCCCATCGAAAAGACCGTGTTCGAAGGGCAGACGCTGATGGTCCAGGTCGTGAAAGACCCCATCGGCACCAAGGGCGCGCGTCTTTCCACCCAGGTGAGCATCGCGGGCCGCACGCTCGTCTATCTGCCGCAGGAGCCGCATATCGGCATCTCGCAGAAGATCGAGAGCGAGGCGGAGCGCGAAGCCGTGCGCGCGCGCCTGACCGCCGTGCTGCCCGCCGACGAGAAAGGCGGCTACATCGTGCGCACCATCGCCGAGGACGCCACGAGCGAGGAACTCGCCGCCGATGTCGCGTACCTGCGCAAGACGTGGACGACGATCCTCGCGCAGTCGCAGCGCATGCCCGCCACGAGCCTGCTCTATCAAGACCTGAACCTCGCGCAGCGCGTGCTGCGCGACTTCGTGAACGACGAGACCTCGCGCATCCAGGTGGATTCGCGCGAAACCTTCCAGAAGCTCACCGAGTTCGCCACCGAATTCACGCCCGCCGTGATGCCGAAGCTGCATCACTACGCGGGCGAGCGGCCGCTCTTCGACCTCTACAACATCGAGGCCGAAATCCAGCGCGCGCTCTCGCGGCGCGTCGATCTCAAGTCGGGCGGCTACCTCGTGATCGACCAGACCGAGGCGATGACGACCATCGACGTGAACACGGGCGGCTACGTGGGCGCGCGCAACTTCGACGACACGATCTTCAAGACCAATCTCGAAGCGGCGCACACCATCGCGCGCCAGTTGCGGCTGCGCAATCTGGGCGGCGTGATCATCATCGACTTCATCGACATGGAGAACATCGAGCACCGCGACCAGGTGCTCGGCGAGTTGAAGAAGGCGCTCTCGCGCGACCGCACGCGCGTGACCGTGAACGGCTTCTCGCAACTCGGGCTCGTGGAGATGACGCGCAAGCGCACGCGTGAATCGCTCGCGCATGTGCTGTGCGAGCCCTGCCCCACGTGCCTTGGCAAGGGGCAGGTGAAGACCGCGCGCACCGTGTGCTACGACGTGCTGCGCGAGATCCTGCGCGAGTCGCGCCAGTTCAATCCGCGCGAATTCCGCGTGGTGGCGTCGCAGCAGGTGATCGACCTGTTTCTCGAAGAGGAGTCGCAGCATCTCGCGATGCTGATCGACTTCATCGGCAAGCCGGTGTCGTTGCAGGTGGAGTCGAATCTGAGCCAGGAGCAGTACGACATCGTGCTGATGTGAGCGCAGCCCGAACCCTCAACGGAGTTCGTTAGCGGGCTTCGTTGCGGTCTCAACGACTTGCGCTGCCGCGTGCCGTTTCTTGCCCGCACGCCAACGCGGCCGCGCCGGGAAGCGGCTCCCCTCCTTCCACGCTGTCGGCGACCGTCCCACCGTATATCATTCGCTATCGGCCCGCCTCGCCGCGGAGTCAATTGCGAAATGGGGACGGAAACCGGAAATCGCACGACGCTTCCTCCAGGCGATCGATTGCCCCGGCATTTTCCGCCACACCCCGCTAACCCACGGCGTCGCGCTCAACGGCCGCGAAGCCTTTGCACGCATCATCGGAGCACCGCAGTTGAATCACCAGCGCGCCACCCTTTCCCAACTG
>JAITTX010000442.1 GCA_031286755.1 Paraburkholderia sp.
TCACCGGAGGAATTCATGTCGCTTTTCGACTCCATCTCTCGCACGGTCAAGGGTCTCCTGAACGACGCCGCCGACTCCGTGCAAGACCCGTCGCGCGACGCGCGCCAGATCGTGCGCGAGCTCGACGACAGCATCGGAAAGGCCGAGAACTCACTCGTCGAGATCCAGGCGCAGGTCGCGATGCAGCAAAGCAAGCGCGACGTGGCCGCCGACAAGGCGAAGAAGTATGAAGACGGCGCGAAGCGCGCGCTGCAATCGGGCGACGAAGCGCTCGCACGCGAGGCGCTCGGTGCGCAGGCCACGGCCGAAGCCGAACGCGACGCGCTCGCGGCCGAACTCGCCAAGCTCGAACCGTCGGTCGATCAACTGAAGCAGCAGATCGACGACATGCGCGGCCGCCGCAACGACCTCAACGCGCGCTCGAACATCCTCCAGGCGAAGCAGCAGATCGCCGAGGCGAAGGACGTGGCGGCCACGGCGCTCGGCGGCATCGGCGGCAAGAACCTGTCCGAGGACTTCCAGAAGCTCGAGGACAAGGTGAATCTGTCGAATGCGCGCTCTGACGCCCGCCTGAACTCGGCGGACACGTCGAGCGGCAAGGCGCTCGACGACAAGCTCGCCGCGCTGAACAAGGGCCCCTCGGTGGACGACCGCCTCGAAGCCCTGAAGAAGCAGCTCAATACGCCGGCACAATAAGTGCTCAGGGCGTAACGGATGCAGCGCGGCCAGCAAGCCATGGCGCGCACCGCGCCGCATCCACGTTTCGTATGTCATGGAGACGGGCGGCAATCCGCCCGGCCTGCAACATGAAAAAGTTTCTTGTCGCACTTGTCGCAGCGCTTACCCTCGTGAGCGGCCTGGCGTTCGCCGTGCCGAGCGTGCAACAGATCGAATCCGCGATGTCGCAAGGCGACTGGCAGCGCGCGGACTCGGGACTCACCCAGGTCCTGCAGGCTCACCCCGACAACGCCCGCGCGCACTATCTGTATGCGCAGGTGCTCAATCGCGAAGGCCGCTACGCCGACGCGCTCACACAAGTCGAGCAGGCCAGGTCGCTCGACCCGCAGATCCGCTTCACGCAGCCGCAGCGGTTCGCGCAAGTGGAAGCCAAGATCCGCTCGGACGCGACGCGCGCGGGCGCCGTCACGACGAATCGCGCGAACAATCCCTTCGCCCAGCAGACGCAGACGGCGGCGCCAGCCGCGCTCGCTACTGCGGCCGCGCCGCAAAAGCACGGTCCCGGCATGGGCATGTGGATCGGCATTGCCGTCGTGCTGGTGGGCGTGGCGCTCGTGCTGCGCTGGACGCTGCGCCGCGCGAAGTCCACGGAAGACGCGAAGGCCGGCGACGACCGCCGCGACCAGCTCAAGCGCGCCACCGACCTGCTCAACGCCGTGCGCTCGCTCAAGCTCGACGTGAAGCTTTCGACGGCGCCAGGCCATGAGGCGCTCGAAAAAGAAGTGGAAGGCTTCGAGACGCAATTGCGCGGCGTGGTCGAAACCCTCTCGGGCAGCACGAACCCGGTGGCCCCGTATCAGATCGAGGATCTTGAGCGCCAGTTCGCGAGCCTCAAGGCGCGCGCCGAAGGCCGGCCCGACCCGAATGCCCAGGCTGCCGCCGGGCCTTCCGCCGGGTCTTCGTATGGCGGCGGCTCGGCCTACGCGCGCGAAGCGGATGCCGCGTTCGGGCACAACCCGCAATATCCTCCGCAGGGGCCCCCGCAGCAGCAGCCGCAAGTCATCGTGCAACAAGGCGGCGGTGGCATGGGCGGCATGGGTGGGCTGCTCACCGGCGTGCTGCTGGGTCAAGTGCTCAATCAGGGCCGCGACCGTGTGATCGAGCGCGACGTGCTCGTCGACGACGAAGGCCGGCGCATTTCGCGCGATGGCGGCAATGGCGGCGGCATCGACTTTGGCCAGGGCTCGAACGACTGGGGCGATGGCTCGGGCGGCGGCGGCGTCGATCTGGGCAGCAACGACAGCTCGGACGACTGGAATACCTGAGCGCATTCTTCAAGGCTGTGCCCGCCCTCCAGATAGCGGCGGGCAACGGCAGGCAACAACAACGGGCTCCCTCGCGGAGCCCGTTTCACATTATTCGCATCGTGCGCCGGCCTTGCCGCGCGGCGACGCCCCGCATTCGGACATGACCACTCACGCGCGCCCTCCCCGGCAAGAAAGACTCGACACCGCGCAAGCTACCCCGCGCATCGCCATCGTCGGCAGCGGTTTTGCCGGCATCGGCATGGCGATCCAATTGCGGCGCATGGGTGTCGAAACGTTCACGATCTACGAGGCGGCCGGGAGCCTCGGCGGCACCTGGCGCGACAATGCCTATCCCGGCGCGGCCTGCGATATTCCTTCGCACCTCTATTCATTTTCGTTCGAGCCGAATCCGGACTGGACGCGCACGTACGCACCGCAACGCGAGATTCTCGACTACCTGCGCCACTGCGCGCATAAGTACGACGTCGATCGCTACATCGCCTATCGCTCGCGCGTGAGCGCAGCAAGCTTCGACGCGGCACGCAGTGTATGGGTGATCGAGATCGAGCGCGACGGCGTCATGCACACTACCGAAGCCGATTTGCTGATTGCCGCGAACGGGCCGCTCTCGCGCCCTGCCCTGCCCGCTGTCGAGGGGCTC
>JAITTX010000510.1 GCA_031286755.1 Paraburkholderia sp.
GCGGGCCGCGTGCGCCCATAGGCGTCACTGAGCGACGGCGCGCCCTCGCCTGCCAATGGCGCCTCGCCGTCCGGCAGATCCGCCACCCACCAGACGCGCACCGCCTGCGGCAACACCCGTTCGACGGCTTCAGCAAACGGCCTGAGCGCTTCGAGGCCGCTCGCCACGGTGTTCGGCGTCGTCGCGCTCGCCGTGTCCGCTGCGCCGGGCTTACCAGTGGCGCTTGCAACACCTGGTTGGCCTTCGTGCTCCGCGGCATTCGCCGCACGCACCGCTTTGCCATCCACCAGCAGGAACAGCGAGAAGTTCGCCGGATCGTGCAGATCGAAGATGCGGCCCTTGCCTGGCGCCTTGCCCAGCGGCCCGTCCACCACGCGCACGAGCGCATCGGGCGCCCGCTCGCCTGCGCGCGGCCCACCGTCGAGCACGCGCTCGAGCGTGAGCGCGCTGCGCCGGTACTGGATCGATAGCTCGCTCACGGCCTGGCGCGCCGCGTCGCGCAGCGGCCCGAGCGCGACCAGCGCCGGCATTACGCGTTCGCGCAATAGCTTGAGCGGACCGTGATCGGCTTCGACGAGCTGCGTCATGAAGCTCGTCTGCCGCAACACGATGCGCTCGATCGGATAACGCTCGGCGTGATAGGTATCGAGAAGCCGATCGGGCGCGCCGCCCAGCGCGCGCGCGAGCTTCCAGCCCAGATTGAACGCCTCCTGGATGCCCGTGTTCATGCCCTGCGCGCCCGCGGGGCTGTGCACATGAGCGGCATCCCCCGCGAGGAACACGCGGTCCTGGCGCAGGAAGCGCACGATGCGGCTGTTCACGCGAAAGTACGACGCCCAGCTCATGTCGGCGACCGAGACGGGATGGTGCATGCGGCGCTCGACGATCGAGCGGCATTCCTCCAGCGTCGGCACGGGCGCGGCACCCTCGGGCGCGGCGGGCAGCATCGCCTTGTGATCGGCGATCAGACGAAAGCGACCGCGCCCATACGGAAAGATCGCGGCCAGCCCATCGCCCGAAGCGAACACGTGGAACTCGTCCTCGGGCCAGGGCGTGCTCGCGGCGATATCGGCCAGCAGAAACGACTGCTCGAGTGTCTCGCCATCGAACTTCACGCCCAGGTGGTGACGCACCGTGCTGTGCGCGCCGTCCGCGGCAATCAGCCAGTCGCATCGCAACGCTTCGGAGCGTCCGCTGGCCAGACGCACGTCCGCGCTCACGCCCGCAGAGCCCTGATTGAATTCGATCAGCTCGACGCCGTGCTCGATCTCCACGCCGAGCGTCGCGAGCTGCGCGGCGAGAATGCGCTCGGTCTCGGCCTGGTCGATGAACAGCAAATACGGATAGCGCGTGAACAGCGGATCGAAGTCGAGGCGCGCGCGGCGCTGGCCGTTCGAATAGAGATTGGCGACATGCGCGCGATGGCCGCGCTCGAGAAAGGGCTCGACGATCCGATGCTGCTCGAAGAGTTCGAGCGTGCGCGCCTGAATGCCAATGGCGCGGGTATGACGCCCGGGCTGCGGCGCGCGATCGATCAGGCGGACCGGAATGCGCGCACGGGCAAGACTCAGGGCGGCGGCGAGACCGGTCGGTCCCGCGCCGACGATGAGCACGGACGGCTGGGAAGAAGCCACGGTCATGCAGACCTCCATGCGATCGACATGACTCGTAGTGTACGCCCGCTCCTTGCCCCATCGAACCCCGGGATGCCGCGCATGAGCGGCCCGCGGCGACGCGCGCGAACGTTCAGCGATGAATATGCTGCGCGCCGTCGAGCGAGCAGCGATGCGCGCTCGTGCCCAGATCCACCTGCAGCGTCACGTGCTTCATGCGAAAGCGCCCGTCGAGCGCGCTCACGATGGCGTCGAGCGCGGCGTCGCCGGGATGCCCGCCAGGCATCACGAGATGCGCGGACAGCGCATTGCCCGTGGTCGAGAGCGCCCAGACGTGAAGATCATGCACATCGGTCACGCCTTGCTGCTGCGCAAGAAAAACGCGGATGCGCTCGATATCGACGCCCTCGGGCACCGCGGCAAGCGCAAGGCGCACCGACTCGCGCAACAGCCCCCACGTGCCACGCACGATCACGAGCACGACGACGATGCTCATCGCCGGATCGACCCAGCTCCAGCCCGTCGCGAGAATCACGAGGCCGCTCACGGCAACCGCCGCCGAAACGCCCGCGTCGGCGGCCATGTGCAGGAAGGCGCCGCGAATGTTGAGATCGTCCTTCTGGCCGCGCATGAAGAGCCATGCGGAGAAGCCGTTGACCACCATGCCAAGCGTGGCGACGACGAACACGTCGAGGCCGGCCACGGGCGCGGGATAGATGAGGCGCCCGATTGCCTCAGCGAGAATCGCGCCGCACGCGACGAGCAGCAGCGCCGCATTCGCCAGCGCGGCAAGAATCGACGAGCTGCCGAAACCGAACGTATAGCGCGTCGAGGGCCGGCGCGTGGCAAGCCACGCGGCGCCCCAGGCGAGCAGCAGGCCGAGGACGTCGGAGAGGTTGTGGCCGGCGTCGGCGAGCAGCGCGGTGGAATGCGCGATCACGCCATACACCGTCTGCGCCACCACAATGACGACGTTCAGCACGACGGCGAGCGCGAACGCCCGGCCATGGCCCGAGGCCGGTGCATGGTGATGATGATGGCCATGCGCGCCGTGGTCGTGGCCATGCCCATGCTCGTCGCCGTGTGCGTGGTCGCGAGCTTGATCGTGTGCCGGATCATGTGCCGGGTCGTGAACGCTGGCATGGTCGTGGCCATGAGCGCAAGCGCCATCCGCGTGGTGCGGCGTTGCCCCTTCGCCCGCGCGCCCGCCGGGACCGGCGCTCACGGCGCGAGCTCCTGCCAGGCGGCAACCGGCTCGGCCACGTGTTCGAGCATGCTCGCGAGCATCGCACTGATATGCGCGTCCGCGGCAGCATAAAACACCTGCTTGCCCTCCCGTTCCGCCCGCACGACGCGCGCGGCGCGCAGCAGGCGCAGATGATGGCTCACGAGTGACGGAGACAACCCCAGCGCATCGGCAATCGCCCCCACCGCGCGACGGCTTTGCACGCAGGCCAGCACGATGCGCAGACGCGTGGGGTCGCCGAGCAGGCGAAACAGGTCGGCAAGCGGCACGATGCGCTCGTCCTCGGGATACGTCGACATGGTAACGAACTTAACATATGAACACTTGTTCATATGTTAGTTGCGGCGCGGCAACAGGTCAAGCCGCGCCAGGAGACCGCGCACGCGAGGTTCGGGGAAGGCCCATCCGAGTGTGGGAAAATGCCGCCTTCGCCACTCCCACGTATTTGCCTTTCAGTCATGGAACAGGTTTTTGTCCGCGCGTACGCCGCACATCGCGACGGCCGGCTGGACGACGCCGAGCGCGGCTACCGCGCGATGCTCGCCGCCGATCCCGTGCACGTCGATGCGCTGCACATGCTCGGCGTGCTGCGGCATCAGCAGGGCCAGCACGCCGAAGCCGCGGACCTCGTGCGCCGCGCGGTCGACCTGCGGCCCGACGATGCCGCGCTCCAGCTGAATCTCGGCAATGCGCTGAAGGCGCTCGGCGAGCTCGAAGGCGCCATCGAGCGCTTTCGCAATGCGCTCACACTCGCGCCCGCGTTCGCGCTGGCGCACTACAACCTCGGCAACGCCTACGCGGCAGTCGGCCGCCATGAGGACGCGATGTATGCGTTCGGCCACGCGGTGCGCCTGCAGCCCGGCGACGCCTCATCGCACAACAATCTCGGCAACGCCCTGCATGCGCTCGGCCGCCACGCCGAAGCCGCCGAGGCCTTCCGGCGCGCGCTGAAGATCCGTCCGGGCCATGCGGGCGCGCACAACAACCTCGGCATGGCGCTGAATGCCCTGGGCGACTGCGCGGGCGCCGTCGAGCATTTCCAGAAGGCACTGCGTTCCCAGCCGCGCTTCGTCGCCGCGCATTTCAATCTGGCAAACACGCTCGACGCCACCGGCTATCACGCGCAAGCCGCCGCGGGCTTCGAGACCGCCCTCGCCCTGCAGCCGCAATTCCCGCCCGCGCTGTTCGGGCTCGGCAACGCGCTGGCGGCGCTCGGGCGACACGAAGACGCGCTCGGCCACTACGAGCGCGCGATCGGCTTCGATCCGAAGTTCGCGCTCGCCTGGCTCGCGCTCGGCACGGCGCAACACGCGCTCGGCCGCCATGCCGCCGCGCTGCGCGCCGTCGACGAAGCGCTGCGGGTGCGCCCCGACCTTGCCGCCGCGCATCTGAACCGCGCACTCGTATTGCTGACCCTCGGCGACTTCCAGCGCGGCCTGGCCGCCTACGAGTGGCGGCTCGACCCGGCCGCGCGCGAAAGCGCGGGCTACGCCACGGGCATCGCTGGCGCCACCTACGCCGCCGGCATCACGATGGCCGCCGCGCCGCCCACCGATCCTCACGCCACCGCAACCGCTCTTGCCGCCGTGCCGCGCTGGCGCGGCGAGCCGCTCGCGGGCCGCACGCTGCTCATCCACGCGGAGCAAGGTTTCGGCGACACGCTCCAGTTCGTGCGCTTCGTGCCGAACGTCGTGGCGCTCGCCCATAGCGGCGCGCGCATCGTGCTCGAAGTGCAGGCGCCGCTCGTGCCGCTCATCGCGCCCGCGGCGCATGTCGCACGCATTACGTTGCTCGAGCAGGGTTCGCCCCGCCCGGCAGTCGACCTGCACTGCCCGCTGCTCTCGCTGCCCTTCGCGCTCGGCACGACGTACGAGACCGTGCCCGCGCCCATGCCCTATCTTTCGGCCCCGCCCGCCTATCGGCGCAAGTGGCGCGGCTCGCTCGGCGGGCAGGCCAGACGCAAGATCGGCCTTGCCTGGTCGGGCCGCATCCAGAAGCACGAAAACCGCTCGCTGCCGCTCGCCGCGCTCGAGCCGCTGTTCGCGCTGGAAGGCATCGACTGGATCGTGCTCCAGCCGCATCTGAGCGAGACGGAGCACGCGGCGCTCGCCGCGCATCCGCGCGCGCGCACGATTCATCGGCTGGAACACCGGCTGGAGGATTTTGCGGACACCGCAGCCGTCATCGAACGCCTCGACGCCGTAGTCTCCATCGACACGTCCATCGCCCACCTGGCGGGCGCACTGGGCGCAAAGCTCTGGCTGATGCTGCCGTTCGCCGCCGACTGGCGCTGGTTCTCCGGCACCGACACGAGCCCCTGGTATCCGCGCGCGCGCCTCGTGCGCCAGCCGCGGCCCGGCGCATGGGACGAGGTGGTCGGGCGCGTCGCCGCTGCGCTGCGCGAAGCCTGATAGCGGATACCCGCCAGCCTCTACGCGCCTTCGCGTATCCTCGTAAAAAAGCGTCATCATGCACAATAGGGCGATGGCGCGGGCAGCTTCGTTTCGCGCCGCCCGCCTCCAATGCCCGATGCCTCGCATGCCCACCGCCACCGCTCTGACGCTGCGCCCGGCCACGACCGCCGACGCCCCCCTCCTCGCCGCCATGCATGCCGCCAGTTGGCAGGCCACGTATCGCGATCTGCTGCCCGCCGCGTTCCTCGAGCAGGAAGTCGGCGTCGAACGCGCCGCCTACTGGCGTGCGCGCATGGAGGCGCCTGGCGAGGAGCGCCGCCTCGTGTTGATCGCAGAGTTGGGCGAGCCACCAGAACACCGCACGCCGGCGGGATTCGTCTGCGTCGAGCGTCAACCCGGGTCGCCATGGGGGGTGTTGCTCGACAACCTGCACGCACTGCCGGGACACCAGGGCATCGGCGTGGGCAAGCGGCTCATCCAGGCCGCCCAGGCCTGGGCGCACGCCCAGGGTGAAGCGCAGCTTTATCTCTATGTGCTCGAAGGCAATGCGGCCGCCATCGCCTTCTATGAGCGACAAGGCTGGGAATATTCGGGCGCGGAGCCCGACCATATGGGCGGCATCGACATCACCGCGCTGCGCTACGTCTACCGGCTGGACGCCGCCTGACGGATAACGAAACAGCAACGCCGCGTACCCATTGCAAGCGGATAACCGGATCAGCCGCTGCGCCGCCAACTGGCCCAAACACATACCGACCACGGCTTTCGCCTGATTTTCAGATGTTTCTGATGGATTGCCTCAAGCCTGTCTCGCATTATTCGAATCCAAACGATTGACCCGTACCAGGCACTACAGCGCAGGTAACTCGCGCGCCTCTCGGGCTCCATCGTCTTCGGGCGCTCACCACGCCAAGGCAGCGAGAGATCCATGTCAACTTATCCGTTAGTTCAGGTGGAAGGCGCACTTGCGATACCGCGCATGCGTCCACTCAACCGCGTCCCGCCGCCGTTTGGCCGCGAATGGGCGCTCATGCCCTCGCACTTCAGCCTGCGCACCGAACTCCAGGCACTTTATGCCGCCTTCCTGCGCACCGTATGCCTGAGCGCGGAAGCGTTTCGCCAGGCTTGCCGCTGGGATCTGCATCGCCGTTTCATCCCTGAGCCTCCGCGCCCCGCTGCGGCGCCCACAGGCGACGCGCTCAACGCCGCCCAGGCCCGGCAGGCCGCCGCCGATGCCTTGCGGCGCCCGGTGGCCGGCGCGCGGCCGGCGCGCACCTCGCTCATCACACGTATCGCGCGTATCGCGCGCATACCGCCGCCCTCGCACAAGCTGACGGCCAGCGCCGTTGCCATTGGCGGCGCAGTGCTGCTCGCCTGGATCGTGGCGAGCCATACGCAATTTGGCGAAGGAAAGGACAAAACGGCCCCGCATACGTCGGCGCCCCCGGCTTCGAACGCCGACTCGAGCGTGTCGGCGCGTCTTGCCGAGGAACGTGCGCGGCACGACCTCACGGTTCCCGATGCCGCGCGGAGCAATCAAGGCGCATCCGCATCAACGACTGCCCATGCGGCCAGCGCACCAGCCAAGGCCACGGCCGCGAAAACAGTGGCAGCCCGGGCTACCCCGCGTCAGAATCCGGCATCGCCGCCAATCCTCGTCGCGCCGAGTGCATCACCCACCCCCGCAATCGATCACGGCCCGGTTACCTCCCCGGGCCCGAGTGTGGCGAAGGCCTCGCGGCCGGATTTCGCGGCACGCACGAATCCGGGCACGCCATTGCGCGGCACGCTGACGTCCCGGCCTACGCGGGCGGACAGCGCAACGACCAAAGCCGCCAAGGGTCGCCAGGCCGTCGAGGCCGGGGTTCACCCTGCGTACGCGGAGACCGGCCGCCACCCAGCGCACGATTTCGCGCCGCACCGCAGTGCGCCGCCCGTAACCACCCAGCGCACCCAGGGCATGTATTCCGAGGCCGCCGATTATTCGCCGACCCAACCGAGCGGCGTGTCAAGCGATGACTACCCGTCGCTCACCACCTATGCAGGCACGCACACCACACAGCGTCCAGCAAGCAACACAACGGTGAATGTCGACAACACGGAATGGGTGAATCACGTTTCGCAGCGCCGCTTGACCGAAGTACCCGACAGCTTCACGAAGTAAACGTCTCGCGGCATGTCCTGTAGCGCACTTTCGTGCGCTTTCGTATGCGCCCCGGCATGCAACATCTGTGGTTCCTGCCCAGCAAGGCAGCAAAAAGCCCGGCTTCTCGAGCCGGGCTTTTTGCGTACCTGCTTCCGTACCGATCCTGAGCAATCCCTAGCGCCGGGAGCCAGGCAAGCCCACCTCCGTCTCGCGCTGCAGTTGCTCCACCTGATTCTGAAGATCGCGCAACTGGGCTTGCGCCTGGATCTTCTCGGCATTGAGCGCCCGCGCATTGCCCTGCATCTGGCGTTGATAGTCGTCGACGCGGGCCTGCTGCGTGCGCGCCACGTCAAGGTCCGCCTGCAACCTGCGGGCGCGGTCCTCATTGAGCGCGATGACGCGATCGATAAACGCCTTCTGCGCCTCGATCTGGGTGCGGCGAATCTCGACCTCGGCAAGACGCTGGGTCTGCTGCACGAAGTTCGCGTAAATGGCTTCCGCACGCGCGTCTTCCTGCGAGCGAATCACCCGCCAGAAATGTTTGTCCTGGAACAATACGACGTAATAGGTCATCTCGGGCGCGTAGAAGAACAGGCTCGCGCCGTAGCTGGCGTTGTATGTCGTGCGCAACTCGACGAGCTGCGCGTCGTGGATGAGCTGCATGAGCGTGGCGACATCGCCCTGCGTGGCCCCCGCGGTCGCCTGATCGTCCACGATGCCCGCGAGCGGCGGCGTGTTCGCCGGCTGCGGCGTCAAGCTGCCAAGCGATGGCCGGTTGCCCGCCACCGGGGCCACGTCGCTGGCGGGTGCGCCGGCCCACGCGGCTGCGCCGTGCTGCAAGAGCGTAAAGACCGCGGCACCCAGCAAGGCGCGACGCAGCGGGGTTGATTGCTTCATGACTGCCTGTTCCGTTCAGGATTCCGAGTAACCGCTTATTATCGCCGCCAGAAAATCTCATAAACGTCGATTAATTTCGGATAACCGACGGAACGGCCAATTACTTGTCCGAAATCACCTACTTTCGATTAGGAAGGAATACAGGAAGGACACGCAGCAGTGCTGCTGAAAATCAAAAAAGGGGCTGTCAGCCCCTTTTCCATCAGAAACGCGTCTCGCGCGCCGCACGTAAAAACGTGTCGAGCAGTGGTGTGCAGTCGAGCAGTTCCGGGCCGCCCGCGCGGTGGAACTCGGGGTGCCACTGCACGCCCACGACGAACGGCGCGCGCCGGTAGCGCACCGCTTCTATCAGGCCATCGCCGGACGAAACGGCTTCGACCGTGAGGTCGCGGCCGAGGGTCTTGACCGCCTGATGATGGATCGAGTTGACGATGGCCTCGCGCCGGCCCGGGAACATGCTGGCCAGCGACGAGCCCTCGGGAAAGGTAACCGCGTGACGGTGCTGATCGTAGTGCTCGCTCACGTGCACGCCCGCCGTGGGAACGTCCGTGGCGATGTCCTGATAAAGCGAGCCGCCAAACGCGACATTGATGAGCTGGCAGCCGCGGCATACGCCCAATACCGGCTTGCCCGACTCGATGAATTCGTGCAGCAGCTCCAGCTCGTACATGTCCCGCACGCGGTCGCCGGGCCACTCGGGACGCGGTGCGGTCTCCGCATAGGTTTGCGGCGAGACGTCGGCGCCGCCTTGCAGCAGCAGGCCGTCGAGGTGCTTCGCATAGTCGCGCAGGCGGATATTGCTCGGGTGCAGCATGCCCTGATGACCGACCGTCGGAATCATGAAGACGATCACGTCTCGCGACATGACCCAGTGCGCGATCGACTCTTCGAGATCTTGCAGCGTTTTGCCGCGCAGGCCCTGTGCACCCGGCTCCGGGTGAAAGATGCGGGCCGACACGCCGATGCGCAGCGTGCGCTGGGTGATGCGTTGACCGGCGCGGTCGAACAGTTGCCGGGCACGCGCGGCGATGATGCGGCCGAACACCGACCACGCCGAATCGCTCGGCCGCAAATAGCGCGGCGGGTCGGTTGGAATTGCGCCCGGAGGCGGCGGATTGTGCGCGCTGAAGTCGGGCGCCTGGCCAAATCCCGCGGGCGCGGCGCCCGCTCGCTGGCCGGCTCCCGCCTGCGGTGGCGAAGGCTGGGCGGCGGCGTCCGCCGCAGCGTCCTTCGCGGCGGTGCCGGTGGGCGCCGGCGCCTCTTTGCCCGCCTCGCCCACCACCTCGATTGGAATGCGCGGCGCGCCGGCCGCTTCGGCCTGCTGGCGCGCGACGGCGCGCGCCGCCTGTTCGCGGGCCTCGCGAGCCTCGTCGGCATGCGACGCAGACGACGTGGCTCCGGCCTGTGCCGAGACCGTCTCCTCGTCACTGCCGGTGCCCGAGCTGTCCGAGCCGGCCGCGTCCGGCGTCACCGCCGATGCGCTCGCGGGCGCGTCGGTCGACGCGCGCTGCGCGGCCTCGCCAGCAGGCGTCGCACGCGAGCCGGAGGCGGCACCGGACGCGCCAGCAGGCGTTGCATGGGAAGAAGCGGGAGAGCCGGGGGCGCCTGGCGCGGCGGGCGCGTCGGCCTTGGCGGGACGGCCAGCGCCGTCAGGGACTTCGGTGTGATCGGATTTGTTTTCGCTCATGACGTGGGGTCGGGCGCGCTGGACGCGCGAACGAATGAACAGGGTTCCGATTATGCGTCGCACCGCATATCGCCGCCACCCCCGTGCACAATCGCACACACACTGTTGCCGTTAGCGCGAACCCCGCCGCGCCCCGCCCCGCCCCGCCCCGCCCTTACGGATCCTGCCGCTCGTCGAAGGTCTCGCGCAGCGCGATCTGCATGCTCGCGTGAATCTTCACGCACCAGCGCCACAGCAGCATCGTGAGCACCGCCGCGCACACCAGCACGCCAATCAGAAAGCCCGTGGGCGGCAGAATCGTCCCCGAGAGCGCAGCCACCAGCACGAACACGCCGATCATCGAAACGGCCGGCACGAGCTCGGCGATCGCATGCCGCAGCGCCCGCGTGAAGCGCCCCGCCTTTTCGGGCTGCACGCTCACCTCGGCCAGCAGAAGCGCAAGCGACTTTGTCTTGCGCCATACGGCCACCAGAAACGGAATCGCGAGCAGCAGCGCCGCGCTCCACAGCACCACGCGCTGGATGCGCTCGTCCGGCACCCAGCCCGCGAGCAGCGGCAATGCATAGCGCGCGCCATACGACGCACCGATGAAAATCGCCGACACGAGCGCGAGATTCACCGCGACCTGCACGACGATGCGCTTCGTGAGCGAGAACAGTGTCGGGCCTTGCGTGCCATTCGAGCGCGGCATCAGGCAGCGCAGCCATTGGCTGTACATGCCGAAGACATTCGACACCGAGGGCGGCATCGCACGCGCGAGCCGTTGCGAGAGCGGATCGGCGAAGCGGATCAGATACGGCGTGGTGAGCGTCGTGATCGCCGAGACGGTCACGACGATCGGGTAGAGAAAGCCGCTCGTCACTTTCAGCGTGAGGCCGAGCGAGGCGATGATGAACGAGAACTCGCCGATCTGCGAAACCGTCATGCCCACGCGCATGGCCGTGCGGCCGTCGCGGCCGGCGAGGAAGGTGCCGAGCCCGCACGACACGAGCTTGCCGAACACCACCGCGAGCGAGATCACAGCGATCGGCCAGGCGTAGTCGACCAGCACGAGCGGATTGAGCATCAGGCCGATCGTCACGAAGAAGATGGCCGAAAACGCGTCGCGCAGCGGTGCGACCAGATGCTCGATGCGCTCGAGATGGCGCGACTCGGCCATGATCGCGCCGATCAGGAACGCGCCCAGCGCAATCGAGTAATCGAGCTTCACGACCAGCAGGCAAAAACCGAAGCAAAAGCCGAGCACCGAGACGAGCAGCATCTCGTCGCTGCCCGCGCGCGCGACGTAGCCGAGCACGCGCGGCACGACGAGAATACCCGCGAGCAGCGAGACTGTCATGAACAGCAGCAGCTTGCCGAGCGTGATGAACGCGATACCGGGTGAGAGCTCGCCCGTTTGCGCGATGCCGCCGAGCAGCACAAGTATGGCGATGCCCAGAATGTCCTCGACGATCAGGATGCCGAACACGAGCTGCGCGAACGGCTCGCGTTTCACGCCGAGATCGGCGAGCGCCTTGACGATGATGGTGGTGGAAGAAATGGCGAGGATCGCGCCGAGAAAAAGCGAATCCATGGCGGCCCAGCCGAACGCGCGGCCGATCTCGTAGCCGATCCACAGCATCACCACGATTTCGGAGAGCGCCGCGACGATGGCGGTCGCGCCCACCTGGAACAGCTTGCGCAGACTGAATTCGAGGCCGAGCGAGAACATCAGGAACACCACGCCCAGCTCGCCCATCGTCTGGATGGTCTGCTCGTCGTGGATGAGCTGGAACGGCGGCGTATATGGCCCGATGATCACGCCCGCCGCGATATAGCCGAGCACCACCGGCTGCTTCAGGCGATGAAACAGCACGGTGACGATCCCCGCGATCGCCATCACGACTGCCAGATCCTGAATGAAGCCGATTGCTTGATGCATGCGCGGAATATCCTTACAAAATGCTATCGAAAAGTGAATGTTACCCGATGAGCCCGGCGCGCCAAATCACCCCCTCAAGAAAAATTCACGTTCTACAATGATGTGTCCCTTGCCGCGGCGCATGGCCGCATTGCGCGGCCGCTTTGTATCTCGCCCCCGCCCGCGGCGCCCCCGCCCACCGTATTGCCATCGATGCCCTCGCCGCCATGACCGCCACGCCTTCAGCCCCTTCCGCCCCGTCAACCTTCGCGCCGTTCCCGCCGCTCGCCCAACTGGCCGCCGACCTTGCCGCGGGCCGCACCACGAGCCGCGCGCTCGCCGAGGCCGCGCTCGAGCGCATCGCCGCCCCGGGCGGCCAGGGCGCCACCGTGTTCACGCACGTCGACCCCGGGCGCGTGCGCGCCGCCGCCGATGCGCACGACCGGCTGCGCGCTTCGGGCACCGTGCTTTCGCCGCTCGCGGGCATCCCCGTCTCGGTGAAAGACCTGTTCGACGTGCAAGGCGAAGTCTCGCGCGCGGGCTCCACGGTGCTCGAGAACGCGGCGCCCGCGAGCGCCGACGCCGCAGCGGTCGCACGCCTGCGCCACGCGGGCGCGGTGCTCGTCGGCCGCACCAACATGAGCGAGTTCGCGTTCTCCGGGCTCGGCCTGAACCCGCATTACGGCACGCCGCTCTCGCCCTACCGGCGCGGCGTGGCCGGCGACGAGCGCGTCGCGGGCGGCTCGTCGTCCGGAGCGGCGGCTTCGGTCGCCGACGGCATGGCCGCCGTCGCGCTCGGCACCGACACGGGGGGCTCGATTCGTATCCCGGCGGCGTTCTGCGGCCTCACCGGCTTCAAGCCCACGGCCGCGCGCATCCCGAAAACAGGCGGCGTGCCGCTCTCGCCCACGCTCGACTCGTTCGGCCCGATCGGCAACACGGTGGCGTGCTGCGCGCTCGTGGACCGCATCCTCGCCGGGCTGGCGCCGCAGGTGCCCAGGGCGCGCCACCTCGACGGCGTGCGCATCGGCGTCCTCACGAACTACGTGACGGACGGCATCGAGCCCCACGTGGCCGAGGCGCTCGACACCGCGCTCAAGCACCTCGATGCAGCCGGCGCGATCGTGAGCGAAGTGCGCTTTCAGGCGTTCGAGCGTCTGGCCGAAATCAACCGCATCGGCTTCTCGCCGATCGAGGCCTACGCGTGGCACCGCCCGCTGCTCGCGCAGCACCGCGACCAGTACGACCCGCGCGTGCTGGTGCGCATCCTCAAAGGCGAGCCCGCGAGCGCCGCCGACTATCTCGATCTGATCGCCGCGCGCGCCGCCGTGATGGACGAGGCGCAGGCGACGCTCTGGTCGCGCTTCGACGCCGTGATCGCCCCGACCGTGCCGATCGCGCCGCCGGCCGTCGCGCCGCTCGTCGCCGACGACGACGCGTTTGCGCGCACCAATGCGCTCGTGCTGCGCAACCCGAGCGCCTTCAACTTCCTCGATGCCTGCGCGCTCTCGCTGCCGATCCACCATCCCGGTGAAGCACCGGTCGGATTGATGCTGGCCGGCGCGCCCCACGCCGACGATGCGATTCTCGCGCTTGGCCGCGGCGTGGAAGCGGTGCTCGCCCCGTTGCGGTAATGAAAAAGGGGCACGGTGGCGTGCGCAGGCTCTGCCTGCGCGCGGTCAAGGACGCTCGCTCGCGCCGCTCGCCCTTCGCGCTAGAATCCCGGGACGCCGTTGCAGCCGCACCTGTCAGTACCCGCCCGGGGCCGGCTGCGCTTCCAACCCGAATGAACCGAGTCACATGAACGACGATAACGCGCTGCTGCGCCGCGAGCGCGGCCTGCTGGTCCTCCTCGGCCTGATTTGCCTCGCGCTGCTGGGCGGCGCGCTGTATTTCCAGTACGCCGAGCACCAGGATCCCTGCCCGCTGTGCATCCTCACGCGCTACTTCCTGATCCTGATCGCGATCTTCGCGTTCCTCGGCGCGCGCTTCGCCAGTTGGCGCGCCGTGCGCACGCTCGAAGCGCTCGTTGTGATTTCGGCGGCGGGCGGCATCGTCGCCGCCGCCAAGCTTGCCTGGGTGCAGGCGGTGCCGAACTTCAGCTGCGGCTTCGACACGCTGCAGCCCATCGTCGACGCCCTCCCGCCCGCGCAATGGCTCCCCGGCGTCTTCAAGGTCCAGGGCCTGTGCGAAACCACCTATCCGCCCATCCTCGGCCTCACCCTGCCTCTATGGTCGGTGCTCGCATTCGCCGTCGTGTTCATTGCGGTGCTCGCGAGCCTGTGGCGCAACCGCCGCCGCCAGGTGGCGTGGCCCGGCATCCGGCGCTGAGCCCGCCCGCACCCGCTGAACCTCTTCGCACCGCACCCGACCAGATAAGCATCGGGGTGCGGCGCCATGCCTCCCCCCACACCTTCAACAACACCCCGCCCTCCTCCCGCGGTGCCTCCCCCTTGCGCCTCATGGCCGTCCGAAAGGGCCTGATCATGCGGCAACCTGTCATTGGCACCGTCGCATAACCCCCATCTTCCAGAAGGGATACTTTCCCGGCGCTGTCAGTGCTAAATTCGGGATTGGATGGCGATCTACGTGCGCGAGGCCGGGCTGACAGTCAAGGCGCGCCCCGGCTCCCTGCGTAACGCGCGCCTGATCCGCAATGTCTCCCGGGTTTCACATGACAACGCAAACCATCCGCTTCGTCCGTCGTGGCGCCGTGCACGAGGTGCATGACGCGCCCATCACGCGCACCGTGCTGCAGCACCTGCGCGAGGACTTGCACGCCTGCGGCACCAAGGAAGGTTGCGCCGAAGGCGACTGCGGCGCCTGCACAGTCGTGGTCGGCGAACTCGGCGAGGATGGCCGTCTCGCGCTCAAGGCGGTCAACGCCTGCATCCAATTCCTCCCTACTCTCGACGGCCGCGCGCTCTTCACCGTCGAAGACCTGCGCGCGCCCGACGGCGCGCTGCACCCCGTCCAGCAAGCGATGGTCGACTGCCACGGCTCGCAGTGCGGCTTCTGCACGCCGGGCTTCGTCATGTCGATGGGGGCGCTCTACGAGCGCCAGGGCGCCAACGCCGGCCTGCCCACGCGCGACGAAATCGATCAGGCGCTCTCCGGCAATCTGTGTCGCTGCACCGGCTATCGGCCGATCATCGACGCGGCCCAGCGCATGTTCGACGTTGCGAGCTATCCGCGCGTCACACTCGATCGCGAGCCGCTCGAAGCGTCGCTGCGCTCGATCGCGCGCAACGACACCTTCGCCTATTGCGGTCCCGACGCGCGCGGCGCCGCACACGGGAGCGCCACGTTCTACGCGCCGCGCACGCTCGAAGCGCTGGCCGCACTGCGCGCCGGCCATCCGCAGGCGCGCATGCTCGCGGGCGGCACGGACGTCGGCCTGTGGGTCACCAAGCAGTTGCGCGACCTGGGTGACGTGATCTACACCGGCCAGGTCGCCGAATTGAGGACCGTCGCGCGCGACGCGCGGACGCTCACGATTGGCGCCGCCGCCCCGCTCGAAGAGGCCTATGCGGCACTCGCCATCGACTATCCCGAACTCGCGGAGTTGTGGGCGCGTTTCGCCTCGCTGCCGATCCGCAATGCGGGCACGTTGGGCGGCAATGTGGCGAACGGCTCGCCCATCGGCGACTCGATGCCGGCGCTCCTCGCGCTCAACGCCGAAGTCGTGCTGCGCCACGCCGCGCGCGCGCGCACGCTGCCGCTCGCGGCGTTCTACAGCGGCTATCAGAAGAACGTGCTCGAAGCGGGCGAGTTCGTTGAAGCGATCCGCGTGCCGCGCCCCGCGCCGGCGCTGCGCTTTCGCACCTACAAGGTGTCGAAGCGCTACGACCAGGACATCTCGGCGGTTTGCGCGGCGTTCGCGCTCGAGATCGGCGAGGACGGCACGATCGCGAACGCGCGCATCGCGTACGGCGGCATGGCCGCGATACCGCGGCGCGCCGCGCACGCCGAAGCGGCGCTCGCCGGCGCCCAGTGGAATGAAACCACCGCTCAGCAGGCCATGGCCGCGCTCGGCGCCGACTATCAGCCGCTCACCGACATGCGCGCGAGCGCCGCGTATCGCCTGAAGGTCGCGCGCAATCTGCTCTGGCGCTGCTGGCTCGAAACGCGCGACGAAGCGCCGCTCGCGCTGTGCGACGTGAACGCCTTCGTGTTTGCCTCCGAGGCGGAAGTCGTCGACGCAACCGGCATGGGCGCCGGCGCCGCGCTTGCGGGAGACGCGTCATGAATCGTCAGTCCGATCCGTTCGTCGCGCAAACGGCACGAACAGCGCAAACGGCACAAGCAGCGCAGGCCGCGCTCGGCGCGCCGCTGCCGCACGAGTCCGCCGACCTGCACGTGAGCGGCGAGGCGCGCTACACCGACGACATCCCCGAGTTGCACGGTACGCTGCACGCGGCGCTCGGCCTCTCGTGCCACGCCCATGCGCGCATCGCGGCGCTCGATCTCGCGCGCGTGCGCGCCATGCCGGGCGTGGTTGCGGTCCTCACCGCCGCCGACATCCCCGGCGAGAACAACTGCGGCCCGGTCCTGCACGACGACCCGGTGCTCGCGCGCGACGAAGTGCAGTATCTCGGCCAGCCCGTGTTCGCCGTTATCGCGACGAGCCACACGCTGGCGCGCCGCGCCGCCGCGCTCGCCGCAAGCGACGACGTGGTGTGCTACGAGCCGCTCGAGGCGGTGCTGACCATCGCCGATGCGAAGGCGCGCCAGCAGTACGTCCTGCCACCGCTGCGCCTCACGCGCGGCGAGCCGGCGGCGCGCATCGCGGCGGCGCCCCATCGCATCGCCGGAACGTTCGCCGTGGGCGGCCAGGAGCAGTTCTATCTCGAAGGCCAGGTCGCCTATGCGCTGCCCGAGGAGCAGGACGGCATGCTCGTCTACAGCTCCACGCAGCACCCGAGCGAGATGCAGCAACTGGTCGCGCATCTGCTCGGCTGGCCCGCGCATCGCGTGATGTGCGAATGCCGCCGCATGGGCGGCGGCTTCGGCGGCAAGGAATCGCAGTCGGCGCTATTCGCGTGCGTGGCGGCGCTCGCCGCGCACAAGCTGCGGCGCCCCGTGAAGCTGCGCGCCGACCGCGGCGACGACTTCCTCATCACCGGCAAGCGCCACGACGCGCTCTACGAGTACGAAGCCGGCTACGACGACGACGGGCGCCTGCTCGGCGCGCGCGTGGAAATCGCGCTGCGCGCGGGTTATTCCGCCGATCTCTCGGGCGCGGTCGCCACGCGCGCGGTCTGCCATTTCGATAACGCCTACGCGCTTTCGGACGTGGAGATCGTCGCGCTCTGCTGCAAGACGAATACCCAGTCGAACACGGCGTTCCGCGGCTTCGGCGGACCGCAGGGCGCGCTCGTGATGGAGGTGATGCTCGATGACATCGCGAAAGCGCTCAGGCGCGATCCGCTCGACGTGCGCCGCGCGAACTACTACGGCATCGGCGAGCGCGACGTCACGCCCTATGGGCAGCGCGTGGAAGACAACGTGCTCGCGCCGCTCACCGACCAGTTGCTCGCATCGAGCCACTACGCGGCGCGCCGCGCGGCGCTTGCCGCGTTCAACCGCGCGAGCCCCGTGCTCAAGCGCGGCATCGCGTTCACGCCGGTCAAGTTCGGCATCTCGTTCAACGTCCCGCACCTGAACCAGGCCGGCGCGCTCGTGCACGTCTATCGCGACGGCTCCGTGCTCGTGAATCACGGCGGCACCGAAATGGGCCAGGGGCTCAACACGAAGGTCGCGCAGGTGGTCGCGGGCGTGCTCGGGCTGCCGCTCGCGCAGGTGCGCGTGAGCGCCACCGACACCTCGAAGGTGGCAAACACGTCCGCCACCGCCGCCTCGACCGGCAGCGACCTGAACGGCAAGGCCGCCGAAGACGCGGCGCTCGCGATCCGCGCACGCCTCGCCGCACTCGCCGCCGCGCAGTACGGTGGCAAGCCCGAAGACGTCGCGTTTGAAAATGGCATGGTGCAGGTGAAAGGCCAGGCCACCGCCTTCGCCGACTTCGTGGAATTCGCGTACCTGAAGCGCGTGCAACTGTGGTCCGATGGCTTTTACGCCACGCCCAAGGTGCATTGGGACGCGCAGACGCTCACCGGCCATCCGTTCTATTACTTCGCCTATGGCGCGGCGGTGTCCGAGGTGGTCGTCGATACGCTCACGGGCGAATGGAAGCTCGTGCGCGCCGACCTGCTGCACGACGCGGGCCAGTCGATCAACCCGGCCATCGACATCGGCCAGGTGGAAGGCGGGTTCATTCAGGGCATGGGCTGGCTCACGAGCGAAGAGCTCTGGTGGAACCGCGACGGCAAGCTGATGACGCACGCGCCCTCCACCTACAAGATTCCGGCGATCAGCGACACGCCCGCCGCGTTTCACGTTCAGCTCTACCGCAACGAGAACGCCGAGCCCACCGTGTTCCGCTCGAAGGCCGTGGGCGAGCCGCCCTTGCTGTTGCCGTTCTCGGTATTCCTCGCGATCCGCGATGCGATCGGCGCCGCCGTGCCCGAGGCCCGGGAAGCCGCCCCGCTCGCCGCGCCCGCCACCCCCGAAGCGATCCTCGACGCGCTCGATGCCCTGCGTGCGCGCACGGCAAGCGCGCGGGCCGCCGCCCCAACAGAAGCTGTCGTCAAGTAGGAGAACCGCCGGATGCAAGCCTGGCTCACCGATCTTCAACACCTGCTCGCGCATGGCGACGCCGCCGTGCTCGTGACCGTCGCGCGCGTCGAAGGCTCGGCGCCGCGCGAGGCCGGCACGAAGATGATCGTCACGCGCGAAGCGGCCCGCCATACGATCGGCGGCGGCCACCTCGAATGGAAGGCCATCGAGACCGCGCGCCAGGTGCTGCGCGACGGTATGCGCACGCCGCATGCGCGGCGCCTCGAGCGCTTCGCGCTCGGGCCGAGCCTCGGCCAGTGCTGCGGCGGCGCGGTCGTGCTCGCGTTCGAGCGCCTCGACGTCTCCGACCTCGGCTGGCTCGCCACGCTCGCGCGGCGGCTCGCGGCCGGCGCCTCGACGGTTCGTAGCGTATCATTCCGCTCCTCGCGGAATGGGACGCCGTCCGGTGCCGATGTCGCGGCCGATGCCGCAGCGGCCTCGGCCGTGATGCTCTCGGAGCCGGAGCCCGGCGTGGAAACCCCCGACTGCCTGCTCTGGGATACGGGCGCGCCAGGCCACAGCGAGGGCACGGTGCTGCTCACCGAAACCATCGCGCCGAACGACTTTCCGGTCGTGCTGTTCGGCGCGGGCCATGTGGGCGCGGCGCTCGTGCGCGTGCTCGGCACGCTGCCCTGCCGCGTGCGCTGGGTGGACGAGCGCGACGCCGCGTTTCCCTCGCCGGAAGCGTTCGCGGCGCTGGGTGCGCCCAACGTCGCGATCGACGCCAACGACGCGCCCGACGAAGCCATCGACGCCGCCCCGCCGGGCACGAGCTTCATCGTGATGACGCACGATCATTCGCGTGACCTCGATCTTGCCGAGCGCATCCTGCGCCGCGGCGACTTCGTGTTCTTCGGCATGATCGGCTCGCACACGAAGCGCAAGCAGTTCGAGCACCGGCTCGCCGCGCGCGGCATCGACCCGCTGCAGATCGCGCGCATGCGCTGCCCGCTCGGCGTGGACGGCATTGTCGACAAGTCGCCCGAAGTCATCGCGATCTCGGCCGCCGCGCAATTGCTGCAGGCGATCGAAGCCGCCGCGGCGGGTGTGCATGCGCCGGGGCAGGCAAGCGTTGCGGCTTCCGGCGCGAGCGCTCCAGACACCGCTGCGCCCGGCACCATCCATTCCGCGTGATGTCATTCACTGAACGAACCCGATCGAACCCATCATGACCATCACGCCCCCAGCCAATCCGCTCGTGCAGAAAGCCGCGCGCGCACCGAAGGCCGAACTGCATATCCATATCGAAGGCTCGCTCGAGCCCGAGCTGATCTTCGCGCTCGCGCAGCGCAACCACGTCAAGCTCGCCTACGAGTCGATCGAGGCGCTGCGCGCGGCCTACGCGGTCACCGACCTGCAGTCGTTCCTCGACATCTACTATGCGGGCGCGAGCGTGCTGCTCACCGAGCAGGACTTCTACGACATGACGATGGCCTACTGCGAGCGCGCGCTCGCGGACAACGTCGTGCACACCGAAATATTCTTCGATCCGCAAACGCACACCGAACGCGGCGTGCCGATCGAAACCGTGGTCGCGGGCATCGACCGCGCGCTCGCCGACGCTGAACAGCGCGGCCTCACGAGCAAGCTGATCCTCTGCTTCCTGCGCCATCTGAGCGAAGCGGACGCGCTCGCCACCTTCGACGCCGCGCTGCCGCTCTTCGAGCGCTACCCGCGCATGATCGGCGTGGGCCTCGACTCGTCGGAGCGCGGCCATCCGCCTTCGAAGTTCGAGCGCGTGTTCGCGCAGGCGCGCGCGAAGGGCCTGAAACTCGTCGCGCACGCGGGCGAGGAAGGCCCGCCCGCCTACATCTACGAAGCGCTCGATCTGCTCAAGGTCGATCGCGTCGATCATGGCGTGCGCAGCATCGAAGACAAGGCGCTCGTCACGCGTCTTGCCGACACGCGCGTCGCGCTCACCGTGTGCCCGCTCTCGAACACGAAGCTCTGCGTGTTCGACGACATGACGAAGCACACGCTCAAGCAGTTGCTGGACGAAGGCGTCGCGGTGACCGTCAATTCCGACGATCCCGCTTACTTCGGCGGCTACGTGAACGAGAACTACCGCGCCATCATCGTTGCGCTGAAGCTCGACGAAGCGCAGGTGTACACGATCCTGCGCAACAGCTTCGAAGCGTCGTTCGTGACGCCCGAGGCTCGCGCCGCGCTGATCGCGCAGCTCGATCGGTACTGGAGCGGCGCCGTGGCCTGATCCCGCGCAGCTCCCCCAGTTTTAAGGCTTCACCCTCGACGAGGACCGGCGCGCGAGCGCCGGCCCCTGGGTTTCTGCGCGCCGCGTTTTCAGGAGCGGCGTGCACGCAGCGCGCCATTTGCAACGGCACAACGCGCGCTCCAACCCTGCTCATGAACACCTGAATTTTTCGGAGACGATGTTCCCATGACTCAATCGGCTTATCGCGCAAAACTGTTGACGTTCACCGGCGACCCCGCGCAGTCGCCCGAGGCCGCCGTCTTCCACGAAGACGGCGTGGTGATCGTCGACAACGGCCGCGTAACCGCATCGGGCGCGTGGTCCGATCTGGGCTCGCGCGTGACCGAGGGCGCGACGGTGCACAACCTGCGCGACAAGCTGATCGTGCCGGGCTTCATCGACACGCACATCCACTACCCGCAGACCGACATGATCGCCTCGCCGGCGCCGGGCCTGCTGCCGTGGCTCGAAACGTACACGTTCCCGACCGAGCGCAGCTTCGCGAAGGAAAACGTGGCGTTCGAGACCGCGCGCTTTTTCGTCGACGAGTTGCTCTCCTGCGGCACAACCACGGCGCTCGTCTACTGCTCGGTGCACAAGCAGTCGGCCGATGCGCTCTTCACCGCGAGCGAGGCGAAGAACCTGCGCATGGTCGCGGGCAAGGTGCTGATGGACCGCAACTGCCCCGAGTTCCTGCGCGACACCCCGCAGACCGGCTACGACGACAGCGCCGAGCTCAT
>JAITTX010000168.1 GCA_031286755.1 Paraburkholderia sp.
CCCGACGTGATGCTGTTCGACGAGCCCACCTCCGCGCTCGACCCCGAGCTCGTGGGCGAAGTGCTCAAGGTGATGCAGAAGCTCGCCGAGGAAGGCCGCACGATGATCGTGGTCACCCACGAAATGGGTTTCGCGCGCAACGTCTCGAACCACGTGATGTTCCTGCACCAGGGCCGCGTAGAAGAGGAAGGCGTGCCGGCCGAGGTGTTCGCCAGTCCGAAGAGCGAGCGCCTGCGGCAATTTCTCTCGGGCAGCCTCAAGTAAGCGCGGCCCGCATGTAGTCGACTACATCCCACCCCTGCGATGTAGTAAAAGTAGTATTTCAAGGCGCTTTCAGCGCCTTTTCTTTTGCCATTCAAATCCTCGTTCGAGCGCTCGCACGCGCATCGAATCCGCGTATTTCGCCCTACGCCTGACGATATTTCGCGTCAATAGTGGCAATCCTGAAGATCCTCCGCCAGCAAACGTGTGTGCCTTGTCCTATAAGGCTTTAGACATACTTTTTGGATCGTGCCGACCACCATCCAGGAAACACGTATGGCAATTTGGCGACACCCCGCCCCCCACAAGCGATTTCGGTCGCCAGCGCCAGTCTTTTTTGCTAAATTAGTAACCAAAGTAGCAAAACAAACTTCATTAAAAGTAGTTTCACTTCAAATAAGAACGGGAGATGCCAGTCAACTAGGGGATCTGCAAGACGACTCGAACAGGTTGTCCTGCTCGCATCGTTTCCGTACGCCGATCCTCGGGTCACGCTCCCTACGCGACAATTTCTGTCCGCAGCACCCCCGATGGCGCGGACGTCTTTCGCAGTACTTAGGTTGACTCTTTGACAGGGTATGGAGGAGAAAATGAAGAAAGCACTGCTCGCCGCAGCGTTGATGTCGGCTGGCGTGGTCGCGCATGCGCAAAGCAGCGTGACCCTATACGGCCGCCTGGATGCGGGTGTTGCCTACATGAACGGCATCGGCGCCGGCGGCGGCCCGAACGGCCCGGCCACGCACGGCACGAGCCAGGTTCAACTGGAAAGCGGCTACTGGGGCACCAGCCTCTGGGGCATGAAGGGCGTTGAAGACCTCGGCGCCGGCAACAAGGCACTGTTCCAGTTGGAAGGCAGCTTCAGCACGGCAACCGGCCAGGGCCCGGGCGGCGCAGGCCTCTTCAATCGCTGGGCAACGGTCGGCATGTCCAACGATCGGTTCGGTACCCTGCTGCTGGGCCGCGAACTGTTCATCTCGAACGGCATTTGGGACTTCGACCCGTTCGGCCAGTCGAACTGGTCGTCGGCGTCGCTCGTGCGTGGCCGCAACTGGCCGCAGTCGAGCAACAACATTTCGTACCAGTCGCCGAAGTGGAACGGCTTTGACGTCTACGGCCAATACTCGTTCTCGAACGCCACGAGCTGGAACGGCAACGGCACCACCTCGACCGGCCGTCAGGACGGCATCCAGCTGACCTATACGAGCTCGCTGTTCCAGATCCGCGGCCTGTACGACGAAATCCGCAACCCGACGAACGGCACGCTCGGCGGCGGCTACAACCAGATCAACGCGGGCAACGTGGGCCAGGGCGTGTTCGCCTACTCGCGCGACTACATGGCGATGGTCAACGTGTTCCTCGGACCGTTCAAGGTTCAGGGCGGCTATGAAGCCGTCCGCTCGTCGGGCATGACGGGTCTGGCGATCGGCCAGCCGAGCACGCTCGATCACGAGTGGGGCGGCGTGACGTGGCAAGCCACGCCGGCGGCCGCGCTGATCGCGGCGGTCTACCACGTCAACGCGAACAACGGCGGCGGCAACGCCACGCTGTACACGATCGGCGGCTCGTACAACCTGTCCAAGCGCACGCTGCTCGACTTCCAGGTCGCAACGGTGCAAAACAGCAAGTCGGCCAACTTCGGTCTGAACGCCAACAACTACGGCGATTCGGCCGCGACCGGCAACCCGCTCATCGGCCACAGCCAGAGCGGCGTGTACGCAGGCATCCAGCACTCGTTCTAAGTCGCGGACGCTGCAACGAGTGTAGACAGAACAGTTACATCGACGTTTTCACGCTGCTGCGAGAGGCGCGTATCGGTGCGGTATCCCAACGGGTATCGCACCGTTTTTTATGGCGGGGACGGGCCGTGCGAGCGGCGCCGTCCCTTTTCTTCTTCGTGAGGACGCGGCGTCAGACCGCCGCTTCGTTCTCTTCGCCGGTGCGAATGCGGATCACGCGCTCGACGTCGGTGACGAAAATCTTGCCGTCGCCGATCTTGCCCGTGCGGGCCGCGCCGATGATGGCGTCGATCACCTGGTCGGTCTGGTCGTTGGCGACCACCACCTCGATCTTCACCTTGGGCAGGAAGTCCACCACGTACTCGGCGCCGCGGTAGAGCTCCGTGTGGCCCTTCTGGCGGCCGAAGCCCTTCACCTCGGTGACGGTCAGGCCCGTGAGGCCCACTTCGGCGAGCGCCTCGCGCACTTCGTCGAGCTTGAACGGTTTGATGACGGCTGTGATGCGTTTCATGACGATCCTCGTCTGACTCAGTTGATCTGCGGATTATCCGTGGCTGGCCGGCCGCCGTGCGGTCAGCGGCCCGTATGGGGTCCGGCCGATCGGGCATCGGCCGGAAATGCAGCGAAGGTTCTGCGATTTTACGCTGTGCGCATCCATTTCAAGACGCGGCGGCCGGCGTTGGCGCGCTCGCGCGCTCCTGTCCGGGCACGCGCTCGAGATCGGCGATCCACACAGCCGACTCCGAATCGCTCGGCGCGCGCCAGTCGCCGCGCGGCGAGAGCGAGCCGCCCGAGCCCACCTTCGGCGCGTTCGGAATGCAGGTGCGCTTGAACTGGCTCGTGCGGAAAAAGCGGTCGAGGAAGATGCGCAGATTGCGCTTGATGGCCGCGAGATCGTATTGATTGCGCGCGACCTTCGCGTTCTCGGGCCACGCGCCCGCCTCGCGGTCGCGCCACGCATGGCGCGCGAGGAACGCGACTTTCGAAGGCGCGAAGCCGAAGCGCAGCGTGTAGTAGAGGTTGAAGTCCTGCAACTCGTACGGGCCGATCGTGCTTTCGGTCTTCTGCTCGGGCGCGCCGTCAGACTTGCCGGGAATCAGCTCGGGGCTGATGTCGGTGGAAAGAATCGCTTCGAGCACGTCGCGCCCGCTCTCTCCGTTCTGGCCGATCTGGCCTGTTTCGGCAACCCAGCGCACGAGATGCGTGATGAGCGTCTTCGGCACGCTGGCGTTCACGTTGTAGTGCGACATGTGATCGCCCACGCCGTAGGTGCACCAGCCGAGCGCGAGTTCGGAGAGATCGCCCGTGCCGATCACGATCGCGTGATTGAAGTTGGCGAGGCGGAACAGGTGGTTCGTGCGCTCGCCCGCCTGCACGTTCTCGAAGGTGATGTCGTAGCTTTCCTTGCCCTCCGAATACGGATGGCCCAGGTCTTCGAGCATCTGCATGCAGCTCTGGCGAATGTCGATCTCGCGCGCCGTGCAGCCCACCAGCGTCATGAGCTCGCGCGCCTGGCGCAACGTGCGCTCGCTCGTCGCAAAGCCGGGCATGGTGTAGGCGAGAATATTGGCGCGCGGCAGCTTGAGGCGGTCCATCGCCTTCGCGCAGACCAGCAGCGCGTGCGTGGAATCGAGCCCGCCCGACACGCCGATCACCACCTTCTTGATGCCGGCCTGCGAGAGCCGCTGCACGAGCGCCTGCACCTGGATGTTGTAGACCTCGTTGCAGCGCTCGTCGCGACGCTTCGGATCGGCCGGCACGTACGGGAAGCGCTCGACGCGGCGCGCCAGCGCGAGCGTCTCCTGCTCCCAGGCGCCCTTGCCCGCCGAAGCGCCAACCGGGGCACCCGCCAGCTCGCAACGGATCACGCGGAACTTCGCGACTTCATCGGCATGACGGCGCACCGAATCGCCGAAGGTGGTCTGGCGGATGCGCTCCTGTGCAAGGCGCTCGAGATCGATATCGGCGTAAATCAGGTGCGAGTCGCCCAGAAAGCGTTCGGACTGCGCGAGCAGCTCGCCGTTTTCGTAGACGAGCGCCTGGCCGTCCCAGGCCATGTCGGTGGTCGACTCGCCCTGGCCCGCCGAGGTGTAGAGATACGCGGCCAGACATCGTGCCGACTGCTGCGAGACCAGCTGATGCCGATACCCCGCCTTGCCCACCACCACGTTCGACGCGGAAAGATTGACGAGCACCGAAGCGCCCGCAAGCGCCGCGAACGACGAGGGCGGAATCGGCACCCAGACGTCTTCGCAGATTTCCACATGAAAGCGCAGGCCCGGGATTTCCACCGCGTCGAAGAGGAGCGACGCGCCGAACGGCACGTTCTGGCCGGCGAGGCGCACCGTGTCGGTGCTCGCGCAATCGGCGGCGCTGAACTGGCGCGGCTCGTAAAACTCGCCGTAGTTCGGCAGATAGCTCTTGGGCACGACGCCCGCGATACGCCCCCCCGCAACCACCGCCGCGCAGTTGAAGAGCGCATGGCCGACACGCACCGGCAGCCCCACGATCATCGCGAGCGGCAGCGCCGCCGACGCCGTCACGATCTGCGCCAGCGCGCGCTCGCAGGCGTCGAGCAGCGCCTGCTGGTGGAAGAGATCGTCGCAGCTATAGGCGGAAAGGCCGAGCTCGGGAAACGCGATCAGCGCCGCGCCGCCGGCCGCAGCCTCACGCGCGAGCGCGAGCGTCTGTTCGGCGTTGAAGGCCGGATCGGCCACGCGGCAGCGCGGCACGCCCACGGCCACGCGCGCAAAGCCATGCGAGTAGAGATTGAAAAAGCGCTCTTTCATTTGGATAACCGATAAGCGATAGCCTGGGGGTGCGCCTGCTGGCGCCTGGGCCATCCGGACATTCGGGCCCTCACCCGTTCGGGTGGTTTGCTTTACCATGACCGTTTGCCGCGGCGCGGCGAAGCAAAGCGAAAGCCGCGCCTCCGCCGCCTGCATCCCGCAAAGCCACGCCATGCCACAACGGGCACGCAAGTTGAATAAGGAACGTTTCGATTATCGCACGGGCATTCTCGGCTCACCGGCCGAGGTCGACGCCGCGCAATGGAACGCGCTGCTCGCGCGCCAGGCGCAGCCGACGCCCTTTTTGCGCCACGAATTCCTCGCGGCGCTCGACGCCGCGCGCTGCGCCACGCCCGACGCGGGCTGGGCGCCGCAGTTCGTCACGCTCACCGATGCGCGCACGGGGCAGCTCGCCGCGGCCGCGCCCGTCTACCTGAAGGGCCACTCGTACGGCGAGTATGTGTTCGACTGGGCCTGGGCCGATGCGTACAAACGCAACGGCCTCGAGTACTACCCGAAACTGCTGTGCGCGGTGCCCTTCACGCCCGTGCAGGGCACGCGCCTGCTGGCCGCCGATGACACCGCGCGCCGCCATCTGGCCGCCACGCTGGTCGCGTTCGCCGAACAGGCAGATGTGTCCTCGCTGCACGTGCTCTTTCCCACCGCCGAGGACGCGACCATGCTCACCGACCTCGGCATGATGCAGCGCGAAGGCGTGCAGTTTCACTGGCTCAACCACGGCTACCGCGACTTCGACGACTTCCTCTCGACGCTCGAGCAAAAGAAACGCAAGAACATCCGCGCCGAGCGCCGCAAGGTGCGCGACGCGGGCGTGACGCACCGGCGCATTCGCGGCGAGGACATCCGCGACGAACACTGGCGCTTCTTCAGCCGCTGCTACCGGCAAACGTATCGCGAGCATTTTTCGTCGCCATATCTGAATCTCGACTTCTTCCGCGCGATTGGCGAGACGATGCCCGAGAACCTGATGCTCGTGATAGCCGAATACGAAGGCAAGCCGATCGCGAGCTCGCTCGTGGTCTATCAGCGCGACGAGAACGGCGGCACGCTCTACGGCCGCTATTGGGGCGCGCTCGAACACCTGCCCTGCCTGCACTTCGAGACCGCGTACTATCAGCCGCTCGAATTCTGCATCGAGGAAAAGCTCGCGGTGTTCGAAGGCGGCGCACAGGGCGAGCACAAGATGGCGCGCGGCTTCATGCCCACCGTCACGCGCTCGGCCCACTGGCTCGCGCATCCTGCGTTCGCCGATGCCGTCGCGCATTTTCTCCAAAGCGAGACGAACCAGATTCATGCCTACGTTCATGAGTTGAACGAGCACAATCCGTTTCGAGGCTGAATCCGGCGCCCTGCCCCCCATCACCATTCAAACGATCAAACGCGTCTCCCAACATGCCGTGGTTCCTCTACCTGCTCGAATGTGCCGACGGCAGCGTCTACACGGGCATCGCCGTCGACGTGCAAGCGCGCTTCGCGCAGCATGCGAACGGCACCGGCGCGCGCTATACGCGCTCGCGCAAGCCGGTGCGGGTGCTCGCGCAATTCGAGCTGGCCGACCGCGCGAGCGCCCTGCGCGCCGAATACCGGGTCAAGCGCCTCGCGCCGCGCGAAAAGCGCGCGCTCGCGGCGGGCGAGCGCACGCTTGAATCGGTGATGCCCGCGCCGCCCCCGCCACCCGACACCACGGAGCCGCAAGCGGAAGCACCTGTGTGAAAAACGCGGACGAAAAAAAAGCGCCCCTTGCGGGGCGCCTTGCCGATCAGGCTTCGCTCACTTCTTGAAGTTCGCGACGCCGTCGGTGATTTCCTTGTGGGCGGCTTCGATGCCCACCCAGCCTTCCACCTTGACCCACTTGCCCTTTTCGAGCGCCTTGTAGTTCTCGAAGAAGTGCTTGATCTGGTCCATCAGGTACGCGGGCACATCTTCCAGCGACTTGATGTTGGCCGTCATCGGGCAAACCTTGTCGTGCGGCACGGCGATCAGCTTGGCGTCGACGCCCGACTCGTCGGTCATCTGCAGCATGCCGAGCGCGCGCGAGCGCACGACCGAGCCAGCGAGCAGCGGGAACGGCGTGATCACGAGCACGTCGACGGGGTCGCCGTCGCCCGACAGCGTCTGCGGGATGAAGCCGTAGTTGACCGGATAGCGCATGCCCGTGCCGACGAAGCGGTCGACCACGAGCAGGCCCAGATCCTTGTCGGCTTCGTACTTGACCGGGTCGCTTTGCGCCGGAATCTCGATGATCACGTTGAAGTCTTGCGGCAGATCCTTGCCGGCGGGGACATTTGCGAAGCTCATGGGCGCTCTCTATTGGAAAGGGAAATGGCGACGGTTGCGCGCGCGGCGTGCGGCGCGCCTCCGGACATCGGAAGTTGGCGCCCATTATAGCCAATCGGCCGCGGCGTCTGACGGTTCGGCCCAGGGCTTTCCCGCACGCGGATGAAGTGTCCGCTGAATTCGCACGCGGGATGGCCGCGATTGGCGCGATAATGGTCGCGCCGGCGCCGCCCCTCATGTACACGGGGCGGGACGCGTCGCGGGCACCCGCCCGCAGCCACGCCGCCGGCATGGTTCGTTTTGCATTTCCCTTCCCTCGTTTCATCCCCCATTTACGAGGCGCATGCATGGAAGAAGCGAAGCACTTCATCGGCGGCGAGTGGCATTCTCCCGCCAGCGGCGAGACCCTCGCCGCCATTGACCCCTCCACCGGCCAGCCCTTCGCGCAGCTCGCGCGCGGCAACGCAACCGACATCGACGCGGCCGTGCGCGCCGCGCGCAGCGCCTACGAAGGCGCTTGGGGCGCACTGAGCGCGGCCGAGCGCGGGCGCTTGCTGTTCAAGCTTTCCGGTCTCGTGGCCCAGCATCAGGAAGCGCTGGCGCAGCTCGAAGCGCGCGACACCGGCAAGCCGCTCAAGCAGGCGCGCGCCGACGCCGCCGCGCTCGCGCGCTACTTCGAGTTCTACGCCGGCGCCGCCGACAAGCTGCACGGCGAGACCCTGCCCTATCAGGCCGGCTATACGGTGCTCACGGTGCGCGAGCCGCACGGCGTGACGGGCCACATCGTGCCGTGGAACTACCCGATGCAGATCTTCGGGCGCAGCGTGGGCGCGGCGCTCGCGGCCGGCAACGCCTGCGTGGTGAAGCCCGCCGAGGACGCCTGCGTGTCGCTGCTCGAAGTGGCGGCGCTCGCGCGCGAAGCCGGCTTGCCACCCGGGGCGCTGAACATCGTCACCGGGCTGGGACACGAGGCGGGCGCGGCGCTCTCCGCGCACCCCGGCATCGACCACATCTCGTTCACGGGCTCGCCGCAAACGGGCAAGCTCGTCGCGCAGACGGCCGCGGGCAATCACGTGCCGGTCACGCTGGAGCTGGGCGGGAAGTCGCCGCAAATCGTCTTCGCCGATGCCGATTTCGACGCGGCGCTGCCCGTGCTCGTCGCAGCCATCGTGCAGAACGCGGGGCAGACCTGCTCGGCGGGCAGCCGCGTGCTGATCGAGCGCGCCGCCTACGAGCCGCTGCTCGAGCGGCTCGCGGCGGCGTTCGGGGCGCTGCGCGTCGGGCCCGCGAGCGCCAATCTCGACTGCGGGCCGCTCATCAGCGAGAAGCAGCGGCGGCGCGTGCGCGATTTTCTCGACGAGGCGCAGCGCGACGGCATTGCCACCGCCGCACGCGGCAAGCTCGAAGCCGATGCGCCCAAGGGCGGCTTCTACGAAGCCCCGACGCTCCTGCGCGACGTGCCGCCCCAAAGCCGGCTCGCCCAGGAAGAGGTGTTCGGCCCCGTGCTCGCGGCCATGCCCTTCAACGATGAAAACGAAGCCATCGCGCTCGCCAACGGCACGCCCTACGGGCTCGTGGCTGGCGTATGGACGCGCGACGGCGCGCGCCAGATGCGCATGGCGCGGCGCGTGCGCGCGGGGCAGGTGTTCGTGAACAACTACGGCGCGGGCGGCGGTGTCGAATTGCCATTCGGCGGCACGCGCCTGTCCGGCTACGGACGCGAAAAAGGCTTCGAGGCGCTGTACGGCTTCACGGTGCTGAAGACCATCGCGCTGCGGCACGGCTAGCGCGGATTCTCATCGCACCCGCAGATCCAGCATCGATACATCAAGGCACGAACACACGGAGACATCATGCGACTCAAAGGCAAGACGGCTGTCGTGACGGGCGCCGGCTCGGGCTTCGGCGAAGGCATCGCGAAGACTTACGCGCGCGAAGGCGCGAATGTCGTCGTCAACGACCTGAACGGCGATGCGGCGCAGCGCGTGGCGAGCGAGATCGCGCTCGCGGGCGGCAGGGCCATCGCGGCCACCGGCGACATCACGCGCGAAGCCGACTGGCACGCGCTGCGCGAAGCGGCCATCGAGGACTTCGGCAGCGTGCAGATCGTCGTCAACAACGCGGGCACCACGCATCGCAACAAGCCCGTGCTCGAAGTGAGCGAAGCCGAATTCGACCGCGTCTACGCCGTCAACGTGAAGGGCCTCTACTGGAGCGTGCGGGCGTTCGTACCGCACTTTCGCGAGCACGGCGGCGGCGCGTTCATCAACATCGCGTCCACGGCGGGCATCCGGCCGCGCCCGGGGCTCGTCTGGTACAACAGCAGCAAGGGCGCGATGATCGTGGCGAGCAAGACACTCGCCGCCGAACTCGGCCCCGACCAGATCCGCGTGAACTGCGTGAACCCCGTGATTGGCGACACGGGCCTGACCGCCGAATTCATGGGCGTGCCCGATACGCCCGAGAACCGCCAGCGCTTCATCGCGGGCATTCCGCTCGGGCGCTTCTCCACGCCGCAGGACGTGGCCAACGCGTGCCTCTACCTCGCCTCCGACGAAGCCGCCTTCATCACCGGCACCTGCATCGAAGTGGACGGCGGGCGCTGCGTGTAGCCTGCGTTTAGTCTGCGTATTGCGAGTCGCGCTGCACTCCGGCGCTCGCCGGAGTGCAGCCAAAGCGCCTCTCAAACGCTCCGAAAACGCGCTCTAAGTGCTTGACTGATCGGTATTTTCCCCGACTTTTATGGGCTGCCGCAGCGCGGTGGCCCGTATAGAATAGTCGTGCTTTCTCGCAAAATACCCGCCATAACAGAGCGGAAGTACAACAAGCACGACGATCCATGTCGATGGAGACACTATGGCCAGTCCAGCGAATCACCTGCCGCATGCAGGCGCGGGCGCTCCGCCCTCCGCCTTCGAAGAAGCCACCTACCGCAAGGTTGCGTGGCGCCTCATCCCCCTTCTGATGCTCTGCTACGTGGTCGCGTATCTGGACCGCGTGAACGTGGGCTTCGCCAAGCTGCAAATGAGCTCGGCGCTCAATCTCTCGGATGCGGTCTACGGCTTCGGCGCGGGCATTTTCTTCATCGGCTATTTTCTGTTCGAAGTGCCAAGCAATGTGATCCTGCATCGCGTGGGCGCGCGCGTGTGGATCGCACGCATCATGGTCACGTGGGGCCTCGTCTCCATCCTGACGATGTTCATCACCACGCCCACGATGTTCTACGTGATGCGCTTTCTGCTCGGCCTGTGCGAAGCCGGCTTCTTCCCGGGCATCATTCTCTATCTCACCTACTGGTATCCGGCGCACCGGCGCGGGCGCATGGCCACCTGGTTCATGACGGCCATCGCGCTCTCGGGCGTGATCGGCGGGCCGATCTCGGGCTGGATCCTCAAGTCCTTCAACGGCACGAACGGCTGGCAAGGCTGGCAGTGGCTGTTCCTGCTCGAAGGGCTGCCCTCGGTGATCGTCGGCGTGCTGGTGTTCTTCATGCTCGACGACCGCATCGGCAACGCGAAGTGGCTCACGGCCGAAGAACGCGCGCTGCTCGAGCGCAACATCGCCGCCGAGGACGCCACCAAGGAGGACCTCCCACTGTCGAGGGTGCTCACGAGCCCGCGAGTGCTCGTGATGAGCTTCACCTACTTCTCGTTCGTGATGGGCCTCTACGGCGTGAGCTTCTGGCTGCCCACCATCATCAAGGCGACGGGCGTGAAGGATGCGTTGATGATCGGCCTGCTCTCGGCGATTCCGTTCGCGGCGGCCGTGGTGGGCATGGTGATCGCGGCGAAGAGCGCCGACCGCACGCGCGAGCGCCGCTGGCACATCGCGATTCCGGCCGTGATTGGCGCGATCGGCCTCGTGCTCTCGGTCACGTGGGCGCACAACACCACGCTCGCGATGACGGCGCTCACCATCGCCACCGTCGGCATTCTCACCACGCTGCCGTTGTTCTGGAGCCTGCCCACCGCGTGGCTCGCGGGCACCGGCGCGGCAGCGGGCATCGCGCTCATCAACTCGATCGGCAATCTCGCGGGCTTCCTGAGCCCCTACGCGGTGGGCTGGCTCAAGCAGGTCACGGCCGCGAACGATTCGGGCATGTACATGCTCGCGGCCTTCATGATCCTCGGCGGTGTGCTGGCGCTGTGCGCGCCCAAAAAGCTCGTGAACCGCTAGCGTCTGGAGCGCGGTTCAACTCGCGTTCAGATTCACTCGCGAAAACGCCCGCTAAAAAGCAAACGGCCGCTCGAAAAAAAGCGGCCGTTTTACGTTGAAGCTGGTGACGCGCAGTGCAAATTGCCGTGCGCGTTGAAACGCCCTTAAACGACGTTCATGGCCAGCGCGCTCTCGCGATAATGCGTGGCGGCCTTCCCTGCGTCGCCGAGCTCCTCGTGCAGACGCGCGAGCGCGCGATGCGAGCGGATCTTGAGCGGCTCGTTATCGCTCGCGTTCGCGGACTTGAGCGCCGCTTCCAGGAACGACTGCGCCTTGCCCCAGAGCTGCTGCTTCAGGCACAGGCGGCCCAGCGCGAACAGCAGGTCGCCGTCTTCGGGGCGCTCCTTGCGCCACGTCTCGGCCTTCTGGATGAGCGGCAGCGCGTCGCTGCCAGCCGTATCCGGATAGCGGCGCAGGAGGCGCGCATCCCAGTTCTGCCCGAGCGCTTCCTCGACGATCTTGCGCGCCTCGTTCGGGCGGTCAAGCGCGATCAGCAGCTCGGCGGCGCAGTCGGCGAGACGCGGCGAATGACGCTCGATGGGCGTGAGCGCGTGCCAGAGCTCGAGCAAGGCGTCCGCGTTGTGCCGACGGTCGCGCAGCAGGTTCTCCGCCGCGAGCTGGCGCAGGCGCACCGCCACGGCTGGATGCAGCGCCTCGCGCTTTTCCAGCGTCTTCACGAGCTTGAGCACTTCGCTCCAGTTCTTGAGCTGCTGCTGCGCGCGCAGCGCGATCTGCTGCGCGTGAATGCGGCGGCCGCCCTGCGAGCGCATTTCGGTGAGCGCGGCGAGCGCGCCGTCCGCGTCTCGGCCATCGGCGCGCATGTCGGCGGTGGCCATGAGGCGCGCTTCCTGGAGGTCGGGGTCGTCCACCTGCGTGAGCCAGTCGTCGCGGCGCGCGTACTCGTGCAGACGATGCGCGGCGCTCGCGGCAATGAGGCCCGCGGCGCCCTTGTTCTTGTCGTCGACGAGCGAGTCGCGCGCGGCCTTTTCGGCACGCGAGAAACGGCCCGCGTAGAGATTGCCCACGGCCTCGCGCAGCGCCGAATTCGCCTTTTCCGTGCGCATGCGCAGGCGGTAGGCGGCGACGCGGCGCGGCATCGTCACGATGTTGCGCGCGAAGCGCAGGATCGCGTAGAGCAGCAGGAACGCCACCACGATGCCCACCACAAAGAGGTTGAGCGAGACGTCCACGCGATACGGCGGGTAGACGAGCAGCACCTGCCCCGCGTCGAAGCGGCCCACGGTGGCGAGCGCGACGGCGACCGCGAAGAGGATCGCCAGCCAGATAAGTCCACGGATCGCCATGTGTTACCCCCGGCTCCGGTATTGCTGGAGCGCCTTCAGGCTCGTGTCGAGCGTGGGCAGCGTGACCGCGCCCGAACCCGCGTTCACTTGCTTGAGCAGATCGCGCACGTTCTGCGTTTCCTTCGATGCGCCGTCGAAGTAGCGCTCGAGCGCCGTATCGGCGGCGGCCAGATCGGACTTGAGCGTGGGCTCGTTGCGCGACAGCAGCGACAGGCGCGCCGAGAGCAGGCGCAGCTTCAGGTTCTCGCGCACGAAGTAGCCCTGGTCGGGCGAGACGAGCATGGCGTCGGCGTTGTCGATGCGGCGCACCTGCACGAGGCTCGTGATCTGCTTGCCGATGCCGGAGACGAAGGTGTCGAGCCATGCGCGCCAGCGCGGCTCGCCAGTGGCGGCGGCCGCTTTCGCGGTATCGAGCGGCGCGGCGGCCTCGGGCTTCGTGTGCGCGACGAGCGCCTCGCCCGCGAGCGGCAGCGTGTCGACCGCGGCGAGCGCGGTGTCGAGCTTGATCGCGAG
>JAITTX010000011.1 GCA_031286755.1 Paraburkholderia sp.
AAACCGGTGATCGTGACCGGCTGGACGCCGCACTGGATGTTCGCCAAGTACAAGCTGCGCTTCCTGGAGGATCCCAAGGATGTTTATGGTGCCGCCGAGCACGTGGATAGTGTGGTGAATCCCGATCTTGCGAAGAAGGCGCCGCCCGTGGTGTCGTTTCTCAAGAAATTTCAGTGGAAGCCGGGCGAGATCGACAGCGTGATGCTCGCCATCCAGAACGGCGCGAAGCCCGAGGCCGCCGCGGATACCTGGATCGCCGCGCACGGCGAGCGCGTGAACGATTGGGTTCAGGCCGCGCAATAAGGGTGCGCACTCGAACGCCCGCGGCGGGGCGGGGGCGGCCAGCGCCCTCGTTCCCGGCCATGACCCGCATGAGAGGCGCGCCCGCGCCTCGGCTCCAGTCCGGTTTCAATGCTGTTTCGATGCGGTTTCGATCCGGGCTGGCAACCCTGTAGCGACACAGAGCGGGCCGGCGCCTGCATGACGAGGAGATGGAGTCGATGAAATCCCCCAAGATCGTAGTCGATGGATTATGCAAGGTTTTCGGGCCCAATCCGAAAGTGGCGCGCGAGCTGCTTTCGAGCGGCGCCAGCAAGGACGAAATGTTCGCGAAAACCGGTTATGTGCTGGGCGTGAACAATGCCTCGTTCGCGGTGAACGAAGGCGAGATTTTCGTGCTGATGGGGCTTTCGGGCTCCGGCAAGTCCACGCTCATTCGTCTCATCAATCGCCTCGTCGAGCCCACCGCGGGCAAGGTCGTGATCGACGGCCGCGACATTGCCGCCGTGAAAAAGCGCGAACTGGTTTCGCTGCGCCGCACCGACATGAGCATGGTGTTCCAGTCGTTCGCGCTCATGCCGCAGCGCACCGTGCTCTCCAACGCGGCCTTCGGCCTGGAGGTGGCCGGCGTCGGGCGCAAGGAGCGCGAGCAGCGCGCGCTCGCGGTGCTCGAGCAGGTGGGCCTCGCGCCGTTCGCGCACAAGTTGCCCGCCGAGCTTTCCGGCGGCATGCAGCAGCGCGTGGGCCTTGCCCGTGCGCTCTCCGTGAATCCCTCGCTCATGATCATGGACGAGGCGTTCTCGGCGCTCGACCCGCTCAAGCGCAAGGAAATGCAGAACGTGCTGCTGCAACTGCAAAAGGAGCAGCGCCGCACCATCATGTTCGTCTCGCACGACCTGGAGGAGGCGCTACGCATCGGCACTCGCATCGCCATCATGGAGGGCGGCCGCATCGTGCAGATCGGCACGCCGCAGGAAATCATCAGCAATCCTGCCGATGATTACGTGCGCGCGTTCTTCGACGGCGTGGACACGAGCCGCTACCTCACCGCGGGCGATCTGATGCAGAGCGAAGCGGTGCCGCTCATCCGCACGCTGGACAAGACGAGCGTGGCCGCGACGCTGAACGGCAGCAACGAATATGCGTTCGTGCTGGATGCGCAGCGCCGCATCAGCGGTTTCGTCACGCGCGACGCGATCGGCGCGGAGAAACCCTCGCTGCGCCAGGTCGAGTGCATTTCGCGCGGCGCGCCGCTCGATCAGGTGGTGTCGCGCGTGTGCGCGACCAGCACTGCATTGCCGGTGGTCGACGACGACGGCCGCTATTGCGGCTCCATCGATCAGGCTGCCGTTCTCAAGGTCATTACGCGCAACAGGGGTGCCCATGTCTGAGATCATTCCACTCGGCCAATGGGTCGATCAGTCGGTTCATTATCTGCTCGACCATGACGCCAACACGTTCGACGCCATCGGCAAGACCATCGAAAGCTTCGCCAGGTTCATCGAGCATGGCCTGCAGGCCGTACCCATGTGGGCGATGATGGCGTTCTTCATCGCGCTCGGGCTGTGGCGCGTGGGCTGGCGCTTCGCGCTCTTCGCCACGGCCTCGCTGCTGCTCATCTACGCAACAGGCTTCTGGGACCAGATGATCGTCACCCTGGGGCTCACGCTTTCGTCCACGCTCATCAGCCTCGTGCTGGGCATTCCGCTCGGCATCTGGACCGCGAAGAACAAGCTCGTGCAGGCCATCGTACGGCCGATTCTCGACCTCATGCAGACCATGCCGGCCTTCGTCTACCTGATTCCGGCCGCGATGCTGTTCGGTCTGGGCCGCGTGCCCGGCATTCTGTCCACGGTGATCTTCGCCATGCCGCCCGCCGTGCGTCTCACGAGCCTCGGCATCAAGCACGTGAACCGCGAGATCGTGGAAGCGGGCCAGGCCTTCGGCTGCACGCCGTGGCAGTTGCTCTACAAGGTGCAGTTCCCCAACGCGCTGCCCTCGATCATGCAGGGCGTGAACCAGACCATCATGATGGCGCTTTCGATGGTGATCATTGCCTCGATGGTGGGCGCGGGCGGCCTCGGCAACGACGTGCTCGCGAGCATCCAGCGTCTGGACATCGGCCTCGGCTTCGAGAGCGGGCTCTCGGTGGTGCTGCTCGCCATCATTCTCGACCGCATTACCGAAAGCTTCGGCCGCGCGCCGGGGGCCGCGAAGGCGCCGCTGTTCTCGGGCTTCAAGCAGTTGTTTCGTCCGCGCGCGATAGTCGCGCAGGCCTGAGCGGCGCGCTGTTTTTTGTAGTGGGCGTTTCCATACCGGATGAACCGGCTCGCCTCGGCGGGCCGGTTCTTCATTTTCATTCTGTGCAGGTTGGTCTCCAATAGGGGCGCACTGTGACATCCGGCACCGCCGTGGCCGCCGAACCCATCAGGACGGCCGCATCCTTGCAGCATGCTTCACTGAAACATTTTGGGTTCCTTACCTTGCCGAATTTTTCGATGATCGCGTTTTCGAGCGCCATCGAAGTGCTGCGCATGGCCAACTACGTGGGCCGCGGCGATCTTTATCGCTGGTCGATCTATACGCTCGACGGCGTGCCCGCCTGCGCGAGCAACGGCATTTCGGTGCGTCCGGTGGCGGCGCCAGACCCAGACGATCTTCCCGACGTGATGATCGTCTGCGGCGGCATCCATATTCAGGAGGCCGTGAACGAGAACGTGCGCGCCGCGCTGCGCGGCTTCGCCGGGCGGGGCATTGCGCTGGGCGGCATCTGCACGGGGGCTTACGCGCTGATGGCGAGCGGGCTGCTCGACGGCTACCGGTGCGTGGTGCATTGGGAGAATCTTTCCGCGCTGCACGAGGCCTTTCCGCACGTGCGATTCGCCGACGAACTCTTCGTGGTCGACCGCGACCGGCTGACCTGCACGGGCGGCACGGCGCCTTTGGACTTGATGCTCGATCTCGTGGGCGCGCGTTTCGGCCACCCGCTTGCGGCGAAAGTCTCGGAGCAATTCATTCTGGAGCGCATTCGCGGCGCGACCGACTTGCAGCCGATTCCCGTGGATGCGCGCGTGGGCTTCTCGCGCGCGGAATTGGTAGAAGTCGTGCGGCTGATGGAGGCCAATATTCGCGAGCCGCTTTCGCTGGAGGAACTCGCGCGGCTCGTGCGGCTCTCGCAGCGGCATTTGCAGCGCATGTTCAAGGCCTATCTGAGCGTGTCGCCCACGCACTATTACCTCACGCTGCGGCTGAAGCGCGCCCGCGAGCTATTGCGCACGACCGATGCGTCGATCGCCCATGTAACCGCGATTTGCGGCTTCAACTCGCCATGCCATTTCAGCAAGGCGTATCGCGTGCAGTTCGGCCATGCGCCCAGCCGTGAGCGGCGCGGGGCGGAATGAACGGTGGGCGCGGCTAGTGCAACGAGGAAGAGCCCGGGCCGCTGGCCTTGGCCGCCGCGAGCGCGTCGGGGCGCAGGAACACGTCCAGGTCCGCCATCTGCGAGGGCGCCTGGCCGCTGCGCTGCTCGCGGAACATGATGGGCGGCACGCCGAACTGCTTGCGGAATTCGCGCCCGAGATGCGAAGCGTCCGCGAAGCCGCAGCTCGAAGCGATATCGGCCACGGTGCGGTCCGAACTGGTGAGCAGCCACGCGGCGGTGCGCAGGCGCAGCACGTTGGCGAACGCGCGCGGGCTCTTGCCCGTCTCGGCCTTGAAGAGCCGTTCGAGCTGGCGCGGCGAGAGGTTGAGCTTGCAGGCCAGTTCCTCCAGCGGGATGTTGCGCCCGACTTGCTGCTCCATCAGCAGGATGGCGCGCTTGACCTTCGGATGCGTCGCGGGCTCCAGGCCCGGTGGATGCGGCTGGGGCGCGTTGGCCTTCTGCATCTCGCCCACCAGCAGGATGCGCAGCGCCTTTTGCACGGTCGCGTGGTCGAAGTGGCGCAGCAGGATCGCGGCGGCCACGTCGATCGACGCGCGCCCGCCCGAGCAGGTGATGCGGCGGCGGTCGATCACGAAGAGCCGGTCGGCCACGAGTGCATCGGCGTTCACGTTCGGGAAGCGCTCGATGAAGTCCCAGTAGTGGAACCAGCTTACGCAGATGCGGTGATCGGCGAGCACGCCCGCGCGCATCATCGCGAACAGGCCGGTGCATATACCCACGACCGTAGTGGTGCCCGCCGCGGCGCGGCGGATGTAACGCAGCGTTTCCTCGCTGGCCTGCGGGCCCGAATGCAGCAGGCCGCCCACGACCACGAGGTAATCGACGGGCTCGGCGTTCTCGAAGGTCTCCCACGGCGTGACCTGGATCCCGCAACTCGCGCGCACCGGCGCGAGCGTCTCGCCGATCACGCGCCACGAGCAGCGCACGGGCTTGCTGTAGTCGCCGTCGTCGGCCGAGAGGCGCAGCATGTCCACGAAGCCCGAAAAGGCGGTGAGCGTGAAATTGGGCAGCAGCACGATGCCGAAGCGGATGCGCTCCTGGGGCTGGGCGGCGGGCGAGGGGACGATCGGTAGCGGGTCGGACATGGCGGCGGGTGGCTCGGGAAAACCCATGCGCTGGGTGCATGCGGAAAACATCTGCGGCCCGGAGATACGCAAAACCCGCGGCAATGCAGTCCGCTCAAGCGTCGCCTATCCGGAACCCCGGCACTTGTGATTATGCGTCAGCTATCTGCGGCAAAGCGAAATTCCCCGGCCATGACGCGGCCCGTGGCGACAGCGTTCCGCGGCCACGGCGCATTTGTTCTATCGGCGCTTTGCTGCGTTGGCGAAACTCGGCGGAGCGTGGCTCGGGTGCCGCGCTCCGGCCGGCTCGAGACAGTTGCCGGCCGAATTCCAGCCGGCTCAAGCCGATGCCAGCGAAAAGGGTCCTCACCGTGCCGCGCGTGCGCGCCAAAACCGTCGAGCTCAACCAGCGCGCCAGCCACGGCGACGCCGCCGCCGCGCTCGCCCTGCTCGAACAGAGCATGGCGCGCGGGCATCAGCGCATCGGCTTGCTGCGCTATTGGCGGGCGCGCTGCCTTGGCGCCGTGCTGGAGGGGCGGCATCACGACTACGCGCAGCGCGTGACGGCCAGGCTGAGCGAGGCGGCGCTGACCTGCCTCGCGCAGGAGGCGCAGCGCCGTCATCGCGGCTGAGTGGGTGAGCGCCCGAGTGGCTCGCGAGCGGCTTAGAGCACGACCGTGCGGCCATCGTTGATGAACACGCGCCGCTCCAGAAATGCCTTCACGGCGCGCCCGAGCGTCACGCACTCCACGTCGCGGCCCACGGCGAGCAGCCGCTCCGGATCGCAGGTGTGATCCACGCGCTGCACTTCCTGCTCGATGATCGGGCCTTCGTCCAGGTCGTTGGTGACGAAGTGGGCGGTTGCGCCAATCAGCTTCACGCCGCGCACGTGGGCCTGATGATAGGGGCGCGCGCCCTTGAAGCCGGGCAGGAACGAATGATGGATGTTGATGGCGCGCCCGGCGAGGCGCTTGCTCGTTTCGTCCGAAAGAATCTGCATGTAGCGCGCGAGCACGAGCAGCTCGGCGCCGCTCGACTCGAACAGGTCGAGGATCGCGGCTTCCTGCTGCGGGCGCGTTTCCGGTGTGACCGGCAAATGCCGGAACGGCAGCCCGTGCTGGCGGGCGAGCGGCTCGAAATCGGCATGGTTCGAGGCAATCGCGGCAATGTCCATCTGCAATTCGCCCATGCGCCAGCGGAACAGCAGGTCGGCGAGGCAGTGTTCGAGCTTCGACACCAGAATCAGCACCTTGGGCCGGACCTGGAGATCGTGGATCGCCCACGTCATTTCATGCGCGCGCGCCGTGGGCTCGAATTCCTTGCGCAGGCTCGCGAGGTCGAGTTCGCCGCTGGCCCCGCGAATTACTTCGTGAAAGACGCAGCGCAGGAAAAAGCGCGCGCTGATGTCGTCGTCGAAAACGGTCAGCTCATCGATATAGCAATGGTGGCCGTCCAGGAAGCTGGCGACGGCGGCCACCTGGCCCGCGGCGCTCGCGCAGGACAGGGTCAGGACGTACTGGTGTGAGCGAGCGTCGTTGGACATACGAGGGTCTCCGGGTGTCGTGAGGCACCCCCGCGCGGCGCGGCTCGCATGACCGGTGATGTGTGCCGTGCGCGCTTTGGGGCGATGCGAGCAGTAAGCCATCGTTTGCCCGCCGGCACATAGAACGCACCCGCTATGTTGCGGGTATGGAAACGCCAGGCGCCGTGCGCGTTGCGCGCAACCTATGGCGCCTCATGGCGCGAGCACGCGCGCGTCGATGCGCGCGAGCCGCTTGAGGTGGCGCGGCGCGGGCACGAGATCCGCGCCCGAGAACAGCAGCGGCGCGCCGTCTGCCTCGCCGAGCGGTGCGCCGCCGCATTCGTAGGCCACCATCGCCTGTTGGCCCACCGGCGAGTTGAACAGCTCGTGCCACGTGAAGGGAACGGCATAGCCGTCGTGGCCGATGGCCATGAAAACCATGCGCTTGAAGTCGCCGTGCGCTTCGCAGCGCAGGCCCGCGGCGCCGAGCAGATCGGTGAGCAGGACGCCGCGATAAGGCTCGACGGCGCGAATGAAGCGCTGCGTGGTGTAGCAGCGCAAATCGAACGGCGCGCTGGTCACGGCGGGATACGCGCGCAACGCGTCGAGCGAGAGCGCCAGCGGGCGCAGCACGCTGCCCGTGATCAGCAGCGTGCCGGGCAGAGGCGTGGCGTGGGTGGCATCGGCGGAAGCGGCGGGCGTGAGCAGTGCGAGGTCCATCGGCGGGTCTCCGGGCCGGGGGCCGGCCAACAGGCGAATCGATAAGCGTCGTTTCGATATGTTCTCACGGATATTACGCTGTGCGCGCACAAATTCCCAAGAGCCGGCAACCATAGCGGTTATTCGAATTGCGCTTGTGATGGCAATGACATTCTGGAGCGTCCGCCGTGTATTTCATGCCACCCGATAGTGGGCAGCCATGGCGCTGCAACGCGCTTTTGACATTCCCAATTTGTATCTCGAATTTATGCTATTTGGCTGTTTTGTTTGAAAAATGTCAGCTTTCATTGTCTAATAATTCGCGTCGTTGGATCTGGGGTCAGTAGGTTTTTGATCAATCAGCCAGTCTTCGCCAGCAAGGACGCGTAGATGATTAATTCGAAGAACGTTCGAAACTGGTTCAAGCTTTATGCCGCCGCGGGTTTGACCGCGACCTGCGCGCTCGGGTCGAGCGGCGCCGGGGCAACCGAAGGCGCGCTCGGGCGCCCCGTGGCCGGCACGAGCGTGCTATCGGGCGTGGGCATCGTTCCGCCCGAGCCGATGACGATCGTGAGCCTGCAGGAGCTCTACATCGACGGCTCGATCAGCG
>JAITTX010000016.1 GCA_031286755.1 Paraburkholderia sp.
GGGTGGCATCGGCGGAAGCGGCGGGCGTGAGCAGTGCGAGGTCCATCGGCGGGTCTCCGGGCCGGGGGCCGGCCAACAGGCGAATCGAGAAGCGTCGTTTCGATATGTTCTCACGGATATTACGCTGCGCGCGCACAAATTCCCATGAGCCGGCAACCATAGCGGTTATTCGAATTGCTCTTGTGATGGCGATGACATTCTGGAGACATCCTCAATTTGTATCTCGAATTGATGCTATTTGGCTGCTTTGTTTGAAAAATGTGTGCTTTCATTGTCTAATAATTCGCGTTGTTGGATCTGGGGTCAGTAGGTTTTTGATCAATCAGCCAGTCTTCGCCAGCAAGGACGCGTAGATGATTAATTCGAAGAACGTTCGAAACTGGTTCAAGCTTTATGCCGTCGCGGGTTTGACCGCCGCCTGCGCGCTAGGGTCGAGCGGCGCAGAGGCAACGGAGGGCGCGCTCGGGCGCCCCGTGGCCGGCACGAGCGTGCTATCGGGCGTGGGCATCGTTCCGCCCGAGCCGATGACGATCGTGAGCCTGCAGGAGCTCTACATCGACGGCTCGATCAGCGCGAGCCGCGGCGTGCCGATCGGCGGGAAGGAGTCGCTCGGCCTCGAAGGCCAGGTCGCCTTCACGCTCGCGACGATCGAGCATGTCTGGGGTGGCGTGGGCGGCTGGGACTTCGCATCGGCCATCACGCTGCCCTATGCGTGGGAGGAAATCACAGCCCGGTCCGCCGTGGGGCGGGCGGGGCGGACGACGAGCGACCGCGCGTCGAATCTGTACGACATGTACTTCACGCCGATCGTCGCCGGCTACCACTTCAGCCAGACCGACCATATCGCGTTGAGCTTCAACTTCTGGGCGCCCACGGGCCAATACAACGTTAGTGCGCTGGCCAACCCGAGCCTGAACAACTGGACTTTCGTGCCGCAGGTTGCCTACACGAAGCTCGTGCCGAAGTACGGCCTCGAGTTCGACGCGGTGCTCGGGCTGCAGTTCTACACCCGCAATCCGGCGACCGATTACCAGAACGCGCCGTTGCTCACGCTCGATGTCATGGGGCTCAAGAAGTTCGCCAATGGCTTTGGCGTGGGGCTGGTGATGGGCACGGTGCAGCAACTCGGCAAGGATACGGGCCCGATCGCGGACCGGCTCGACGGCTTCGTCGGGCGCGACTTCGCGATGGGCCCGATCATCACCTATGACACGAAGATCAACGGCAAGCATCCGCTTTCCGCGAGCCTGCGCTGGGTGCCGTCCATCGCCAGCACCAACCGCCTGAAGAGCACGGCGACCGTGCAGGCGACGGCCACGCTCGCGTTCTGACGGCCGCAGAGACCGGATGAACGAGGCAAGGGCCAAGGCAAGCCTCCGTTCCGGTTTACCTGCAATTCAATCTATAAGGATGACGAATTATTTGGCTAGCCCGCCGCGCAGGGACGACTATCGAGGTCATGCGTGCGTGTGGGGTCGAAGTTCGTAGTCGTTCGTTCCAAGAATAAGAGCATTCTTATTTTGATATTTTTTGCGTTACGTCCAAACATCACCTGTTCCTGGCGCTCGATTCAGGCGTTCCCGGTAAAGTGCGCGGCACAGCCAATTGTCAGGACAAGATCAAATCGCCCGCCGCGCCGCCCCGCCGGTTTCGCGAAGCCGACGGGGGCGCGCGGGACTAGCGTGGCTTGCTCGAGTCATTCAACCTCATCGGCTATGTGCTGCAATTTCGCCAGCCCAATCCCGCTGAAAAGCGGTTGATGGAGCGAGTCGAGCGCGTCGACACAGGCCCCGGCAGGCAGATCGCCTTCGTCACCATGCCGCGGCAATTGCAGCATGCCCGGCGCGACGGCATCTACGGCAACTCGGTGCAGAAGGCGATCTGTCCACCGTGCAACAAGGACCGCACGGGCGCCGGCCCCGAGACCTTAATGAAGGAAACGACGGAAACGGCACGGCGGCGCTTCGTTCCGTGACAGACGTGCAGGATTTTTCATCACTCGCGGCGCATCATGAAATTCAATACTGCGAACGATTTTTATGGATACGTCCAGAAACGCGGCAATCGATTTATGTCCAGTGTGAGCATCCCTTTCCATTCGAGGCCTCATGTCCTCGTCGCCCGCACGCTCTCGTGGCTGTCGCCGATGATGCTGGGAGCCTGCTCGGTGTCGCCGTCGATCAGCGTGCTGGGCGCCTATTTCCCTGACTGGATGTTCTGCGTGCTCGGCGCCTTGCTGCTGACGCTGATCGTGCGCGCGGTGCTCGAGCGGCTGCGGCGCGAGCGCCTGCTGGGCCCGCCGTTCGTCGCGAACTCGGTCTTGCTGCTGCTCTTGTCCCTGTTGATCTGGCTGCTGATCTTTAATTCTTGAAACGACGGAGCAGGTGCATGGCTAGCAAGCCGAATCGACATTCCAGCAAGATCGCTCCAGCGCTTCTGGTGCTGCTGACGCTCCTGGTACTCGTCTATGTGCTGTGGCGGGTGGATACCTCGCCGCGCACCGACGACGCTTACGCCTATGCCGACTCGATCGACGTGGTATCCGAAGTGAACGGGCGCATCGTCAACATGGCGGTGCGGGACAACCAGGCGGTCAAGCAGGGCGACGTGCTGTTCGAGGTGGACCCGCGCCCCTTCGACGACGAACTGGCGCGCGCCAACGCCGCGCTGGTCGCGCTCGACAGGCAGATCGCGCTGATGGAGCGCACCGTGAAGGCACAGCAATACGGCGCCGACTCCGCGCAGGCGGCGGTGGAGCGCGCCCGCGCGGCGGCCACCCAGTCGATTCAGACGCTCAGGCGCACGGAGCCGTTGCTGGCGGGAGGCTATGTCTCGGCCGAGGACGTCGACCGGGCGCGCGCGGCGCAGCGCGCCGCCGCCGCCGAGCTGGACGCGGCGCGGCTGCAGGCGCGCCAGGCGTCCGCCGCCGTGACCGGCGTGGACGCGCTGGTGGCGCAGCGCGACGTGGTGCGCGCGGAGATCGCGCTCGCTCAATACCGCAGGGAAATGGCCACGGTGCGCGCGCCGTTCGACGGCCGCGTCGTGTCGCTGAAGACCACGGCCGGACAGTTTGCCTCGCCGCTCAAGCCGGTCTTCACGCTGATCGACACGCGCAACTGGTACGCCGTCGCCAACTTCCGCGAGACCGAACTCGAGAACATTCGTGCCGGCACGCCCGCGACGGTCTATCTGATGTCGGATACGCGCCAGGTGTTCCGTGGCCGGGTCGATTCGATTGGTTACGGCGTGCTGCCCGACGACGGCGGCCTCGTGCTCGAGGGCTTGCCGCGCGTGCAGCGTAGCCTCAACTGGGTGCGCGTCGCGCAGCGCTTTCCGGTCAAGATCCGCGTCGACCGGCCGAACCCGGAGCTGTTTCGCCTTGGCGCCTCGGCGGTGGTCAAGCTCGAACCCGGCGCCGCCACGCCGTTGCGCTGAGACAGGGCACCGCTCATGAACGATCCGCACGCGCAACGGCTGGCGAATTCGCTGCGCTGGCTGGCCGCCGAACTGGCGCCGTTTCCCGGCCGCAGCCAGTTCGCCATGCGCCTCACGCTCGCCTCGGCCATCGCCATCGTGATTGGAGAAACATTCCGGATTCCTTACATGGTGATGGCACTGGTCGCCGTTTTCTTCACGGTGCAGTCCAACGTGGTCATGACGCGCGTGGTGTTCGTCGCGCTGGCTCTCGCGAACGTCGTCGCCGTGCCGCTGTATGTCTGGCTGCTGAATTTCACCTTCGACCACACGGTGCTGCGCATCGTGGTATCGAGCGTGCTGTTCTTCTGCTTCATGTTTTGCACGCGGGTCTCGAAGGTCGGCGGCGTCCTGCTCGGGCCGGCGCTCGTGATCCTGTACGCGCAGTCGTTCGCCGATCAGACTGCCCAGGTCGAATATCTGGTGCGGCAAACATTGTGGGCGGTGGCGGCCATCACCTATGGCAGCGTTCTCGCCTTGCTCGTGAACTCGCTGTTCGCTTCGGCCAACCCGCTTTGCCAGCTCGAGGCGGAGACGCACCGGCAATTGACGCGCGCGGCCGGGCGCCTGCACCGCCTCCTCTCGGGCGAGGCCACCATGCCGCCGTTGTCCGCCCAGGCGCTGCAACAGCAGTCCGCCATGCTGCAGAGCCTCACGGCGGTCACCAACATGGGCGATGCGAACGACTACGCCGGCCAGCAGTACCGGCAGTGCTGCGTGGCTGCCGTGTCGCATGCGCAGCACGTCTGCAACACGTTGCCGGGCGCGTTGCCTGCGGGCGCGCCGCCGGCGCTGCGCCGCGCGCTGGAGCGGCTGCGCGGGGAGTTGCTGGCCTTCGACGCGGCGCTCGGCGCCAGGAAGGTTTTTCGCCTGCGCTGGGTGCCGGATGTGGAAGAACGTGCCTCGCTGCCCGCGCTTGCCCAAGCCGAGGATCTTTATCGCACCTTGCAGGCGGTCGACCGCTTCGAGGGCGCAAGCGAGCCCGGGCAGCCACGGGTCAAGGAGCCGCTGCTGGTGCCAGACGCCTTCTCCAATCCCGCGTACGTGCGCTTCGCGCTGAAGGTGCTGATCAGCGGCCTGATCGGCTACTTCGTCTTCAACGTCCTGCAGTGGCCGGGCATTCACACCATCATGATCACGAGCGCCATGGTGGCGCTGCCGGGGCTCGGCACCTCGGTCCGGCAGATGACGCTGCGCTTTTACGGCGCCTTGCTGGGCAGCCTGAGCGCGCTGGGTGTGTTCGTCTTCGTGATGCCGCACATCGATACCATCGTGGGCCTGCTGCTGGCGATGCTGCCCGTGATCGCGGCGGGCGCCTGGCTCACCGCCGGGTCCGAGCGTCTCTCGTACCTCGGCACCCAGGGCGCGGCGACCTTCGCGATCGCGCTGCTCGAGCACTTCGGCCCCAGTACCGACCTGACCGAGATTCGCGACCGCGTGGTCGGCATCATCCTCGGCGTGGGCATCTGCTGGGGCGTCTATGTGTTCCTCTGGCCGGAGAGCGAGAGCAGCCAGACCCGCGCGAAGCTCGCCTCGCTCGTGCGCGCGCTGGCGGCGCTGGTGCGCATGCCCGTGCGCGAGGACGACCCCGCGCGGCAAATGGCCTACGCGCGGCAGCACATGCAATGCTGGTCGTCGCTCAACGACTGCGCCCTCGAGCTCGAACGCGTGCGCTATGAGCCGCAGTTCAAGCGCGGGGCGCTTGAACAACTGGCGGAGCAGGCCGGGTGCCTGCTCGCGGTGAGCCGCGACTTGCTGGTGGCTCAGGACCACGTGCATGCGCGGGCGCTTGCCGCCGCCGATGGTGGCGACGGTGCCGATGGTGGCGCGTGCGCCGCCCGTGGCACGCCGCACGCGGCTTGCGCGCTTGCCCCCGCCGACGGGCTGCGCGACGAAACCGCGGCTTTGCTGGATCTCTACGCCGCGCGCGCAGGCGAGCGGGGCGAGCCGCCCACGCGCGAGCAGAACCAGTTGCGCGCGAATGCACTGGAGATTGCCGGCACCTCGCCACTGCTGGAGGACGTGCGGCGCCTCGCGCTTCATGCAGCCGAGCTGCCCGGTTGGGACACCGGCATTGACACGACAACCGCTGCCGCGAACGGCGTTGCCGCCGCTGCGCCGACTACCCGAAAAGCGCCCTGACATGACCAAGAGATACGCCTTCGCCACGGCCTGCCTGCTGAGCCTGCTGAGCCTGCTGAGCCTGCTGAGCCTCGTTTCGGGCTGTGCATTGATGCGCGGCGACGCGCCGGCCCATGCGCGGATCTCGCCCGAGCGCATCCAGCTCGCGAACGACATCCACCTTGCCCGCGAGGGCTGGCCCGACGCGCAATGGTGGAACCGCTACGGCGACCCGCAGCTCGACGCGCTGATCGAGCGCGCGCTCGCCGATTCGCCCACCATGGCCGCCGCCCAGGCGCGCGTGGTGCAATCCGGGTCGCAGGTCGAGTTGCTCAAGGCCGGTTCCAATCTGCAGATTTCGGCGCTGGGTTTTCTCAATCGCCAGCGCGCGTCCTCCAACGGTTTTCTCGGCCCGTACACGGTGAATCTCCCCCAACTGGGCATCGACGGCCCCTGGTACACGGAAGGCACTCTCGGCCTGCTCGCTGGACTCAACATCGATCTCTGGGGCCGCCAGCGCTCGCTCGTGGAGGCGGCCATCGGGGCGCGCAACGCGCGCGCGGCCGAAGCGGCTTCCGTGGAACTCGCGCTTTCCGCCGACGTGGCCCAGCTCTACTTCAGCATGCAGGCCAGCTACCGTTTGCTCGACCTGCTCCAGCAGACGCGCCTGATCCTGGCCTACGCCGTCGAGGCTCATGAAGGCAAGCACGCGAACGGACTGGAAGGCCGGGTGCCGCTGCAAGGCGCGCGCGGGCAACTGGCGGGTCTCGACCGGCAGATCGCCTCGGCACGCGGGCAGATCGTCCAGACGCGCGAGATGCTGCGCGCGCTGGTTGGCGCCGGCCGGGGCGACTTGCCCGAGATCCGGCCCGTGGCGTTGCCGCAGGCCGCGGCCAGCCTGCCCGCCGAGCTGTCTTATCAGTTGCTCGCGCGCCGTCCGGATCTGCAGGCCATGCACTGGTACGTCGTGGCGTCGCTTAACGAAATCGACGCCGCGAAGGCCGCGTTTTATCCGAATCTCGACATCAAGGCGTTCTTCGGGCTCGACTCCGTTCATCTCAGCCAATTGTTCCGCAGCGCGAGTCAGCAGATCAACCTGATTCCGGGGCTCTACCTGCCGATCTTCGACGGCGGACGTCTGAACGCCAACCTGCGCACCGCACGTGCCGGCAGCAACATTCTGATCGAGCAGTACAACCAGGCAGTGCTCGATGCCGTGCGCGACGTGGCTATCAGCGGCAATCGCCTGCAAACGCTCGACGACGAGCGGCGGCTGCAAATGGACAAGGTGGAGGCCGCGCGCTTCGCCCGACAAGCGGCGGATGCCGCGTACCAGCGCGGGCTCGGCAGCCGCGTGAGCGCCGAGGAGGCGCGCCTGCCGCTGCTGGCCGAGCAGACGGCGCTGCTGCTGATCGACGGCGAGCGGTTGCGCCAGGACGTGATTCTGACGAAGGCGCTGGGCGGCGGATACGGGGCCAGGGAGGCGCAGGAGACGTCTTCGCGATGAGACGCCGGAGCAGGGGCGCCGCGCCACGGCAACACCAGGCGCGGCGAATGCCCGCCTGATTTAATTCGTATCTCTGATCAAATCGAAGCGGCGGGCATCACCTCCGAGTCCGCCATTTTCACTCCACGCTCTCGCCGCGCGCCTTGTGCTGGGCCGCGAGCTTGTCCTGCTGCGCGGGCGGCACCGGGTCGTAGTGGCTTAGCTGGATGCTGTAGTTGCCGTGCCCGCCCGCGAGCGAATTCAGGCGCGACTGGTAGTCGTTGAGTTCGGCGAGCGGCACCTTGCCCGCAATCACCATGGCGTTGCCGCTCACCGTGCGCGTGCCGTGCACCTGGCCGCGCCGCGAGGAAAGATCGCCGATGATGTCGCCCATGGTGGCCTCGGGCGTCATCACCTCGATGTCGACGATGGGTTCGAGCACGATGGGCTGCGCCTTGAGCACCGCGTCGATAAACGCCTTGCGCCCCGCCGTGACGAACGCCACCTCTTTTGAATCGACCGGATGGCTCTTGCCGTCGTACACGGTCACGCGCACGTCCTGCATCGGAAAGCCCGCGAGCGGCCCGTTTTCGATCACCTGCTGAATGCCCTTTTCCACGGCGGGAATGAACTGCGAGGGAATGGCGCCGCCCTTGACCGCATCGACGAATTCGAATCCCGCGCCGCGCGGCAGCGGCTCCACGCGCAGCATGACTTCGCCGAACTGGCCGGCGCCGCCCGTCTGCTTCTTGTGGCGGCAATGGCCCTCGGCCCTGCCGCCGATGGTTTCGCGCCACGCGATGGTGGGCGGCCGCGTGATCACTTCGAGCTTGTGCTGCTCGGTGAGCCGCTCGAGCATGTAGCGCAGATGCAGCTCGCCAAGCCCGTGCACGACGGTTTCGTTGGTGCCCACGGGATGCTCGATCAGCAGGCAAGGGTCCTCGGCGGCGAGTTTTTGCAGAACCTCCCAGAGGCGCTGCTCGTGGCCGCGCCTGGCGGGCTCGATGGCGAGGCCATAGATGGGATTCGGAAACTCGCACGGCGTGAGATGAATGTCGCCGTCTTCGGGGGCGTCGTGCAGCACGTCGTCGAAGCTGATGTCGTCGGCTTTCGCCACCGCGCAGATATTGCCGGGGCCGGCGCGCTGGATCTCCGCGTGATCCTTGCCCTGCAGCAAGAGCAAATGCGCGACCTTGATGGGCTGGCGGCCATTGCCGATGTAAAGCTGGCTATCGCGCGAGACCGTGCCCTGATGAATGCGGAACACGGCCACCTTGCCGATGTACGGGTCCACCACGATCTTGAACACGTGCGCGAGCACGTGCTTTTCGGGGTCCGGCTCCGCGCGCATGGGCGTGCGCTTGCCCTCGGCCTCGCGATAGAAGAGCGGCGGGTTGCCCTCGGTGACATTGGGCAGGAGCCGCACGAACACGTCGAGCAATTGCGCAATGCCGGCGCCCGTTACCGCCGACGTGAAGCACACGGGCACCAGATGCCCTTCGCGCAGCGCGCGCTCGAAGGGCTCGTGCAACTGCTCGGGGCGAATGGCCTCGCCTTGCTCCAGATACAGCTCCATCAATTCGGGGTCCAGTTCGATGACCTGGTCGACGAGCGCATTGTGCGCCGCCTCCACCGAATGAAAATCGGCTTCGCCCGCGGGATTGAAAAAGCAGTCCACCACGCTGGCGCCGCCTTGCGCGGGCAGATTGATGGGCAGGCACTGCTTGCCGAAGCGCTCCTGGATTTGCGCGAGCAGGTCGGGGAGATCGACCTTTTCGCCGTCGATGCCGTTCACGACGATCATCCGGCACAGCTTGCGCTGCTGCGCCCAGGCCATCATGCGGCTGGTGGTCATTTCGATGCCGGTGCGCGCGTCGATCACGATGGCCGCCGTTTCCACGGCCTCCAGCGCGCTGATGGCCATGCCCGCGAAGTCGGGGTAGCCCGGCGTGTCGAGCAGATAAATGCGCGTGTCCTGGCAGTCGAGATGCGCGACCGCGGAACTGAGCGAGTGATGATATTTGCGCTCGAGCGGATCGAAGTCGCACAGCGCGGTGCCGCGGCTCACGCTGCCTGGCGCGTGCAGCGCGCCGCCCTGATGCAGCAGCGCTTCGGCGAGCGAGGTCTTGCCGCAACCGGCGTGCCCGACGAGCGCGACTGTGCGGATGGCTTCGGGGCTGAAATCCATTTCGATCCCTCGTTAAACGGGGTCATCCGGCGTGATCCACGGCTATGTCGTGATTCCACTGTGTAATCAATACTTTGTCAATATGATTGGCCTCGTTTGATCAATTTTGTCCGAATGCCGCGAGGTATCGGGGGACGGGCCAGATGGCGGGTCAAAATCCTGGGGAAATGCCCTATGTCCATGCTTGCCGGCCGCGCGCCTGCGCCGGGCAGCCTGCGCGGCCGCCGCCCCATCGAGGAAGATGCGAGCAGGTGAGCATCGAGCGGGAGGCGAAGGTATCCACGTTCTTGCCGGACGAAGGACATTTTCCGATTTCTGATTTTCGATATGTTAAGGAATGCTGTATAAAGCGGTTCGCTGGAGATCAAGCCGTTTTGAGCATATCCACCAGATCCCTGACGCAACCGGGCATGCCTTCGAGTTCGCGAACCAGCAGGCTGCGCTCGCGTATCGCCCAGGGCTCCGAAAGCGGCACGGTGACCAGCCGCATGGTGCGGCGATGCCTTGCGGCGGCGGACTCGGGAATGACCCCGATACCGACACCCGATTCGATCATCCGGCAGATCGCCTCGTAACTCGATAGTTGCACGCGCATCGACATGGTCAGCCCCAATTCCGCGACTTGGGACGTCATCAGGTCGAACAAGGTACTGCCTTCACGATAGCCGATGTGAGGGTAGTCGAGCGTTTCGGCCAGTGTGACGGACGATCTTTGCGCGAGTTCGTGTCCTTCCGGCAAGGCCAGCAGCATCAGGTCGGTGCTGTAATGGATGATTTCGAGCCCTTGCGCTTCGACCGGACCCGCGATCAGCCCGAGGTCCGCCGACCCGTCGAGCACGCCTCTGACGATCTCGCGGGAAAGCCGTTCCTGGAGATCGACCGTGACGGCCGGATGCTCGACGAGAAATCGCGCGAGGATCTCGGGCAGATGCTCCGTCACCGCTGTCGTATTGGCGAAGATGCGGATATGGCCGAACTGGCCGCTGCCGTATTCGGCAAACTCGCTTTTCACATAGTCGACCTGGCGCATGATCACCCGGGCGTGCTTCAGGAACTTGTCGCCGGCTGGTGTAAGCGTTGCGCCGCGGCTGTCGCGGTAGAACAGTCTGGCGCCCAGTTGCCCTTCCAGTGCCTTGATTCTTGCGCTTGTCGCCGCGGTTGACAGGCTGGCGCGCCGTGCCCCTTTGGTGACGCTGGACGATTCCGCGACGTGAATGAAGACGCGGATATCGGATAAGTCAAAGTGCATGGCCAAATTTTTCCCACTAACCATTTGCGGAACCAGCAGCGCGGTACCTGGTATGAACCCTGGCGTTCGTCCAGACCGAAACCCGGTAACCAAAAAGCAAGATTCTCCGAACGCGCGGCCGATAGTAGCATCTCCTCACATTCCGATGTCACTGCTGGCGACACGGGTTTTGAGGCGCAGCGCTGGAAAGAATCGTCATCCAGACAACCCATGCCGTGCGGGGCAGAGCGTTGCGTGATTGATTTGCAATACTAAGAAAGGTGAAGCGACTAGTCATGAGTTCAGACATGAAAATCATCGATTCGGACGTGCACCCGTGGGTCCCGGGCGATATCGAAGGGCTCAAGCCTTATCTGAGCCGGAGCTGGCAAATGCGGTTTGAAGGCAAGCGCGCAATCCTGCCGGACCATCCGTTGCGTCCGCCGCTGGCGGGCGCCACCTCGATCCGTCGCGACACGACGACGCCGGGCGGCGATGTCGGCGGCTCCGATCCGCAGTTCCTGAAGGAAGACCATCTGGACAGGCTCAACATCGAGTACGCGATCCTGTCGTCGATCCAGGCGGGCAAGCTGGTCGCTCTCCCGAACTCCGGGGAAGCCGTGGTGCTGGCCCGTGCGTTCAACGACTACTTTATCGACAAGTGGTTGAGCCTCGACCAGCGATACCGCCTGGCCATGTGCGTGACGGCTTCCGACCCGCGCGAAGCGGCGGCGGAAATCCGCCGCATTGGCAACCGCGAGGATGTCGTGGCGGTCTATTTGCCCCTCGTGAACATCCTGATGGGCAACCCCCACTATTACCCGATCTACGAGGCGGCCGAAGAGTGTGGCTTGCCGATCTTCCTGCACCCCACCGGGACCGAAGGCGCGTTCCAGACCAGCGTGCATTTCGCGGGCGGTACGCCGAGCACCTACATCGAGCGGCACTCGTGCTTCCCGCAGATCGCCATGGGCAACCTGTCGAGCCTGTTGTTCGAAGGGGTGTTCGTGCGCTTCCCGAAGCTGAAGGTCGTGCTCGCCGAATTCGGTTTCGGCTGGGTGCCGCACATGCTCTGGCGCTTCGACCAGAACTGGAAGCAATTCCGCCGCGAGGTGCCGTGGCTGGAACAGGATCCCAGCAAGTACGTGCTCGATCATGTCCGCTTTACGAGCCAGCCGCTGGAAGAGCCTGAGAAGGACGAATACCTGACGCAGATTCTGGAGATGGTGCACGCGGAACGCACGATGCTGTTCAGCACCGACTATCCGCATTGGGATTCGGATTATCCGGCCACCACGATGCACAAGTTCCCGGAGGCGATGCGGCAACGCATCTTCCATGACAACGCCGCCGCGCTGTTTGGCCTGAACGCCAACTAACCACACACCCGGAGCCAAGAATGGAACATAAAGTCGGCCGTCTGGACGCGCTTACCGACAGCAGCCCGCTGGCACTCAATGTCGATGGCAGACCCCTCGGGGTCTGCAAGGTCGGCGACAAGGTCTACGCCTTCCGCAACATGTGCCCGCATCGGCGCGCGCCGCTCGCATGCGGCACGGTCGAAGGGACCATGGTGCCTGTTTCGCGCGCGGGCGAGTTCAAGTACGCCATGGAAGGGCAAGTGCTTCGCTGCCCGTGGCACGGGTGGGAGTTCAGCATCGAAACGGGCGAATCGCTGTTCGGCGTGAGCGACACCAGGGTCAGGACGTATCCGGTTGTGGTGCGCGACGGGGATGTCTACGTGGACCTTTGAGCACCGCCAGGCGCATGGCGCATACGTGAATTGAATACCCCGGAGCCGTGGTGGGCTCCGGAACCCATCCTCAGGAGGCAGGCGATGTACGAAGGCGAGCGAAGCGAGAAATTCGAACGAGGGCTGGCCACGCGGCGCGCGGTGGTTGGTGACGCTTATGTCGACAATGCGATAAGCAATGCGAACGAATACAACTGGCCGATGCAGGAACTGGTCACCGAGTATTGCTGGGACGCGATCTGGAACCGGCCTGGTCTGAGCCGCAGAGACCGTTCGCTGCTCAACCTCGGCATGATCACGGCTCTCGGCCGCACGGCGGAACTGAAGGCGCATGTACGCGGCGCGCTCAACAACGGCATGACCCGTGAAGAGTTGCGTGAAGTGTTTCTGCAGGCCGTGATCTATTGCGGCGTGCCAGCGGGTATCGACAGCTTTCGCGCGGCACAGGAAGTCATGGCCGAGATGAAGGGCTCCGGCAAATCATGAAGACGCTACTCATCAACGGCACCTGGCGGGCGGCGGCCGACGGGCGCGTTATCGACGTGGAAAATCCCGCCACCGGCGAGGTGTTCGCGCAACTCAGCCGCGCGAGCGCCATCGAGGTCGATGCGGCCGTGCGCGCTGCGCGCCATGCGTACGACAACGCGTGGGGCCGCCTCAGTGCGGCCGAGCGCGGCAGGCTGCTTGCGCGCGTCGCCGCGCTGGTAGAGGAGAACGCCGAGGAAATCGCCCGGATCGAGTCTCGCGACACGGGCAAGCCGCTGCATCTGGCCCGCAAGGATATCGTGGTGCTGGCGCGCTATTTCGAGTTCTATGGGGCCGCCGCCGACAAGCATCATGGGGAGGTCATTCCCTATCTCAACGACTTCAGCGTGCAGGTGGTGCGCGAGCCGCTCGGCGTGACCGCGCACATCATCCCCTGGAATTACCCTTCGCAGATGTTCGGCCGCACCGCCTGTCCGGCTCTCGCGGCCGGCAACGCGATCGTGGTCAAGCCTTCCGAGGAAGCCTGCCAGTCCGTGCTGTTGATCGCCAGGCTGATGCAGGAGGCGGGGTTCCCGGACGGCGCCGTCAACATCGTTACGGGCTACGGCAACGAAGCGGGCGCCGCGTTGGCGAGCCATCCGGATATCAATCTGGTCACCTTCACCGGGTCGCCCGCGGTCGGCGTGCAAATCCAGATGGCCGCCGCGCCGAACAACGTGCCGTGCGTGCTCGAATTGGGCGGCAAGTCGCCCCAGATCGTGTTCGACGATGCAGACCTGGAAAAGGCGGTGCCGGTCATCGTTGCTGCCATTGTCCAGAACACCGGACAGACCTGTTCAGCCGGCAGCCGCTTGCTGGTCCAGGCGGCGGTGTACGACGAAGTCGTTCATCGCGTGGGCGAAGCGATGTCGCGAATTCGCGCCGGTATGCCCGATGCGCAAGTGGATTGCGGGCCGATCATCACCCGGGCGCAATTCGGGCGCATCAACGCATTCCTGCAACGCATCAAGAATTCGGGCTTGCCGATCATCGCTCAGGGGCGGGTTGCGGATGTTCCGCCCGGCGGCTTTTTCGTTCCGCCGATGCTGTTCGGCCCGGTGCCGCGCGACCATGAACTCGCCCATGCCGAAGCATTCGGTCCGTTGCTGGCGGCGATGCCGTTCGAAGACGAAGCGGATGCGATCGAGCTGGCCAACGCGACCGAATACGGATTGGTCGCGGCAATCTGGAGCGAGAACGGGGCACGTCAGCAGCGCATGGCGCGCGCGGTGGTATCGGGCCAGGTTTACATCAATTGCTACGGTGCTGGCGGCGGCGTGGAGCTGCCGTTCGGTGGTCGCAAGAAGAGCGGCTATGGCCGCGAAAAGGGCTTCGACGCGCTCGACGAGTTCTCTACGACCAAGACCATCGTGCACAGGTTCGGCTTCGAATGAGACTGCGCGGGCCGGATGCCAGCTCGTCGGGCATCGTTGATCTGGAGAGGAAATCAGGATGAGTGGACGTGTCGTAATCGTCGGTTCGGGGCAGGCCGGTGTGTCCGCGGCGTTCAAGCTGCGCGCGCTGGGTTATCCAGGGCATATCGCGCTCGTTGGCGAGGAACCGGCTGCGCCGTATCAGCGGCCGCCTTTGTCGAAGAAGTATCTGACCGGCGTGGCCGATGCCGACCGCCTGCTTATCAAGGCCCGCTCCCTGTACGAGAGCGAGCGGATAACGTTGCGCGCCGGTTGTCGCGTCGCGGCCGTCGATCGCATCCGCAAGCAGGTTCTGCTCGCGGGCGGCGAGTGGCTCGACTACGACTACCTGATCCTGGCAACGGGCGCGACGCCCCGGCGCCTGCCATTCGATCAGGGCGGGGACGCGCCCAACGTCCATACGTTCCGCACTCTGGCCGATGCGGAGCGTCTGCGCACCGAGATGAAGTCTGGCCGGAGCCTGCTTGTGGTCGGCGGCGGTTATATCGGCCTCGAAACGGCGGCGGTGGCGCGAAGCCTCGGCATGGAAGTCACGCTGGTCGAGCGCGACCAGCGCATTCTCGGGCGGGTGGCATCGGCCGAAACGGCGGCCTGGTTCAGGGCGCTCCATCTGGCGAACGGCGTGCGGATCTGCGAAGGCGCGCAATTGCAGCGCCAAGCGCACGGCGACAAAGACGGCACGACCGCGTGGCTCGCCAATGGCATCGCTATCGGCGCGCACGCGGTGGTGGTGGGCATCGGCGTGATTCCCGAAACCCGTCTGGCCGAACAGGCGGGCTTGCGCGTGGATAACGGCATTGTGGTCGACAGCGCGGGGCGCACGAGCGATCCGTTCATCTACGCGGCCGGCGACTGTGCGCGTTTTCTTTACGAAGGCCGGCCCATCCGGCTCGAGTCGATCCAGAACGCGGTTGACATGGCGGAAGCCGTGGCGCGTTCGATCATCGGCGGCGCGGTGGAATACCGGCCGGTTCCCTGGTTCTGGTCCGACCAGTATTCGACGAGATTGCAGATCGCCGGGCTGAATCACGGTTATACGGACGTGGTGGTCCGGAACACCTCCGATACGGCACGTTCCATCTGGTACTACGACGGCCCTCGCTTCATTGCCGTCGACGCGATCAACGACGCGAAGGCATTCATGACCGCAAGACAGTGGCTGAGCGCCGGGCACAGCCCCGACGCCGAAGCAATCGCCGACCCGGGCGTGGCGTTGAACGCGATCACCGTGTCGGACCAGAACGCATTGATCAACTGAAGCGGAAATCAGGATGCCTATCATTATTTTTATCGAGCCGGACGGCTCGCAACGAGAGATCGACGCCCCGGTTGGCCAGTCCCTCATGGAAGCCGCGGTTCAAAACGGCGTGAACGGTATCGACGCCGATTGCGGCGGTGCCTGCTCCTGCGCCACCTGTCACGGCTACGTGGACGCGGCATGGCGCGATCGCATCGAACCTGCGGATGGCGCGGAACTCGACATGCTCGAGTTCGCTTACCGGCGTGGGGAAGGTTCGCGCCTGACCTGCCAGGTCAAGGTGACCAGCAGCATGAGCGGGCTCCTGATCCGGCTGCCGGAATCGCAGGGCTGAGCCCGCACGTCAATCAACCCATTTCTGGTGCGAAAAATGGATAAACGTATTGCAGTTGTCGGCCTCGGGCAGATGGGCGGGCGCATCGCCAGGAGGCTGCTGCAGCAGGGCCACCCCATCGGCGTGTTCGACGTGAACCGCGAACTCGCGGACACCTTCGCAGCGCTCGGCGCAACGCCTTATGACACGCTCAGCGGCCTGGCCGCCGGGCACGACGTGGTGCTGACAGTGCTGCCCAATGACGAGGTGGTCAAGCGGGTCGTGCTGGGCGAGGATGGATTGGCCAGCGGCATGGCACCGGGCAGCTTGCTGATCGACCTGACAAGCTCGGTGCCGGCCGTCACCCGGGAAATTGCCGGGATCCTGGCGCGGCGCGGCGTCCGCATGCTCGATGCGCCGGTGAGCGGCGGCGTGCAGAAGGCCGGGCAGGGTGCCTTGACGATCATGGTTGGCGGGGAGGCCGCCGTGCTCGAAGACGCCCGGGAGGTCCTGCAAGAGATCGGCACGCAGATTTTTTACGTGGGTGGGATCGGCGCCGGCCATACCGCCAAGGCCGTGAACAACCTGATCACCGCGACCACGCTGGCGATTACGTCCGAGGCCATGGCGCTGGGCGTGAAGATGGGTGTGAACGCCCAGGCGCTGCTCGACGTGATCAACGCAGGCAGCGGCCGCAGCGCCGCGAGCGAAACGAAGTTCCCGCAGCAGATTTTGTCACGCAAGTTCGCGCCCGGGTTCTCGGTCGCCCTGATGTGCAAGGACGTTGGGATCGCGCTCGACATGGCGCGCGACGTCGACGCGCCTGCGCAGATCTCGACGGCCGTTCATGCGTTGTGGAAACGCGGAGTCCAGCAGGGCCGCGGCGACATGGATCACAGTGCGATTGCACTGGTGATCGAGGACATGGCGGGTGTGCAGATCAGCGCCGCATCCTGATCCGGCATGCGCATCTTGTTCACCCATTCTCCGCTTTCACGACAACACGCGCCCGGCATCTGAATCCTATGGATACCAAAATAATGAATATGATGCGTGCCGGCTCGACGGATCTCGCGTCTTCGGCCCCGGTCCGCGGTTTCCGGTTGAGTCGTCGTCACGGTTCGTCCGGCGTGGAGGCGCGCCGGTGGTCGTTTTTCGGAGCGGGGGCACTGGTCGCGGTCGGCTACATGGATCCGGGCAACTGGGCCACGGCCTTGGGTAGCGGCGCGAAATACGGCTATCAGCTCCTGAGCGTGGTGATCGCCGCCAGCTTGATGGGCTTGCTGCTGCAATGGCTGGCGTCGCGGGTCGGCGTCGTGACCGGGCGGGATCTCGCGCAGCTATGCCGCGAGCGCTACAGCCGGCGCACCACGCTGGCGCTGTGGATTGCCTGCGAGATCGCGATCATCGCCTGCGATGTGGCGGAGGTGGTGGGTAGCGCGGTGGCGTTGCAACTGTTGCTCGGCGTATCGCTCTCCGTTGGCGTGCTGATGTCGGCGGCCGGGACCTTCGCGATGCTTGCGCTGAAGCGCCGCGGACAGCGCTCCTTGCAGGCGGTTGTCACCGTGCTGATCTGCTTTGTGTGCGTTTGCTTCGTGGTCGAGCTCGCGCTGGCGCATCCCTCATGGCGCGGCGTGCTGGCCGGCGTCGCGCCGCCCGCCGCGCTGCTGCGCGACACCGGCATGATCTGGCTGGCTGCCGGCATCCTTGGCTCCACGGTGATGCCCCACAACCTCTATCTGCATTCGGCGCTTGTGAAGGAGCATGCGAACGGGGGCGGCGCCCGCGCGATCTCGAGGGCCATGAAAGGTGTCAACACCGACACCTGCGTGTCGCTTGGCCTCGCCTTCCTGGTCAATGCGGCGCTCCTGATCATGGCGGCCGCCGTGTTCCATGCCAGTGGCCACCACGACGTCAGCGACCTGGCCGAAGCGCACCGCTTGATCGCGCCGCTGGTGGGCAGCCGATGGGCCGGCATCGTATTCGCGGCGGCGCTGCTTGCGTGCGGACTGAACGCGACCACTACCGGCACGCTGGCCGGGCAGGTGGTGATGGAGGGGTTCTTGCGCATGAGAAGCGGTCAATGGACGCGTGCGCTCCTGACCCGGACGCTGGCGATCGGGCCCGCGCTACTAGCCGTGGGCGCGTTCGGCGAGCATGGTTCGAACCAGTTGCTGATTGCCAGTCAGGTGGTGTTGAGCGTCCAGTTGCCGCTGGCGATGACGCCGCTGGTGCGTTTCGCCTCGGATGCCGGGCTCATGGGTCGCTTCCGTGTCCGTGGGGCGCCACTTGCGCTTGTCTGGGCATGCATCGGTATTACCGTGGCGTTGAACACGGCACTGATCTGGCAGGTGGTGGCCGGCGCTTGATCGCATGCCGGCCGCCAAGGGTGTGCAAGGAGCCTGACAAGGACGACCATTTTGTTCAGTTGAGAGAGGAGACACACATGCAATCCCCAATTAACACACAGCAGTCCGCGCGGAACCTCGTCGCGCGACTCGACCGGCTGCCGACGTGGCCTCACTCGATGTCCGTGATCTGGGTGGTCGGCATCGGCTACCTGATCGCGTTCTTCGACATCACCAACGTCGCTTTCGGTCTGCCGGTCTTCAGCAAGGTGCTGCATCTGAGCGTCCAGCAACAGGCGCTGCCGATTACCGCGAGCCTGATCGGCTATGTGATCGGCGGCTGGGTCAACAGCAACTTCGCCGACTGGGCCGGGCGCCGCGCGGGCATCGCGATGGCGACCGTGCTGTTCACCGTTGGCTGCATCGCGACCACGTTCTCGAGCAGTCTTTCTTCGATGGTGTACGGTCGCTTCGTCACCGGGATGGGCATTGGCGCGGAGATCGCGGTGATCTCCGCGTACATCGGCGAGATGGCGCCCGCGCCGGTGCGCGGCCGTTATACGGGCCTCGCGAATGTGTTCGCGATGATTGGCCAGGGCATCGTGCCGCTGGTCGCGTTGTGGCTCGTGCCGAACTTCAACTGGGGGTGGCGCGCGATGTTCCTGCTGGGAGCGCTGGGCGGCTTCACGCTGCTCGCTTTCCCGTGGCTGCCGGAATCGCCGCGCTGGTTGCTCAGCAAACACCGTGTCGCCGATGCGGAAAAGGTGATCGCTGCCGCCGAAGCATGCTACGTGCGCCGCACGGGCCGTGCGCTGCCGCCGCTTGTCGACGCAGCGCCGGAAATCGAAGCCAAAGGCTTCCCGACCTTCGCGCTGCTCAAGCCTCCGTTCGCCGGCCGGGTCGTGCTGCTGTTCGCGCTGTGGTTCGTCTGGTACGTCGGCACCTACGCGTGGCTCGGGCTTGGACCGACGTTCTTCATGGCGAAGGGCTACACGCTAACGAAAAGCATTCTGTTCCTGCTCGCAAGCTCGGTCGGTTATCCGCTCGGGTCACTGCTCGCAACCGCGCTTGGCGACACGTTCGAACGCAAGCACACGATTCTTGCGGGGATGTTGCTGTGGACATGCTGCTTCGTTGCAATCGGGCTCGCGAGCTCGCCTGCGGTGATCTACGTATCGGTGTTCCTGCTGGCCGGCTCGCTTGGCTTTTACGTGCCGCTGATGTACGCATTGACCGCCGAGAGCTTCCCGACCCGGGCGCGCGCGACCGGCGTTTCGCTGACTGAAGGCGCAGGCCATCTCGGCGGCGCGGTCGGCCCGATTCTCGCGCTCTCCGTCTATGCATGGGGGGGTGCCGGCTCCGGCTTCACGAATGTTTTCCTGTTCATGGCCGTCTCCGGTCTGCTGACCGCGCTGCTGCTGCCGTTCACCGTGAACGCGACGCGCCGCTCGCTCGAAGTCATTACGCGTGAAGACGATCCCGCGCCGCAGCCCGGGCTCGAACCCGAAGCCGCGGCGGAATAGCGTTTGAGTTGGCCCGGTCGCGCGGGTGGCCCGGTTGCGCGCAGACGTGCTGCGCGCGCGGGTTCATGCCGCGGCGCGCGGCCGATAGCCGTTGAAATACAGGTTCAGCAGCAATGCGCTGAGCGAGGCGAGCACGATGCCGCTGTGCGTGAATGGAAACAGCCAGTGAGGCAGCCAGGCCAGCAAGCCGGGATTGATCATTGGCACCATGCCGATGCAAACGCTGATGGGCTATACGTTCGTCACGTTCGTGGTGTCGCTGGTGATTTACGGGGCGGCGCTATGGCTGCTGTGAGGCACAGTCGAGCATTTTGTCCCCGCACGGCCCGTTGCGGCGGCGGGGCCCCCATGCTGGCGCAACAATCAGCCCGCGCTCTGGGCCAGCTTGAACGACATGGAATAGCTGAAGCGACTCGCCGGGTGCACGCCGGTTGTCACTTCAATGACCTTGTCGCGCACGAAATAGGTCCGCACGATGCGCAGGCCCGCCGACCCGCTCTCCACCTGCAGCGTATCGGCGACGGCCCCTTCGAGCAGCAGTCCCTGGATTTCCTGCTCGACGCGCGTGACCTTGATGCCGTACTGCTCCTCGAGCATGGTGTAGACCGGCTTGTCGAGCGTCTTCGTGAGGCCAGTCAGCTTGCTGTACTCCGCGTTCACATAGATGTCGACGAGAGCGATCGGCTCGTCCGCGCCCTCGCCGCCATAGCGCACGCCTTCCATGTGCAACCACTTCGCGCCCGCGGCGCTGCGCAGCAGCGCGCTCTGCGCTTCATCGGCCCGCAACGTGCGCCGCGCATTCACACGCAGTTGCGTGCCCTTTGCGTAAAGCGCGAGATCGGACAGCGTGTCCATCGACTGCACATAGCGCGTCTGCGGGCGGTCGGCGAGCACGGTCGTGCCGACCCCCGCCTGCCGCGTGATGAGGCCGAGATTGCACAGCTTCTGAATGGCCTGGCGCACCGCGTAGCGGCTCAGGCCCCACTGCGCGCAAAGCTCCGCCTCCGTGGGCAGCATGTCGCCGACCGCGAAGCGGCCCTCGCGGATGTCTTGCATGAGCGTGCGGGCCAGGTCGACATGGCGCGGCTGCGGCACGTCGAACATGGGGGCATCGGGCGCGTCGGTGAGAGGCGGCATGGCGTTCGGGACGAGAGGCGGCGCGCGGCGGCCGCAATGGCGCCAGTATAGCAGCCGGCTCCAGGGTAAGCACGAATGTTCGAACAATATAGCAAGCATGGAGCGCTGCTCGAGGAGCGGGAAGTCCCGGGCTAGCGGAACGCGAACCTCCGCAGCGTTGCCGCCGCCGAACCGGCCGATGCCTTATGGCGGCGGCCGGAGTGGCGACGAAGAGAGCCCTGCGTGCCCGGAGCGACCGGACACGACGGGCCGGGCAGGGCGACTGCACCGTCGATCCTGCGGTTGCAGGACTTCAGCCATAAACCGGGAATCGCGCCGTCAATTCGGAAACCTGCGCCTTCACGCGCTCGATCGTCGCGGCGTCTTCCGGATTGTCCAGCACGTCGGCGATCAGGTTGCCCACCTGCTCGGCTTCCTTCACGCCGAAGCCGCGCGTGGTCATCGCCGGCGAGCCCAGCCGCACGCCGCTCGTCACGAACGGCTTTTCCGGGTCGTTCGGGATCGCGTTCTTGTTCACCGTGATGTGCGCTGCGCCCAGCGCGGCCTCGGCCGCCTTGCCGGTAATCTTCTTCGCGCGCAGATCCACCAGCATCACGTGGCTTTCCGTGCGGCCCGAAACGATGCGCAGGCCGCGCTTGACCAGCGTCTCGGCCAGCACGCGCGCGTTCTCGACCACCTGCTGCTGGTATTCCTTGAATGCCGGCGAGAGCGCTTCCTTGAACGCCACGGCCTTGCCCGCGATCACGTGCATGAGCGGGCCGCCCTGGATACCCGGGAAGATCGCCGAATTGATCGGCTTCTCGTATTCGGCCTTCATCAGGATCACGCCGCCGCGCGGGCCGCGCAGGCTCTTGTGCGTGGTCGTGGTGACGAAGTCGGCGTGCGGCACCGGGTTAGGGTAGACGCCCGCGGCCACGAGGCCCGCGTAGTGCGCCATGTCGACCATGAAATACGCACCCACGCTCTTCGCGATCTTCGCGAGACGCTCGAAGTCGATGCGCAGCGCGAACGCCGAGGCGCCCGCCACGATCAGCTTCGGCTTGTGCTGCTGGGCGAGCGTTTCGGCGGCTTCGTAATCGATGTCCTCGGCTTCGTTCAGGCCGTAGCTCACCACGTTGAACCACTTGCCCGACATGTTCACGGGCGAGCCGTGCGTGAGGTGGCCGCCGTGCGCGAGGCTCATGCCCATGATGGTGTCGCCCGGCTTGAGCACCGCGAAGAACACGCCCTGGTTGGCCTGCGAACCCGAGTTCGGCTGGACGTTGGCGGCTTCCGCGCCGAACAGCGCCTTCACGCGGTCGATCGCGAGCTGCTCGACGACGTCGACGTTTTCGCAGCCGCCGTAGTAGCGCCTGGCCGGATAGCCTTCGGCGTACTTGTTGGTGAGCTGCGAACCCTGCGCGGCCATGACGGCGGGCGACGTGTAGTTCTCCGACGCGATGAGCTCGATGTGCTCTTCCTGGCGGCGGTTCTCGAGTTCGATCGCCCTGAAGAGTTCGGGATCGACATTCTCGACGGTTGAGTCGGCGCGTTTGAACATATCCATTCCAGTTCCGGTTTGACGATAGGGCTATTTGAACGCACGCGACATCCGCGAGATAGAACGTTTGCGACAAGCGGGAGGGATTTGCCGCGCGCCGCGCCGCGCATTTTGTTACGCGTCGCAGCCCGTGGGCGAATGGGCATGCGAGCGGGCGATGCGATACGCGCTGGGCGCTTCGTTGAATTCCTTGCGGAATTCTCTGCCAAGATGCGAGGCGTCGGAGAAGCCGCAGGACATCGCAATATCGGCGACGGTCCGGTCGGAGCCGGTCAGCATCCAGGCGGCCATGCGCACGCGCAGTTGGCGGCAGTACACGTTGGGCGACTTGCCGGTCTCGGCGATGAACAGCCGTTCGAGTTGCCGCACCGAAGTGTCCACGCGCCGCGCCAGTTCCGTGAGCGCGAGCGGGTCCCCGATGTGCTGCTCCATGACGAGGATGGCGCGCCGCACCTTGGGATGCGAAGCGGGGTCGAGGCCTGGCGGGTAGGGCTGCGGAGCGTTGCCGCGCTGTGCATCGTCGACGATCAGGATGCGCTGCGCCTTTTGCACGATGCTCGCGTCCAGGTGCCGTAGCAGGATGGCCGCCGCGACGTCGATGGAGGCGCGTCCGCCCGAGCAGGTAATGCGCCGGCGATCGATCACGAAGAGCCGGTCGGCGATCAGATTCGATTCGGCAATCGCGGGGAAACGCTCGACGAAGTCCCAGTAGTGGAACCAGCTCACGCAAATGCGGTAGCCGTCCATGGCGCCGGCGCGGGCGAGCGTGAACGCGCCCGTGCAGATGCCCACGAGGGTGGCTGAACTGGCCGCCATGGTGCGGATGAAACGCAGCGTTGCGTCGCTCGCCGCGGGCCCGGAATGGAGCAGCCCGCCCACCACCACGAGGTAGTCGAACGTGCCGGCCTCGTCGAACGTCGCCCATGGCGTCACCTGGATTCCGCAGCTTGCGCGGATGGGGACGAGCGCCTCGGAGATGATCGTCCACGTGCAGCGGACGGGCCGGCTCAGGTCGCCGTCGTCGCTGGCGAGGCGCAGGAGATCGACGAAACCGGAAAAGGCCGTCAAGGTGAAGTTCGGCAGCAGGACGATGCCGAAGCGAATCGGCCGGGACTGTTCAGCGTGGCCGGGCGGGAGCGGGGCAGGCATGCAGGTCTGAATTACATCAGGCGAAACTCAGCGGAACCTCGAGCCCCTCGGGAATCGCATAGTCGGTCATGTGACGGCGTGAAAGCTCCCAATGCGCTTTCACGAGATCGCCGGCCCGTTCCGTGTCGCGGCGCTCGATGGCGTCGATGATTTCGTCGTGCTGCGCCGCCGCCTGATTCATCTCGTGCTGCATGTTGTCGGTGGCGGGATAGCGGTAGAAGGTCTTGCCGAGCCGCGCGTGGTCGATCAAAAGACGGCGCAAGCTAGGCATCAGATACTCGTTGTGCGCCATCCTGCCAATCTCCAGATGGAACTGGTCGTTGTGAAAGACGCGGTTTTCCACGTCGTGTTCTGCGATCGCGAGCCGGAACCGTTTCTGGATTTCCCTCAGCTTTGCAATGTCCGCAGCGGTGGCGTTTGCCGCCGCGAGCTGCGTGGTCGCGACGTAAATCAGCGGCGCGGCCAGAAAGAAGCTGCGCAGCGACTGGTAATTCATCGACGAAACCCGGGCCGCGCGATTGGCTTCGAGCTCGATATAACCTTCGGCGGCCATCTGGCGCATGAGTTCGCGCACGGGCGGCCGCGAGAGGCCGAATTCGTCGCACAGCGCGAGTTCGTCGACCACCGCGCCGGGCGGCAATTCCATGCTGACGATCCGGCGGCGCAGCGTTTCGGCCAGCACGGCCTTGCGGTCTCCGGGGATGGTTGGGTCGATGGGGGATTCGGCGGGATTGTGTTTCATCGGGATTCTCTGTCTACCTTTTGTGTACTATAAATCGCCGAAAGAAAAATCACCATCACCACCATACGGCCCAATCCACACCAATCCGCCCCAATTTTTATGATTCCGGCGTCGCGCCACGCCGGCGCGTCGCGTGCCAGCAGAGCATCGAGCCGCCGCACACCATCACCGCGCCGTACCAGAACGGGTTGGACAGCGGCGCATGCAGGAGCATCGCGGCGAGCGCCGCCGAGATCACCGGAATGAAATACGACGCGCCCGCGAGGACGGTGGCGTGACCGTGCAGAATCCCGATGTTCCAGGCCGCGTAGCCGAAGCCCATCGCCGCGGCGGCCAGCAGCAGGTAGACGATCGAGTGAACGTCGATGCTCATCGCGCCGGCACCGTCGATCGCGTACTTGGCCCACAGCACGACGGACACCAGCATGAAGAACGGCGTGACGCCGTTCTTGCCGTTCGCCATGCGCGCGGTCACCGTGCAATAGGCCGCCCAGATCAGCGCGCCGCAAAACGCCAGGCCGTAGCTCAGCGGGTTGTCGTGGATGTTCTCCAGCATGCCGGACAGGTCGATGCCCTGGTCGCCGCCCAGCGCCCAAAGGATCCCCGCCATCGAAAGCACGAAACCGGGCACGACGAGCAGGCTGCTCCGCTGCCTGTTGAACACGATCGCCGAGACCAGCGTGAAGGTGGGCCACAGATAGTTGATCATGCCCACTTCAATGGCTTGCCGGTTGTTGTCGGCGTAACCGATCGACAGCGACAGGCACAGTTCGTAGGCCACGAATAGCGTGCTTCCCCAGATCAGGTAATTGCGCGGGAATTGCCTGAGATTGGGGAAGCCCACCGTCAACGCGAGAAAGACGGAGGCGACCGTGTACATCATGGCGGCGCCTCCGACGGCGCCGAAGCTTTCGCTGACGCCGCGAATGAGCGCGACAACGGACGCCCACAGCATGATCGCGACGAGCCCTATCAGCGTGGCCGTGTCCTTGCTTTTCATCCCGGGCGGTCCTATGCGTTCACCATGGGCACGTCGATCCAGATGGTCTTGATCTCGGTGTACTGGTCGTGCGCCCAGATGGACTTGTCGCGCCCGCCAAAGCCCGATTCCTTGTAGCCGCCGAACGGTGTCGTGACGTCGCCCTCGCCGAAGCAATTCACGGTCACGACGCCCGCGCGAATTTCGCGCGACAGGCGGATCGCGTGATTCAGGTTGCTGGTGTAGACCGACGCGGCCAGGCCATAGACCGAGTCGTTGGCCAGCTCGATGGCTTCGTCGATGTCGTCGAACGTCGTCACCGCAAGGACCGGGCCAAAGATCTCTTCCCGGAACAGGCGGCTCGTCTGCCCCACGCCGTCGACCACGGTCGGCTCGACAAAAATGCCGTGCTCCGTGTCGCCGCCGAACGCCACGCGCAATTGCTCCGCGTGGACTTGCTCGAGATACGAGCGGACCTTGTCGAAATGGGCCCGGCTGACGAGGGCGCCGATGCGGTGCTCCGGATCGAGCGGATCGCCCATCTTCCATTCGCGCATGTGAACGCCGATGCGTTCGAGCAGGGCGTCCTTGATGCCGGCATCGACGATGAGGCGCGACGACGCCGAGCAGTTCTCGCCCATGTTCCAGAACGCGCCGTTGACCACGTGCTGCGCGACCGCGTCCAGATCGTCCACGTCGCGCAGCACCACGGCGGGATTCTTGCCGCCGCATTCGAGCACGATGCGCTTGAGATTGGACTCGGCCGCGTAGTGCAGGAATCGCCGGCCCGTTTCGGTGGAGCCGGTGAAGCTGACCATGTCGACATCGGCATGGCGCCCGAGCGGCTCGCCCACTTCTTTGCCGCCGCCAGGCAGCACGTTGAAGACGCCGGCCGGCACGCCCGCCTCGTGGGCGAGCGCGGCCACGCGCAGGGCCGTCAGCGTGGTTTCCTTCGCCGGCTTCACGATGATGGAGCAGCCCGCCGCGAGCGACGGACCGATTTTCCACGCGAGCATCAGCAGCGGGAAATTCCAGGGCAGCACGAGGCCCACCACGCCGATCGGCTCGCGCACGACCAGCGAAAGCGCGCCCGCGCCCACCGGCGCGGTGGAGTCGTAGATCTTGTCGATCAGTTCGGCATGCCAACGAATCGTATGGATCGTCTCGGGAACGTCCGTATTCTGGCATTCGCGAATGGGCTTGCCGCTGTCGAGGCTCTCCATGGTCGCGAGCTCGTGCGCGTGTTGTTCGAGCAGATCCGCGAACTTGAGCAGGATGGCCTTTCGCTGCGAGGGCGGCAGGTTGCGCCAGCGGCCGTTCTTGAACGCGGCCCTTGCCTTCGCGACGGCGAGATCGACGTCGGCGGCGTTGCATGCGGCGACTTCCGCCAAAACCGCGCCGGTGGCCGGATTGGTGGTCTGGAACGTCGCGCCGGAGCTCGAAGACTGGAACTCGCCGTCGATGAACGCCTGGTTCGGGAACTGAAGCCGCGCAGCCAGCGCGGCGTATTCCGCTGCGTTGAGCAGAGCAGTCATCAGGCTTGGCCTCCGACGGCGGACGCGACTTCGCGCTTGAGTTCAGCAACGATCGCTTGCAGCCTCTGCTTTTCCTCGTCGTTCAGCGCCTGCAGCGGCGCGCGCACACCGCCGCTACGCAGCCCCACGATTTCGCAGCCGTGCTTGATGGACTGCACGAACTTGCCTTCTTCCAGGAAGTCCATCAGCGGCAACATGGCGGACATGATGCGGCGGCCCTTGTCGAAATCCTTTTCCACCGCGCAGGCCTGATAAAGTGCGATGTGCTCGCGCGCAAGGAAGTTCGAGCCCGCGCAGACCCAGCTACGCGCGCCCCACGCGAAAAACTCCAGCGCCTGGTCGTCCCAGCCGCACGACACGCTCAGGTTCGGGAATTCGCGCGCCAGCATATGCAACTGGCCCGTCTGCCCCGAGCTTTCCTTGATCGCGACAAAGTTCTTCGACGCCGCACAGACGGTGCGGAAATACTCGCGGCCCATCGAGACGCCCATGCGGCCGGGATAGTTGTAGAGCATGATGGGCAGGTCCGCCGCGCGATCGATCGTGAGCGCGTGCTCGGCGTTTTCCTGCTCCGTCGGCAGTGCGTAGGGCGGCGAGCCGACCAGAATCGCATCGGCCTTGACGGCCTTCGCGGCCTTCGCATAGGCGACGGAATCCTCGGTGCGCACCGCGCCCGTGCCGATGATCAGCGGCACGCGCGTGCCAATGACCTCTCTCGCCAGGCTGCCGAGATCGAAGCGTTCCTGCGCGGTGTGCGCATAGTATTCGCCCGTCGAGCCGCCGATGATGATGCCGTGCACGCCGGCTGCAATCAGCGATTCGAGCACTTCCGCAAAGGCCTTGTTGTCGATCTCGCCTGCTGGATCGAGGGGTGTGATGGCCGGAGTGTAGATGCCTTCGAAGTTCATGATGTCGTTCCCGAGAAAATATGAATGTGCGTTGACGAAGGAGGCGCCGTCGCACACGTGGCGGCGCCTCGCCGAAGGGGTCAGTGATTCAGTGAAGCGGCTTCTTGCAGGCTCAGCGAGCGCGTTTCGGGCGCGAGCGCGAGCGACGCGGCCAGACCGACGAACGAAACCGCCGCTGCCGCGTACATCGTGTTGCCGATGCCGATGCTGTTCAGCGCGATGGGAACCATCCAGGTCCCGATGGCCGCCCCGATGCGCGAGAGCGACGCGCCCATGCCCACTGCGAAGGCGCGGACCTCGGTCGGGAAAATCTCGTTCGGGTACACGAGCTGCAGCACTTGCGCGCCGCCGATGAGCACGGCATAGGCACCGAACAGCACCAGAATGAGCCACGCGGAGCCGTTCGAGCAGGCGCCGAGCGCCAGCAGCGCTAGCGCGGACCACAGGAAGCTGTGAATCACCATGGCACGGCGGCCGAGCACGTTGATGATGCGCGTGGCGATGATGCAGCCGACCACGAACAGCAAGGTGATCGCCACCGAGCCGAGCGACTCCCATTTGCCGGTCAGATTGAGCGCTTCGAGCACGCGTGGCGCGAACGAGTAGACCGCGAACACGGGAATCACCGAGCAGCTCCAGAACAGCGAAACGAACAACATGCGCTTGCCATAACCGGAATGGAGCAAGGCCCAGAGCGAGATCTTCTTTTCGGTCTTTTCTTCCGGCAGATTCTTCAGCGAGAACGACGGACCGTAGACTTTCTTGATGACCGCATCGGCCTCGGCGCCGCGTCCCTTGCTGAGCAGCCAGCGCGGCGACTCGGGCGTGCCGATGCGCACGAGGAACAGCGCGATGCCGATCACGGCCGGGCTCGCCAGCACCCAGCGCCACGCATCGGGCGCGCCGGTGCTGAGAATCAGGTTGCCGGCGATGTACGCGAGCGCCGCGCCGAGGAACCAGATGATCGTCAGCATGGCGAGGCGCGGGCCGCGGTACTTGCGCGGCATGAATTCGACGAGCAGCGAACCGGCCACGGGATATTCGATGCCCACGCCAATGCCGATCAGAAACCGCAGCCAGAAGAGCGCCTCGCCGGACTGCACCCAGAATTGCGCGAGCGAGCAGACGAAGAAGATGACGGGCCCGAAGAAATAGGGCTTCTGGCGCCCGAGCCGATCGGAGAGCCAGCCGCCCGCGAAGCCGCCGACGAAGATGCCGATGAGCGCCGAAGCGGCCACCATGCCTTCCCAGAAGCTGGTCAGGCCGAGCGCGGCGGAAAACTGCACCATCGCCACGCCGATGATGCTCAGGACATAGCCATCCATGAGCCAGCCGCCGCTCGAGCGGATAGTGAGTAACTGATGGAATCCATTGAGCGGAACGTCCTCGATGGATACGTGATGATTCGACATTGCCAGTCTCCTTCCATGAAATTGGACGCAAGATGTCCCGGCGCGAGCCATGGCTGCTGCGTCCCGTGCTTCGTATGAGGTGTGATCGGTCTATATGAGGAATTGCCGATTTGTCGTGGTCCATCGCGCTTCATCGTGATCGCCCGGGCGTATGGCCGCGCCGGCGACGCAGCGCGCTCAGCTTTCGAGCCCCGCCTTGCGCTGCCCCCACCAGAGCGTCGCGTTGACGCCGAGCGAGAGGAACGGCTCGGGGGGCGCCTTGTTCGGCCCCGAAGTGGCGAGCAGAAAGTCGGTCAGCGCGTTCGGCTTGCCCGCGAGCCAGTCGGCGAGCAGCGTGCCCGTGACCGTGCCGCGCGTGATGCCGAGGCCGTTGCAGCACAGCGCGCCATAGACATTCGGCGCGAGTTGCCCGAAGAAGCCCTTGTGGTTTTGCGAGAGCGCGAGCGAGCCGCTCCACGTGTATTCGAAATCGACTTTGGGGAGCATCGGGAAGCGCCGCTCGAACGACAGGCGATGCCGGTCCGCGAAGCGGGGCAGGTATTGCTCCTTGGGGCGGCCGTCGGGATTGAACGAGAAACTGTTGCGCACGAGGATGCGGTTGTCGTGCGTGCGGCGCAGCGTGCTGCCGAACGGGTCCGCGGGAATGACGCCCCAGAACGGCTTGCCGCCCAGTTCCGCCTGCTCCGCCGCGCTTAGCGGCCGCGTCAGGCTCGCGTAGAGAAACACCGGCAGCATGGTGCGCTCGAGAAAGCCGAAGCGCATGCCGAACGCGTTGTTGGCCAGCACCAGCTTGTCGGCCGTGATGCGGCCGTGGCGATGGGCCAGCACGATCTTATCGCCGTATTCCACCTCGGTCACCGGCGTGTGTTCATAGAGCGTGACATTGGGCGGCAGGCAGTCGGCCAGACCCTTGACGAGCGCCGAAGGCTGCACGAGCACCGTGCCGGGCGTGAACAGCGCCTTGCGATAGAACGAGGTGCCAATGTGCGCGGGTAGCGCCTTGCCGTCGATCACTTCATACGGCTGGCCCAGTTTGTCGAGGCCGCGGCGATACGCGTCGAGCACCGCCACGCCGCGCTCGCCCACCGCAGCCTGATATTTGCCGGACGCATTCATATGGCAGTCGATGCCGTGGGCCGCCACGAGCTCGCGCAGGATCGTCTGGCCGAGCAGGTTGAGCTTGAGCGTGCTTTTCGCGGTGGCGATATCGCCGATGTAGTCGTCCGCGCCAATGTCGTGCGGCAGATCGATCGCGAAGCCGGCATTGCGCCCCGACGTGCCGAAGCCGACCTCCTGGGCTTCGATCAGCGCGACTTCATCGTCGGGGAAATTCAGCGCGAGCTGGCGGGCCGCGGCGAGACCGGTGAAGCCGGCGCCGACGACCGCCCAACGCGTGCTCGATTCCCCCGTATGGGCCGCCTTGGGGGTGCGTGACCGACTCGTGTGATACCAGCCGCACATTTTGTCGTCCGCGGGGAGCGAGGTAACTGTTTGCATGCCTGATTCCAATATCGCTTTTGACTCTCACTGCGCCTTCGAGGCGAGGGCGCGCCAATGCCATGCGCCGCCCCGCCCGGCTACAAAGTCTTCAATTGTTCTTCTTGTATGTATACAAATTGTAGACGCAGTATAGATTCGAAGTAGACGTAGTAAAAATAAGGGTTTACACGCGACAAACGAGCGCACGCCGCGCGCTGAATGGTCGGGTTTTGATAAGGGTTTACCCTCGATATGGCGGCGACCAGACGCGCGCGCCGGGTGATGAAGAACGCTGTCTCAACCGCTATGCGGGCGATGGAAACCGTTCTATGGCGGGAGTTTTGGACTCGGGATCACGCATGCAAGCGCAGGGGATCGAAGCCGGCATGACGATCCGTTGCGCGCGCATCCATCGAGCGGATGCATCAATCCAGACAAGGGCTTTTGCCTTGCCGTGCGCGCAAGGACTTTATTTTCCCGTTTGCTGTAGCTTGCTTTTGGCTGTCATCATGCGGGTCATACTGATAAAGAGGCGCTGCGCACCGCGACAGAAATAGGTGCCGCCACGCGCCGATTACGAAACCCGATGCTCAATTCGAAACTCAATAGCTCCGTATTCCGCCTGAGTGCCGCACAGGCACTGGCAGGCGCCAACACGACAGTTGTGTACGCAACGGGCGCGATCATTGGTCATATGCTCGCGCCACGGCCCGAATTGGCGACGCTGCCGATTTCCACCTTCGTCGTGGGCATGGCGGGGGCGACCTTGCCCGTTGGCGCGCTGGCGCGGCGTTACGGCCGGCACACGGCGTTCCTCTCCGGCAATCTGTGTGGCGTGATTGCGGGCCTGGTGGCCGCGTGGGCGCTCACGATCTCCTCGTTCGCGCTCTTTTGCTTTGCCATGCTGTTTGGCGGCGCGTATGCCGCCGTGGTGCTGACGTTCCGCTTCGCGGCCACCGAATGCGTGGACGAGCAGCACCGCCCGCGCGCGCTATCGGCGGTGATGGCGGGCGGCGTGGCCGCTGGCGTGTTCGGGCCGCAGCTCGTTACCGCGACCATGAATCTCTCGCCGCCCCATACCTACGCCATTACCTATGTGGGGGCCGCGGTTGCCGCCGTGCTTTCGGCCGTCGTGTTGTCGGGCGTGAAGTTCGAGCACCGGGCGGGCGGCGAGCGCCGCGCCTCGGGCCGTTCGTTCGCGGAGATTCTCGCGCAGCCGCGCTTCATGGTGGCGATGCTTTGCGGCCTCGTGAGCTACATGATGATGAACTTCATGATGACCTCGGCGCCGCTTGCGATGGAACTGTGCGGAATTTCGCGCGTGCATGCCAATTACGGCATCGAGATGCATGTCGTGGCGATGTATGCGCCGAGCTTCTTCACCGGGCGCCTGATTTCCCGCTTCGGCGCGCTCAACGTGACGCTGGCCGGGTTGGGCTTGATCGCGCTTGCGGCACTCGTGGGCCTGAGCGGCATGACGGTGAATCACTTCTGGTTGGGGCTGACCCTGCTGGGCGCGGGCTGGAATTTCGGCTTCCTGGGCGCATCGGCCCAGGTGCTGGCTTGCCATACGCCGGAGGAGGGGCCGCGCGTCCAGTCGATCAACGACTTCGTCGTCTTCGGCGCCATGGTCGTTGGCTCGTTCATGTCGGGCGGCCTTCTTAGCGCCTACGGGTGGTCGCTGGTGGCGGGCCTGATCCTGCCGCCCGTCGCCTTTGCGACGCTGGGCGTGCTGTGGCTCAAATGGCGCAGGCCGGCTATTTGATGGCCGTGATGGACGGCTCGTGGCGCGTGGCCGCCTCGCGCATCAGCCAGTCGCGGAAGACCATCATCCTCGGCAAACTGGCGCACTCGGGGCGGTACACCACGTAGTAGGCCAGTTCGGACTCGAAGCGGATTTTCGGGAACAGCCGCACCAGCCGCCCGGCGGCCAGATCGTCATGCGCCATGACGCTGCGCGCAAGGGCCACGCCGCGCCCCTCGATCGCCGCCTGCAAGACCGCCGCCGAGTTGTTGATCTTCATGCCGCGCGCGGCGGGCACGCCGGTGACTTTGGCTTTCTCGAGCCATTTGCCCCAGCTCGGGAAGCGCGCGTGACCGTCCATCGACAGGTCGTGAATCAGGGTGACGGTGCCAAGGCCCGCGGGCGTGCGCAGCCGTCGATTCTGTCGCCATAGCTCGGGCGAGCAGACCGGGAAAATCTCCTCGCCCATCAACTTCTCCGCCGCGAGGCCGGGCCACGTCCCGGTGCCGTAGCGCACGCCCACGTCCACGCGCTGGGCGACGAAGTCCACGGGCTTGAGACTGGTCTCGAGACGGACATCGGTATCGGGGCACATGGCCTGGAATCGCTCGAAGCGCGGCAGCAGCCATTTGGCGGCGAAGGCGGGGCTGACCGTGATGGTCAGTACGCCGTCGGCCGCGCCTTCCCTGAGCCGCTCCAGGCCGAGCGACAGCCTGTCGAAGCCGGCCCGTATGTCGGGCAGCGCGCGCAGCGCGGCGTCCGTCGTCACCAGCCTGGCCTTGCCGCTGGCGCCCCGAATGAACAACGGGGTGCCGAGCCATTCCTCCAGCCCTCGAACCAGTTGGCCGACGGCCGCGGGTGTGACGTTGAGCTCCTGCGCGGCCGCCGAAAAACTCTGGTGCCGGGCACTGGCTTCGAATGCGCGTAGCGCGTTCAGGTAAGCGGGTGTCTTCATCGCGGCAAAGATTTTCTTTTCCAGATCGACACTTTATCTCGTTTGTCATCGGGGCGAAATCGGCGAAGAATTTGGCTTGTATGGCGGCTGAATAACTCGTGATGCGCGACTGGAGCGGAGCATTCTGGTGTCGCTGAACATGAATAGCTTTCCTTGTAGATAGCGTGAATTTCGATTCCGCCAGGTCCTCATCCAGAAGCGCGATTCGGCCGGCTTTTTCTTCAACCGTAACCTGTTGGACGGCAGGTAGAGAGGGATTTCACATGAGCAATCAGTTCAAGGGCAGGAAGCTTCTGGTCGTGGGCGGCACCAGCGGCATGGGCATGCAGACGGCTCGCATGGTGCTCGCCGAAGGCGGCTCCGCGGTGATCGTGGGCCATCGCGCGGACAAGACCGAGGGCGCCCGCAAGGAACTGGCCACGCTGGGCGAGGTGGCGGCGTTGACGGCGGACCTGGCCAGCGATGCCGGTGTGGCGGCGCTGATCCAGGCCATCGACGAACGGCATCCCGACATCGACCTGCTGGTCAATGCGGCAGGCGTGTTTTTCCCGAAGCCCTTCCTCGAACATCAGGATGCGGACTACGACCAGTACATGAAGCTGAACAAGGCGTTCTTCTTCATCACCCAGAAGGTCGCCGCCAACCTGGTCGCCGGAGGCCGGCCGGGCTCGATCGTCAACATCGGTTCGATGTGGGCGAGACAGGCCATCGCGGCCACGCCGTCTTCGGCCTACTCGATGGCCAAGGCGGGCCTGCACTCGCTCACGCAGCATCTGGCGATGGAGCTGGCGCCGAAGCGCATCCGCGTCAATGCGGTGTCGCCGGCAGTGGTGCAAACGCCGATCTACGAAGGCTTCATTCCGAAAGCCGAGGTGCACGGCGCGCTGCAGGGTTTCAACGGCTTTCACCCGATTGGCCGCGTTGGCACCGCGCAGGACGTTGCCGAAGTGGTCACCTTCCTGCTTTCGGAGAAGGCGGGCTGGGTCACCGGCGCCATCTGGGACGTGGACGGCGGCGTGATGGCCGGCCGCAACTGATGCGCGGGGCAGGGTGTTTTGGGCTACAACGGCCACGCGACGCAAGGCTGGATGGGCTGTAGCCCGCAAGCCTGCATGCGTGGCCGGGGGAAGTAGCGGGTTGGCGCGCGCCGTCGCGCGCGTCCGCGGTGTCTTCGTAACGAGGGAACAGCACCGGCGCAAATCGCATGAACTGGCGTGCAGTGCACGCTCAGAAGAAATGTTGGATACCGACCGCCACACCGACCTGCGAGTTGCCGCTAGCCGGGCCGGCGCCCAGCAGCGAGGCCACGGCGTTCCCGCCAGACGCATGTTGATACATCACCTGCTGATACAGCACCGTGCGTTTGGATAACGAATAAAGATTCGACAAACTCACGGTCACCCAGTGGCCGCCGTCGAGATTCTCGACGGATCCGCCAACGCCCACCGTATCGACACTGGCGAACGTGTAGCTCACCCCTGCGTCGGCGGTGTTGGCACTGGCGCTTTCGCCTGGCACGTCGATACGCGTTTGCGTGAACAGCGCATGCAGCAGCCAGTTGCCCGCCGCATAGGTACCGCCGACGCCCCAATTCTGGACATGGTTGGCGACCATGCCTTGCGTGGGCAAGGGCGTGCCGAGAAACGACTTCAAACCCGTGAAGTTGACGAGTTCGAGAAAGCGGTCGTTCTCGTTCGTGTACACGGCGCCCAGTTTCAGCGGCCCATTCTTGTATTGAACGGTGAAGCCGTAGTTTCTTCCCTGCGCGAAATTACCGGCCTGATTGCCGAAACCGAATTGCGCGCCAAACGAAAAACCGAAGTATGTCGGGCTCACGTATTTCGCCGAATTGTCGAATTCGAAGGTATTGGCGAGTTCGTCGAGATTGCCCTGGTGGAAGGTGTTGAAGCCGCCACCGACCCAGCCTGTGCTCATTGGCGAAAGCACGTCGAACATGAAGCTCGGCTGGTGCCCCAGTTTCAATGTGCCGTATCGGCTCGATGCCAGCCCCACAGTGGCTTCGCGCTGAAAGAGTTGATTCGGGACGGTCAGTTTTCCGCTGCTGGGCAGAAATCCGGATTCAAGCCTGAAAATGGCGGACAGGCCGCCGCCGAGATCTTCGCTGCCGGTGAGGCCGAAGAAGTCCGGAATGAAATTTCCGTCCTGGGTGCCATAGAGTGATTTTCCTCCGACGTTGCTGAAGTACGAAACACTGGTATCCAGATTCCCGTACAGCGTGACGCTGCTCTGTGCGTGAGCCCATGAAGCCGAAAAAAGTGCCATTGCGGCAGCCGTCATCAAGCGCTTTTTCACGTGTTCTCCAGATGATGTTTTATTTGAATGGCGTTATTCGATGCCGAGGCTCGATTCCCCGCGTGCCACAGCGATGATCGAATTGAGCCATGGGTTTCCCGGCTCGCGAAAGAGATCGAGAATGTTGTAGTGGTGGCGGCCCGCCACGGCGGTGAGATGATGCACGTCGCGCCACTGGCCACCTAGCAGCGTGCGCTGCATCTGAAATCCCGCCGTTTCGCCTTCGCCTACGAGCGTGTAGATGGGCGCCGTGCTGTGCCGCGCGAGCCGCGCGGGGCTCAGCCGTGCCGCGTTCGCTGCGTCGAGGCCGAGTGCGCGATTGATGCTGGTTTCGACGAGCGGCACGAGGTCGAACACGCCGCTCAACGCAATCGCGCCCCGCACCGGAGCGCTCGCGCCGTTCTCGTTGCCGTGGGCGGTCAGCATCATGGCGGCGAGATGGCCGCCCGCCGAATGGCCCATCACGTAGATGCGATTCGCGTCGATGCCCAGGCGTGCGGCATTGCGGTGCAGCCAATGTATTGCCTTGCGCGTTTGCGCGACCATCGTGTCGAGCGAGGCGCCGGGCGCGAGCGCGTAGTTGTTGATGGCCACGGTAATGCCCGCGCGGACGAGTAGTGGCGCGACGAACGAAACGTCGCGCTTGTCGCCCGCTTGCCAATAGCCGCCGTGGATGAACATCACGGCGCACGCGTCGCGGCGCGCGGCGGGGAAGATGTCGATGCGCTCGTCGCCGGTGTCGCCAAAGCGCGCGTCGGCAACGTGCTCGAGCGCCTCCCGCGCGCTCGCCGAATGACGCTGCCAGTCGCTCATCAGTGCGAGCGCGTCGGGATGGCGCGCTCGCAGGTTGTAGTTCGCTTCGCAATCGGCTGGCGTGTGGCGCCCGGACAGGGTTGGGTTGCGCATAAGCATCTCCCGCATTGGGATCTCCATGAGGACCGCGCCGCGCTCAGTGCGCGATGGCCGCGGCCGGCGCGGCGGCGCGCTTCGAAGCGATCACGAGCAGCGCGCCCAGGATCACCACCTCGACCGCGACGAACGCCATGAACGCCGCCGTGAACGAGTGCGTGAGATCGACCACGGCGCCCATGAGCGTTGGCGCGATGAAGGTCGAGACGATGCCGCCCAGTTCCGCGTAACCGATGGCCGTTGCCGCGAGCTTTTCGCCGTAGTTCTCGCTCACGAGGCTGAAGATCGCGCCGCCCGAGAGCACCACCACGCCGCTTGCGCCCGCGATGGCGAGCAGCATGCCCCACGACATCGCATAGTGGGTGGCCGCCGCGAAGCTCAGCGCCGAGAGCACCGAGAGCGCCGCGCCGAGGCGGATCATCGTGATGCGCGACATGCGATCGGAGAGCCACCCGCCCACGAGCAGGAACGCGACCTGGGAAAGGCCCATCAACGTGCCGATCAGCGCGGCGTGCTGCATGGGCATGCCTTGCTGCTGGATGAATGCCGGCACGACCCATGTGGCCATCGCGGCGAGCGCGAAGGTGTCGCCGAAAATGGCGATCCAGCCGATATAAATCCAGCGCGCGCGGAAGATCTTCGAGAGCGCCACCTCGCCGCCGTGGTGCGAAGGCTCGGCGCCGGCCTGCCAGCGAAAGCCCGCGATGCCGATGTCCTGGGGGCCGCCCTTGATGGTCAGCATGCCGATCACGCCGACGAGCAGTGTGAGACAGCCGAGCGTGACGAGGAATGCACGCCAGCCAAGCGAAATGGCCATCGGAATGCCCACGGCGAAGTCGAGCGTAATGGCGAGGCTGAAGGCGGCGAGCAGCGTGCCCATGGTCGCGCCGTGGCGCTCCGTGGGGAACCAGCCGACGATCAGCTTCATCGTGCCCACCCACACGGCAGCGTCGAAAAAGCCGATCAGGAGCCGCGCGCCAACGAGTTGCGCGAAGTCGCCCGCGGCGGCCTGCGCGAGCATGAAGACGCCCGTGCCCAGCAGTCCGATCGCAAAGAGCTTGCGCGCGGACCATTTGCGCGCGAACGGCGACCAGAACAGCATGCCGATGCAATAGGTGATCGCGAACGCGCCTTGCACGAAGCCGGCTTCGGCGGGGCTCAGATGCAGCGTGTGCGAAACGAAGGTCATCACGGCGGCGAAGCCGTACCAGTCGCCGGCGAGAAAGAGCTCGCCCAGAATGCCGATGGCGAGCGCGTAGTATTGCCACCGGCGAATCGCCCGGCGCTGGGTCGGGCTGGTTTGTGTCCAAAACATGAAGGGTCTCCTGATCCTGGCGGTGAGGCGGGCATGGACGAACGCATGGCGATCCGGCCGCGCGGCCCGCTCGAGTGCCGTGCGGTGAACGCATTGTTGGGCAACGAAAGCGTTGCCGCAGTCCGGAAAATGACGCGGACATCCTATTCCTGCATCGAATTGCGGCCGCATCGTCACAGCGCTTTCGCGCGTCGATAAGATCGCCTTACGCCTTGCATTCGCAGCCGTGTCTTCCCGGAGAAGGAGCGCCATTCATGACTTCAACGCTGTCCCTCGCTGTGTTCCCCGCTGTGTCCCCCACCTCGTCCGTGGCCACGAAGGCCGCGAGCACTCGATATTTCGCGCCCCGGCGCCTTGGTCACGTCAATTTGTGGGTCGACGATCTAGGCCGCTCGGAGCAGTTCTATCGCGACGTTTGCGGCCTGAACATCGAGTTCTGGGAGCCCGATCTCCAGGCGACCTTTCTCGGCACCGGTCACACGCCGCACGACCTCGGCATGATGAAAACGACGGGCGGCGTGGATCGCTACGGGCGCAACGGCTTGCTGCAATTGCCCGGCACGATCGGCCTCGCGCCGGGCCTCAATCATCTGGCGTGGGAACTGGAGAACGAAGCGGAACTGGTGGCAGCATGGCGGCGTTTGAAGGCGGCGGGCGTGCCGCTCGATTTGACCGTCGACCATCAAGTCGCGCACAGCGTCTATGTGTTCGATCCCGACCGCAATTACAACGAGTTCTATTGCGACACGGTGAAGGACTGGCGCTCGGTGTTGAACGGCGAAATGGAATTGCTCACGAGCGTCTGGGACCCGGCAGCCCAGGAGCCGTCGACGACGGGGCTCTACGACGACGCCCCCGCGCTGCGCCACGTGCAAGGCGCGGCCGTGCACCCGCGCCGGATCACGCACGCGGTGCTCGTGACCCCGAAGCTCGATGCGATGCTCGAGTTCTACACGCGCATTGGCGGCCTGCATGCCGTGCACCGGGCTAATGGTGTCGCCTGGCTCGGCGCGAGTCATGCCGCCTATCCGTACAACCTCGTGCTGGTCGAGGGTGACGAAGCCACCTATCATCACGCGTCCTTCGAGCTCGCCGACGAAGCCAGCTTCGATTCCGCGCTCGCCGCGCTGCGCACGCGGGACATTGCGCCGCTGCGTGTAGTCGATGTGCCTTGGAAACGCGCGCTTTTTCTCGCGGACCCCGACGGCCAGTGCAGCGAATGGTATGTGCGCCGCGAGGGTTTCGCCGATGTCCCGCGGGGATCGGCCGATACGCCGTGGCTCGTCTGAGTCTCAATCGCGCGAGCGCGGATTCGCGTCCACGGGCGCATGTGCATGCAGGGACGCAACACAAGGAGAGCAGAACATGAGCAAGACACTGTCGGCGGTTATCGGAGGCGGCGGTCTCGGCGGCCTCGCCACTGCAGGCGCGCTGGCCCAGCGAGGCTGGGACGTGACGGTCTACGAACGGCAGAGCGCGCTGCGCGCCTCGGGCTCGGGCATCTACATCTGGGAAAACGGCTTGCGCGTGCTCGAAGCGCTGGGAGCTTATGACGACGCGGTGCGCGACGCATTCGAAGGGCGCGCGTTCGAGCAGCGCGACCAGCATGGCGTTGTCATCGATTCGGCGCCGGTCGGGCCCGGCAAGCGGCTCATTACCGTCAAGCGCAGCCAGTTGCTCGATGCATTGCGCGACGCTGCACTGCGCGCGGGGGTGAAGGTCGTCACGTCGGCGGAAGTCGTCGGCGCGACGCCGCGCGGCGAGCTGCGCTTCGCCAATGGCGACGTGGCGCGCGCGGATCTCGCGGTCGGGGTCGATGGCATCTGGTCGCGCGTGCGCGAGGCGCTCGGGCTCGAAACGTACCATCAGCAGACGGCCGAAGGCGCGTTGCGCACGGTGATCGAGCGAAGGTCGGGCGACATTCTCGCCGAGGACGCGGGCAAGTACATCGAGAACTGGAACGGCGCTCGCCGCTTGCTCGTCACGCCGATCAACGAGACGCAGATCTATCTCGCGCTGACCTGTCCCGAGAGCGATTGCGCGGCGCGCGACACGCGTGTCGACAAGGCGCTATGGAGCAGCGCGTTTCCCCGGTGGGCGCATCTCATCGACCGTATCGGCACGGAAGTGAGCTGGGGTGTGTACAGCATCATCCAGTGCAGCGCGTGGTCGGCGGGGCGCACGGCCATTCTCGGCGACGCCGCGCATGCGCAGCCGCCCAATCTCGGCCAGGGCGGCGGCATGGCGATGCAGAACGGACTGGCGCTCGCGTGCGCGCTCGAGGGCGCCGATCACGCGGAGGCCATTCCCGCCGCGCTCGAAGTGTGGGAGGCGCGCGAGCGTCCGCTCGTTGATCATTGCCAGAAGTGGTCGACGCTCTACGGCGAGGTGGCGTTCTTGCCCGACGAAGTGCGAACCACGACGATCCGCGCGGCAATGAGCCATCCGTGGGTGATCGAGCAGATCAACCGCGCCGCGCACCACGTACCGACCGGCACGGGCGAACGGGTTCGCGAGGTCAATCCCGCTTGACCACCGGATTGACAGCCGGATTGACCGCCCGATCGGCCGATGCGCCGGTCCGGCTGCGCCGTAGCGTGTCCTGCGGGCGCTCGCCGAAGCGCTCGCTGTAGTACCGCGCGAAACGGCCATAGTGAAAGAAGCCCCATTGCACCGCGAGCTGCGTGAGCGTCTCGGCGTGCGGCGTGCCTTCGAGCAGCGCATCATGCACGCGTTGCAAGCGCAGTTCGCGCAAATAGCCCATCGGCGTCTGGTCGTAGGTGCTTCGAAACGCGTTGAAGAGGGCGCGTGCGCTTACGCCAATGGCCTGCGCCAGCGACTCGATGGTGATGGGCTCCGCCGCGTGGGCTTCGAGGTACTCCACGGCGCGCCGCACATAGGCTGGCGCGACGGCAGGCAGCGCATGCGTGAGCGCGAAGCGGTGCGAGAAGTTGTGCGGATGCGCGTAAAGCAGCGCGTCGATCAGCATCTGCTCGATGTGTGCGCAGTAGATGGCGTTGTCGAGTAGCTCGGGAAAGGTTTCGCTGCCTTCGATCGCATGACGCAGCGTGCTCATCCATGCGCGGCCCGCGCGGCCGCCGAGATCGAGGCCGAGGTCGAAGCTCACGGGTTCGCGCGTCTGGCAACCGAGATGGGCCGCGCACGTGCGATCGATGAGCCGCTGATCGAGCTTCACGATCAGTTGCGAGAGCGAAGGCGCGAGGTCGAGATGCACGGGCTTGCCCGGCGACATGACGACGGCATGCGCCGTGTCGCCGTCGAGCGACTCACGGCCGCATCGATAGCGGCCGCCGCCGCGCAGCGGAATTTCCACGAGCACGAAGCCTTCGAAACAGTCCGGCTCGACTTTCACTTCCGCGCCATATTCGAGCAGATGCAGCGAAATTTGCCCCACCTTCTTCGAATAAAGCTGAGTATTGAGGGCGCGCTCCGGGTCGCGCAGTGTCATCGCATGGGGCTTGAATGCACGCCCGACGACATCGGTGACTTCATCGAAATCCGTAGCGTTGCTCAACTCGCGGCGCCAACTGCTCAGGTTGGGCCGCTCGGCGCACGACGAAAATGGGTTCGGAGAGTTGAGCATCGAGAGGTGGGGGAAAGCAGGACGTGACGCTCCACGCCAGACCGGAGCGGGCGGCACCGCGCAAGTCGCTCCGAAAACGGGGCCAGCCACCCGGCCGGGCCAAACGTCTGCAATTATTGGCGGTCTTGCCTTTCATAATCAATGGGGGAAGTCCTTATGGGCGCGCGCCGCGCGCGGGGACTCGTATCCCCGGGCGGCGACTTGCCGGGATCCCGGGTTCGGTCTAGCTTCTTTCAAATCTGGGCAATCTTCATACGGACATGCAAAGCTACCCACTACGCCTGACTCCCGGCGACGATCTGCGCCTCGCGCTCGAGGATATGTCGCGCCGCTGCGCATGGAGCGCGGCCTTCGTCATTCAAGGCATCGGCAGCCTCAGCGTGGCGCAGTTGCGCTTCGCCGGCGCGCAGACGCCAACAGCGCTGCGCGGGGACCTCGAGATACTCACGCTCGCTGGCTC